>CAJQJC010000085.1 GCA_905478565.1 uncultured Candidatus Pelagibacter sp. | reverse complement strand
TTTGGGCTCCATCTCTAAGTGTTGTATCAAATATATAAAGTTGTTCTTTGCTCATTTAAATTTCCAAACTGTTTTACCATTTTTATCTTCTATTAAAACACCTTTATCTAAAAGTTCATTTCTAATTAAATCAGATTTTGTATAATCCTTGTCTTCTCTTGCTTTATCTCTTAATGCAATTTTTTTTTGAATATCTTCTTCACTAATTAAAGATTTTTTCTTTTTAAAATTAAGCCACTCTTCCCTAGTTTCAGTTAAGAGACCAATAAAGTTACATGCTGAAATAAACAATTTTTTTTCATTGTCTTGTCCCTTTAAAGCCTTGTCATAAAGTTGGTGTAAATTGGCAATATAACCTGGAGTGTTCAAGTCATCATATAAAGGTAAAAGAATATCATCAGAAATTTTTGATAGATTTTTCACAGGTAAATAAAGATCATACCATTTTTCAATAGTATTTTTACAGTCTTCTAAAAGTTTATCATTCCAATCTAATGGTTGTTTGTAATGTGCGCTCATAAGAGCAAGTCTTAATACTTGTCCATTTGTTTTATTTTTAAAATCTTTAATCTTTAAAATATTTCCCTGAGATTTTGACATTTTTTCATTTGACATAGTAATGAAAGCATTGTGCACCCAATAATTGGCAAAAGTTTTAGTATTGTTTGCACATCTAGATTGAGCTATTTCATTTTCATGATGTGGAAAAAGCAAATCAATACCACCTCCATGAATATCAAATTCATTTCCTAAAAACTTTTTTGACATAGCAGAGCACTCTAGGTGCCATCCAGGTCTTCCCTTCCCCCATGGTGATTCCCAATAAGGTTCGTTATCTGTTGATGGTTTCCATAACACAAAATCTTCAGGACTCTTCTTATTTTCTGAAACTTCAACTCTTGATCCAGCAATCAAATCCTCTAATTTTTTATTTGATAATTTCCCATAATCTTTGAATTTATTAACTTGAAAATATACGTGATTATTACTTTCATAAGCGCAGCCTTTCTCAATAAGTTCAGAAATCATTTTAATCATTATGTCAATATGATCTGTAGCCTTCGGTTGTTCTGATGGCCTTTCACAATTTAAATAATTACAATCATTTGTAAAACTTTCGATTATGTTTTTTGTTAATTCTTTAATTGGAATATTTTTTTCTAAAGATGATTTTATAATTTTGTCATCTACATCTGTAATATTTCTTATGTATGTAACAAACTTTTTACCATACTTAAATTTCAAAACTTTAAACAAGATATCAAAAATAACTAACGGTCTCGCATTACCTATGTGTGGATTGTCATAAACTGTTGGTCCACATACGTACATTCCAATTTTTTTTTTGTTTAAAGGAACAAATTTTTCTTTTTTGTTACTTAAATTATTTGTTAAAAAAATATCTTTATTCATAGTTATAGAAATATACTTTAATTATAGATTTGTGAATCTATTTGATTAGTTTGGAATCTTGCATACTGGAATAGGCTCCATTTTATGCAAATTTAATTTTCTTATTTTTTCGTATTTTTCACGATTTAAAGAGTTAATATTATTCATTGCCTCTTCCAATTCACTATATTGTAATCCTAGCTGACCTTCATCTGTTCTTCCATCATCCCAAAGTCCGTCTGTTGGTGCGGCATCAATAATTTCTTTCAAAATATTTAATTCTTTTCCCATTTCCCAAACCTCAGATTTATTGCAATCTGCAATTGGAGATATATCTACCCCACCATCTCCATATTTTGTATAAAAACCAACTCCAAAATCTTCTACTTTATTACCTGTACCAACAACAATTCCTTTGTTTGCTGCTGCTACTTGGTAAAGTGTTGTCATTCTAAGTCTAGCTCTTGAGTTTGCCATACCATGGTCATTTTCAAATTTCTTCATACTATTTTCAAATGACTCAAATAGTTTATCCAAACTTAATGTGTGCGCCTCAACGTTTTTAAATTTTTTAATTAACCACTCTTGGTGTTTAAGACTTAAATCATGTTGTGTAGATTTTTGTTTAATTGGCATTGATAAAACAATAGTTTTCAAACCAGTCATAGCACTTAATGTGCTTGAAACGGAAGAGTCTATTCCACCTGACACACCAATAACTAAAGACTCAGCTTTACTTGGCATTGACTCAACATAATTTTTTATCCAATTGCTTATAAATTGTATTTTTTCAGATACTTTCATAATAATGAAATTTAAACGAAATTGTATTTAATACAATTGTTTAAGATGCCGCTTTAATGTTATTTTTTGAAAATGTCGCATTTTTTTTAATTTCATCTGAAATTAAAAAAGCAAGTTCTAGTGCTTGATTTGCATTAAGTCTTGGATCGCAGTGTGTATGATATCTGGCAGATAAATCTTGGTCAGATATTTTTTGCGCACCACCAGTACATTCTGTTACATCTTGACCAGTCATTTCTATATGCAATCCACCAGCAAAGCTTCCTTCACTTTGATGGCATTCAAAAACATTTTTCACTTCCTTTACAACATTGTTAAATGGTCTCGTTTTGTAACCAGAGGTAGATTTTATTGTATTACCATGCATTGGGTCACATGACCAAATTACATTTAAACCTTCTTTTTTAATTGATCTAATTAATTTAGGTAAAAATTTTTCTACATTTTCATGACCAAATCTAGAGATTAATGTAATTTTACCTTTTTCGTTTTTAGGATTTATCTTATTGCATAAATTAATTAAATCATCACTTTTTAAAGTTGGACCACATTTAATTCCTATTGGGTTTTCTATACCTCTGCAAAATTCTACATGGCCACCATCTAATTGTCTTGTTCTATCACCAATCCATACAAAGTGAGCAGATGTATCATGATGCTCACCTGTTGTAGAGTCTACTCTTGTCATTGCTTGTTCAAAAGGCAATAATAGTGCTTCATGTGACGTCCAAAAGTTAACTGTTTTTAATCTTCTATTGAAATCTGAATTTATTCCACATGCATCCATAAATGCTAATGCATCAGCTATTTTGTCTTCTAGCTCTTTAAACTTTTTAGCAGCTGGAGTTTTTTTTATAAAACCTAAGTTCCAAGTATGAACTTTTTTAAGATCAGCAAAACCACCGTGTGAAAATGCCCTTATAAGATTAAGGGTTGAAGCTGATTGAGAATATGCTTTAAACAATCTCTTGGGATCAGGGACTCTTGATTTTTCATTAAATTCTATTCCATTAATATTATCACCTAAATAGCTAGGTAGCTCTACTCCATCAATATTTTCAATTGGAGAGCTTCTTGGTTTAGAGAACTGACCTGCAATTCTACCTAATTTAATTACCGGTAAAGATGCGGAGTAAGTCAATACTAAAGACATTTGAAGTATTAATTTAAATGTATCTCTAATGTTATCTGGATGAAACTCTGCAAAACTTTCTGCACAATCACCTCCTTGTAATAAAAATGCTTTACCATCCACTACTTCTGAAAGCTGTTCTTTCAAATGTCGTGTTTCACCTGCAAAAACTAGTGGAGGAAAATTATTTATTTTACTAAGCACTCCATCTAATTCTTTTTTATCCGGATATTCCGGAATATGTTTGACAGGATAATTTCTCCAGCTATTTAATTTCCAATTTTTCATATTCAACCTAGAAGTGTTTTAGCAGAGTTTATTAATTATTCAACTGTAACTGATTTGGCTAAATTTCTAGGTTTATCAATATCATAGCCTTTTTTAAGTGCGGAGTAATAAGCTAGTTTTTGCAGTGGAACTGTTAATAAAAATGGAAGTAAATCATCATTGGCACTTTCAACTTCAATAGTTTGCCAAATATTTTCTGACATTACTTCATCTTTACTTTTATTTGTGATCAATAAAACTTTTGCTCCTCTTGCAATAACTTCTTGCATGTTTGAGATTGTTTTTTGATAATAGTTATCTCTTGGAGCTAATACAACAACAGGCATTCCATCTTCTATTAAAGCTAATGGTCCATGTTTCATTTCTCCAGCTGGGTATCCTTCGGCATGAACATAGGCTAGTTCTTTTAGTTTAAGTGCACCCTCTAGAGCTATTGGGTATGAAAAACCTCTACCTAAAAACATTGATCCTTTTGCATCAGTAAAAGTACTTGATATTGTTTGTATTTTACTTTCAGTCAATAAAGTCTCTTCAATAAGTTTTGGTAAATTTTTTAAATCTTTAATTTTATTAACGTAAGTTTTTTTATCTAAATCTTTATTTAAAACTGACAATTTTAGACATAATATATAAAGAACGAGCATTTGTCCTAAAAAAGCTTTAGTTGAGGCCACTCCAATTTCAGGGCCACAGTGAATTGGTAAAACAAAATTTGCATCTCTTGCTATAGAGCTTTCAATAACATTTACAATACTACAAGTTTTCATGTTATTTTTATTACACAAATCCAAAGCTGCGTATGTGTCTGCAGTTTCTCCAGATTGTGAAACAAAAACATATAAATTATCTTTTTTAAATCTATTTTTTCTATATCTAAATTCTGAGGCTATATCGATTGTAACATCTAATGATGAAAGTTCCTCAAACCAATATTTTGCCATTAAACAAGAATGATAAGCAGTTCCACAACCAACTAAGGTAATAGAAGAAATTTTTTTTAAGTCCCAGGGAAAGTTATAAATGTTAATTTCGTTATTAATATTATC
The DNA here is from genome assembly GCA_905478565.1 of uncultured Candidatus Pelagibacter sp. Classification (GTDB taxonomy): domain Bacteria; phylum Pseudomonadota; class Alphaproteobacteria; order Pelagibacterales; family Pelagibacteraceae; genus Pelagibacter. The sequence goes on along the minus strand of CAJQJC010000085.1, from coordinate 7,600 downwards.
AATGTATTCTTTAATGCAATTTTTGAGAGTTGTTGGTTGTTCCTCAATTTCTTTTGCCATAAAATGTTTAAAATCACCTTTATCATAATCTTGCTCACTTGAAGATAATTCTAAAACTTTTTTATTAACCTTCACACCTTCTTCATTATAAAACTCAACTATATTTTTTTTTAAAATGCAAAATTCTCCATCATTTAAATATGATATCTTGTTAGTCATTGATTTAAGCGCATAAGAATCTGATCCTAAATAATTTTCATTAGGTCCGTATCCAACAGCTAATGGAGAACCTCTTCTTGCTCCTACAATTAAATCTGGCTGATCTTTAAATATTATACCTAATGCAAAACTTCCATGAAGTTGGTTAAGCATTTTTATAATAGAATTTTTCAAATCATTTTTCTTTAAGTACTCTGTAATAAGATGAACAATTACCTCTGTATCTGTTTGAGATTTAAATTTATGTCCTTTACTAATTAAAAATTTTTTTAAAATTGTTGAATTTTCAATAATCCCATTATGTACTATTGAAACATTATTAGAAGAATGAGGATGAGCATTAACTGTATTTGGTATACCATGTGTTGCCCATCTTACATGCCCTATACCAACAGAACCTTGCATATTTTTTATGGCTATGTTTTTTTCTAAATTTTCTACTCTACCCTCTGATTTAACCTCATTAATTATTCCTCCAGAAAGAGTTGCTAAACCCGCAGAGTCATAGCCTCTATATTCTAATTTTCTTAATGAGTTTATAATAGCAGATGAAACTGGTTTGCTGCTAGTGATACCTATAATTCCGCACATTTTTTATTTCTTTTTTCTTTTATAGTTTTTAATCTCGATTTGATTTGCTCTAGTTAAAGCAAGAGACTTTTTCTTTATATTTTTTGTTATTACAGATCCTGCTCCGACAATACTATTTTCATTGATAGTGACAGGAGCTACTAAAGATGAATTAGACCCTATAAAAACATTATCTTTAATTTTTGTTTTGCTTTTTTTTACTCCATCATAATTGCAAGTAATTGTTCCAGCTCCAATGTTAACCTCTTTTCCAATTTGTGTGTCTCCTACATAGGATAAATGATTAATTTTAGATTTTTTTCCAACAATACTTTTTTTTATTTCTACAAAGTTTCCTATTTTTGATCCATCCTTTAAAATAGTGCCAGGCCTTATTCTTGCATAAGGTCCAATGTCTACTTTATTTTCCACTTTGCAATCTTCTAGATGTGAAAAAGAATTTATAATTACATTATTACCAATCTTAACTTTTTTTCCAAATACAACATATGGATTGATAACTACATTTTTTCCAATTTTTGTATCTTCTGAAAAAAAAATTGTTTCTGGTCCAATCATCTTCACACCAGACTTAGTGAATTTATTACGCAATTTTATTTGAATTTTTTGTGAATTTATTTGTTTCATTTAAAAAAATCTTTATAGTAAGTTTTAAGTTACCTTAATTCACAAATTGTTTCTTAAAAATACTTTAATAATGACTCAAAAATATACAATTTTATTTGATTTGGATGGCACTTTAGTTGATACAGCCCCTGACTTAATGAATGCACATAATCACGTCATGAAAAAATATGGTTATCCAACTAAATCTACTGAGGAGATTAGAAATCTTGTTGGCCAAGGAGCTGGTGCTATGCTTGGTAGATCTATATGGGGTCAGGCAAAAAAAGAATTTGGAAAAATTAATGATAAGAAAATTAAAGAAGAAATGGTTAATGATTTTGTAAACTTTTATGGAAAGAATATAGTAAACGAGAGTACTTTAATTAATGGTGTGATGGAATTTTTAAAATGGTGTAAAGAAAAAAATATTTCTATGGCAGTATGTACTAACAAACAAGAACATTTAGCGATAGATCTTTTAAAAAAAATTGGTATCAATGATTTTTTTGAATATGTAGCTGGGCACAATACTTTTGATTATTGTAAACCAGATCCTAGACATTTGACAAGTGTTATTGAAATTTTAGGTGGTGATGTTGAAAAATCTCTAATGATAGGTGATAGTGAAACTGATGCTAATGCAGCGAAGGCTGCTTCTATTCCAGTAATTTTATTAGAAAATGGATACACAGAAAAAAATACTAATGAAATTTACCACAATCATTTAATAAAAGACTTTATTGGTGTTGAAAAAATAGTTTCTACTTATTTAAAAGATTGATTTAATTTTTTTTCTTACTATTAATAGGCACATAAAAATTTAGGAGATTTGTGATATCGCATAAAGTTAAAGTTTTTCCATCAAAAATTAATTTACCTAAGAAAAATCAATTAGCGTGGAAAATTGCAGAAATTGCTTCAGATAATGCAAGGTTAGATAAAAAATCAATCGAAATGGTTATCAATAGATTGATAGATAATGCCTCTGTTGCTATTGCCTCTTTAAATAGAAGGGCAGTAATTTCTTCAAGAGAAATGGCTTTAAAGCATCCAAGAAAAAACGGTGCAACCTTATTTGGAATCGATTCAAAAAAAAAATTTGATTGTGAATGGGCCGCTTGGTCAAATGGGACTGCGGTAAGAGAGTTAGATTTTCATGATACTTTTTTAGCTGCAGACTACAGTCACCCTGGGGATAATATTCCACCGCTTTTAAGTGTGGCACAACAAAATAAAAAAAATGGTCTGGATCTTTTAAAAGGAATAATTACAGCCTATGAAGTACAGGTAAATTTAGTAAAAGGTATTTGTCTTCACAAGCATAGAATTGATCATATTGCACATTTAGGACCTAGTGTTGCTGCTGGGTTAGGAGCAATGCTAAAATTGAATACTGAAACAATCTATCAAGCAGTACAGCAAGCTTTACACACAACTATATCAACAAGGCAATCTCGTAAAGGTGAAATATCTAGTTGGAAAGCTTTTGCTCCAGCTCACGCAGGCAAACTTGCAATTGAAGCAGTTGATAGAGCAATGCGTGGTGAAGGTGCACCAAGTCCAATTTATGAAGGCGAAGATAGTGTTATAGCAAGAATATTAGATGGAAAAAAAGCTATATATAACGTTCCACTTCCAAAAAAAGGTGAAAGTAAAAAAGCTATTTTAGAAACATACACCAAGGAATACTCTGCAGAGTATCAAGCTCAAGCTTTAATAGATATTGCAAAAAAACTTAATAAAAAAATACCTAATCTAGCTCAAATTAAAAAAATTGATTTATATACAAGTCATCATACTCATTATGTTATTGGAACAGGTGCAAATGATCCTCAAAAAATGGATCCAAATGCAAGTAGAGAAACTTTAGACCACTCGATTATGTATATTTTTGCAGTTGCTTTAGAAGATGCTGATTGGCATCACGTTAAATCTTATACAAAGCAAAGAGCAAATAAAAAAAGCACTATTAAAATATGGAAATCAATTACAACACATGAAGATAAAAAATGGACTAAAAAATACCATGATCCTAACCCAAAAAATAAATCTTTTGGAGGAAAAGTAGTTGTAACTCTAAATAATGGTAAAAAAATTATAGAGCAATTAGACAGAGCTGATGCTCACCCATATGGAGCTCGTCCCTTCAAAAGACAAAACTATATTCAGAAATTTTTAACTCTCACAAATGGTATATTAGAAAAAAAAGAAAGCTCTAGGTTTTTAAAGACAGTTCAGAACTTAAAAAACTTAAAATCTGGCGAATTGAATAAATTAAATATTCAGGTAAAAAGAAGTCAAATTAAAAAAAATACAAAAAAAGGAATTTTTTAGTGCACTTTGTTGAAAAAGAGCCCAGTCAAAAAAGATCAGACCTTGTCAAAAAATTAAAAACAAACAAAATTCTAAGAGTTCCAGGAGCATACAATCCCTTAACAGCAAAATTAATAGAAGAGATTGGTTATGATGCTGTTTATGTATCTGGAGGTGTTATGGCAAATGATTTAGGGTTTCCAGATATTGGACTAACTTCTTTACAAGATGTAAGCACAAGATCATATTTGATATCAAGAGTAACAAGTTTACCTACTATTGTAGATATAGATACTGGATTTAAATCTTGTGAAGAAACAATAAAAACTTTTGAAGAGTTTGGAGTTGCAGCTGTCCACTTAGAAGATCAAGTAGAACGTAAAAGATGTGGTCATCTTGATAATAAAGAATTAATTTCAACAGATGCAATGGTTAAAAAAATTAAAGAATGTGTTGCAGCAAAACAAGATGAAAATTTTAAAATTATAGCTCGATCTGATGCAAAAGGCGTTGAGGGTATTGATAAAATGATAGATAGATGTAAAGCTTATATTGATGCAGGTGCAGAGATTATTTTTCCTGAAGCACTTCATGATGAAAAAGATTTTGAAAGAGTTAGAAAAGAACTTTCTTGTTATTTGCTTGCTAACATGACTGAGTTTGGTAAATCCAAACTTTTCAACTACAAAGAGTTAGAAAATTTTGGATACAACATAGTAATTTATCCTGTAACCACACAAAGATTAGCTATGAAAAATGTGGAAGATGGCCTACGAGACATTTATGCTAATGGACATCAGAACAATATTCTTGATAAAATGCAAACTAGAAAAAGATTATATGAGTTAGTTGAGTATGAAAAATATAACTCACTAGATGAAAAAATTTATAATTTTAGTACAGATGGACATGAATAATGAGTGATGAAATAAAAAAAGGTTTACTTGGAATAGTTGTTGACGAGACAGAGGTTTCAAAAGTAATGCCTGAAATAAATTCTTTAACATACAGAGGTTATGCTGCCCAAGATTTATGTGAATATTGTAGATTTGAAGAAGTTGCTTATCTAATTTTAAATAAAGATCTTCCAAACTCAATTGAATTAAAAAAATTTGAAAAACAAGAAAAGAATGAAAGAGATTTATCTAAAAATTTATATGACATAATAAAACATATGCCTAAAAAGTCTCATCCAATGGATGTTGCAAGAACTGCTGTTAGTGTGATGGGATTGGAAGATAAAGAGACATCTGACTCTTCCCCTGAGGCCAATATGAGAAAAGCTCTAAGAATTTTTTCAAAAACTCCAACAGCGCTGGCTGCCTTCTACAGAATCAGAAAAGGAAAAAAAATTATTAAACCAAAAAAAGATTTAACTTTTGCTGAAAATTTTTTTTACATGTGTTTTGGAAAAGTTCCACAAAAAGAAATTGTAAAAGCTTTTGATGTCTCTTTAATTTTATATGCCGAACACAGTTTTAATGTTTCAACTTTTACAGCTCGAACTATTACTAGTAGTTTATCGGATATACATGGAGCAATAACTGGGGCTATTGCCAGTTTAAAAGGTCCCTTACATGGTGGGGCTAATGAAGAAGTCATGCACATGATGAACAAAATTAAAAAACCAGAAAATGCACTTAAATGGATTAATGATGCTCTAGATAATAAAGATGTTGTTATGGGATTTGGTCATAGGGTTTATAAAAGTGGAGACTCAAGAGTTCCTACGATGAGAGAATATTTTGGTAAAGTAGCAAAGATTAAAAAAGATAAAAAATTTGAAAAAATATATAACATTGTAGAAAAAGTGATGATTGAGAGAAAAGACATTCATCCAAATGTAGATTATCCAACTGGTCCCACTTACCATCTTATGGGCTTTGATACAGATTTCTTTACACCAATATTTGTAATATCAAGGATTACAGGTTGGTCAGCCCATATCATGGAACAACACGCTGCAAATAAACTTATTAGACCACTTGCTAGTTACAAAGGTAGTAAGCACAGAAAAGTTTTACAGCTAAATCAAAGATAATTTATTATAAATCAATAAACTGACTACACATAATTCTTTTAGATTTATGTACGGTATCATCATATGTTTTAATTATTTCAACATTTTTAAAAATACTTTTAAAATGATCAGCCCTTATTGTGTCAAAAATTATTCTTGTGTTTGGTTTAGATATCTTTTTTAAATAATTAATATAAATGTCAAAATCATAATGATAATCTAAGGATAATAATGAAATCACTAAATCAAACTTTATATTTGGTAAATCATCTTTATCATAATCATAAATATTAATTTGCTCATTTTTTAATCCATTAGTTTCTAAAAAATTTTTTTGCAGATTTAAGTCGTTATATGCTTCACTATTTGTCATACCACCCCATCCGTATTTAACTTTTTTAGATATAAAGTTTCGTTCGATAAAATAGTAATTCCTATTATCAAATTTCTTATTTATCATGAGTTCAAGACCACCTAACCCTCCGCCTATACTAAGAAATAAATTATCTTCTTTATTAATAAACTTTTCTATTGTCGAAAATTCATTAATCATTATATCATGATAACTTTCACCAATTAATTTTTCATTGATAAAAAATTTAGTTATAAAATTAGAAAATATAAACCTTCCAAAGATTTTTCTTACTCTCTTTAATGATGAACTTATAAGTTCAATTCTCTGTAGAACAATTAATCGAGCTGCTTTTTTCGATACAAGAAATTTATCCACTTAAAATTATTAACTAAAAGCTTCGGTCCAAGTTCCTTGAGTTGATGCTTTAGAATATTCAGTTGCACGACCTTCAAAAAAGTTCATGTGCTCTACTGCATTCAACATTGTATCAAGCCATGTTAAAGGATTTTTTTGAACATCATAAAGTGGTTCTAAACCTAGCTGAGTTAATCTTCTGTTTGCAATGAACCTAATATAATCTTTAACTTCTTGTCCAGTTAAACCTTCCATAGGACCCATTTCAAATGCTAAATCAATAAAAGCATCTTCATGAGCAATAATTGTTTTGCAAGCGTGGTAAAGTTCACTTGTTAATTTTTCTGTCCAAATACCAGGATTTTCATTAACAAATTCTTTAAATAATCTTATCATAGAGTTACAATGCAAAGTTTCATCTCTAACTGACCACGTAACAATCTGACCCATGCCCTTCATTTTATTATGTCTTGGAAAATTAAGTAGAATTGCAAAACTTGCAAACAATTGTAGTCCTTCTGTAAAAGCACTAAATACAGCAATCGTTTTTGCAATATCATGGTTTGATTTAACATCAAAACCTTGCATGTAATCATACTTATCTTTCATTTCTTTATACTTCATAAAAGCTGAATATTCTGACTCAGGCATTCCAATAGTATCTAGTAAGTGTGAGTATGCTGCTATATGAACAGTTTCCATTGAAGCAAATGATGACATCATCATCAAAACTTCTGTAGGTTTAAATACATTCATATAATGACGAATGTAACAGTTACTTACTTCTACATCTGCTTGGGTAAAAAATCTAAAAATTTGAGTTAATAAATTTTTTTCAGATGCAGATAGATTTTTTTGCCAATCTCTAACGTCGTCTCCTAATGGCACTTCTTCTGGTAACCAATGAATTCTTTGTTGAGTTAACCAAGCATCATAACACCATGGATATCTAAATGGTTTATAAACGGGATTAGCTACTAATAATCCATTATTGTTTTTAGGTTTAATTATTTCAGCTTTAATTTTCTCTGCTACTGACATGATAGACACTCCTCATATTCCGGATCTTTTTCCGCTGTTGGTTTTTGTTTATAAACGTTTGCTAGTATGTCAGTTGATTTTGAATCGTTAACATTTTCTGC
>CAJQJC010000084.1 GCA_905478565.1 uncultured Candidatus Pelagibacter sp. | reverse complement strand
ATGACTTGTAGAGGTAGTAGAAGAAATACAGTTGATAAAGCTAAAAATATATATGAAGATTCACCTGAATGGTTAGCACAAAATGTAAGGTCAACTCGTAATTTTATTCGTAAATGGGGACATTTTGTTAAACATGATGCTTTAATGAAACCTATTATACCTTCTAAATACGATATAGGTTTTATATTAAATAATGGTAATTCAAACCTACTAGCAGGATTAGAACCATGGTGTAGTACTATATATGTAAATCCAGATATAATTAAAAGTTATATTGAAACTGAAAAAGTAAACACAACTATGGACTTACATAATAGAGTAAAACCTTTAGATAACGAAAAACAAAATGAAATATTAGTAACGATAGACGGAAGTAAATTTACAGAACAAGATTTTAATCTAATTCAACAATTACCTGACATATTAAAAGATAGTGGTGAACCTACATTTCATGGTGAAATAGGTAATTTAATAGTTGAAATATTTGAAGAAATGAATACATATGAAAATGATTTAATAATATGCAAAAAGTAATAGTAACAGGAGGAGCAGGTTTTATAGGTTCAAATTTAGTAGATGAATTAATAAAACAAGAAATAGAAGTAATAATCTTAGATAATCTATCTACAGGTAAAAAAGAAAATATTAATCCTCGAGCTATATTTTATGAGTGTGACGTATCAAATATGAATATGAATTCCTTTATTTACTTATTTAAAGATGTAGACACAATATTTCATTTAGCAGCAACCCCCCAAGTACAATATTCTATAGAAAACCCTACAGATAACAATAATCTTCATTCATTAATTAATATGTTAGAAGTTAGTAGATTGTTAAAAGTTAAAAGATTTGTTTTCAGTAGTAGTTCAGCAGTATATGGTAATCCAAAATATACACCTATAGATGAAAACCATCCTATTAACCCTTTAAGCCCATATGCTTTACATAAATTAATTGGTGAACAATATTGTAAATTATATTCAGATGTGTATGATTTAGATACAGTGTGTTTAAGGTATTTTAATGCTTATGGAAATAGGATGCCAAAAGAAGGAGCATATAAAAGTGTTATATCTGTTTTTAAAGAACAATACTCTCAAAATCAACCACTTAACATAGTTAATGATGGTGAACAAAAAAGAGATTTTATCCATGTAGAAGATATAATACAAGCTAATATATTAGTAGCTAATTTGACCAAAAACCATAAAGGAGATATATTTAATGTCGGTACCGGTCAAGCATACACAGTAAATGAAATAGCTGATATGTTTGGGGGAAATAAAAAATATGGTGAAAAAAGAATCGAACCTAAAAATTCAATAGCAGAAAATGCTAAGATAACGTTAGATTTAAATTGGAAACCAAAAAACAAATTAAAAACATGGATAAATACATTTACAGAGGAAAATTAGAAAGAGTAGTTGATGGTGACACTATTGACGCACTTATAGACGTTGGTTTTGATATCTGGATTAAAAAAAGAATCAGATACAGTGGAATTGACACTTGGGAATCAAGAACCCGAGATTTAGCTGAAAAAGCAAAAGGTTTAGAAGCTAAAGCTAGAAATAAAGAACTATTAATGGAAGTTAGTTCTAAATCGGGTTATTTTAGACTTAAATCATATGGTGTTGGAAAATATGGTAGAGTTTTAGGTGAAATTTTTATTGAAGATAATGAAGGTAAACAATATAATATTAATAAAACTTTAATATCTGAAGGTCATGCTTACGTTTATGATGGAGGTAAGAAAAAAATGTTCACCTCGTAGATTTTTTCTATATGTATAATAAAATCAAAAACATGTGGGGAATATTTAAAGATAACAACGAATGGAATGAAAAAAACGTAGTAGGATTTATTGCGTTTTTAGTTATGGTAGCTTTTGCATTATTAGACTTATGTACGGGTTATTTAGGTAAAGATTTGGTAATAAATGAGACTATATATGATTCATTTACTTGGGTAGTATTAGGTTGTTTTGGTATTGCAGGAGCTGAAAAATTCGCAAAAAAATAAATTATGGCACCAAAATTAAAAATTGAAATTCGTGAAACAGTAACTCTTCAAAATAATAATAAGTATGATGCTTATAATCGTTTTACTTTAGATGGTATAAATCATATAGATAAAAGAATAGTTAGAGTACCTATAACAGGAACAGAAATATTAGCATTATCCTCATCTGTGGGGGCTGGTACTTTTAATGAAGAAAATGTAAGGTATATGAGATTTACAAATTTAAGTACTAATAATCCCATCATGTTAGAATTTAAAAATGAAGATGATGATACTTTTGTTACTAAAGTAGGACAAGGATTATCTTTTATTTATTCTGGGGCTTCAGGATCTGGAGTAATCAATACTATGGATGCTAATGAAAGTACCCCTTTAGATATAGATGCTATAGGATATAGTGGTTTAGGGGATTTAGTAAATATAATAGCAAAAGCCTCAGGATCAGCTGTAGAATACGCAGTAGACACAAGTGTTGATATTAATGGAGTCTTAAATAACAATCATTTAACAGGATCAGTATACAATGTAGATATGGAAATATTTGTAGCAGCAATATAAAATAAAAAAAATGAAAAAATTTAACATACACGATTGGCAATCTAAACAACGTTTAAATGAACAAAGTTTTGATTCTAGACTTGCAAATAAAATGAATATGTCTGATGATGAGTTTGAAAAAAATGTATCATCTAGAGACATAGGAGACGAAAGTCCATTTCTTGATGATGATGATGTATCTCCAGGAGTAGAATTAGCATCAAGAACAATAAACAAATTAAGACAACAATATAGAGGTATGTCTGATGATATCATGGATGATTTTTCAGTTGAAATGATAAAACATTTTTTAGATAACTATGAAGCACAGGCTGCAGCTAAAACATACTTTGCAAAAAAAGGATTATAATATGAATTGGAAAGACATAAAAAATTTAATTAAAAAAGAACTCAATGAGTCTAATAATTTAAAAGAAGCTGAAGTAACAGCAGGATCTACTAAGTTTAATTTACGTACAGGTGTAAATAAAAATCCAACTAAATTAGGTATTAAAATCCAATTTGAACCTAAAGGGGGAATGTTAGCATCAGATGTAAAAGCAAAATTAGAAGTTGCTTTACAAGAAAAATTAAATACGGCGTTAGCACAGTATGACATTCAAATAAGTAAAGACACAGATGTTCCAAGAGTAGAAGTAATTGGATTTTTTATCCCATTATCTCAATTAAAAAACCTAATAGTAAAATCTCTAACAGGCAAAAAAGTAGAAGCTCCAAAAGTACCAGCTCCAACCCCAACAGCAGCACCTACAACTCCCCCAATGCCTAAAAGCCCAGTTCCTGATGATGTTGATGAAATGATAAATGAACAACTTCTTAAGGAAGCTTTAAAAGTTAAAGAATTAAATGAAATATCTAAAACCGTAGTAAAAGAAGATTTTTATGGTTTTATAAATGCAGGACAAAATATCCTTCGTACTTTAGATGATAATAATATTCTTAAAGGTAAAAAATATTTAGAATATTTAGTTAAACATAATATAATATAAAATGTCAAAAAAAGGAAAGTTAAAAAAAGGAAAGTTAAAAAAAGAAATTAAAAAAATAATTAAAGAAACTTATTTAAAAGAATCACTTAATGAATCTTATTACTGTAATGGAGCTGGACAAAACGCATCATCCCATCCTGGTTGTAGGATACATGGTGAACCTTGTATAAATTGGGATGAAAATACAGCAGGTGTGATGGGACAAAATGCAAATAATCCTGATGATTGGCAATGTATACCTAATGAACTAAATGTAACACAAGGAGGAGACCCTTTATCTCCAAATAATTTAACACCAAGTAGTAATTTTGATACTGGTACAAGAAAACCTAATAAATTCAAACAATTAGCAAAACTAGCTGCAAGAAACATGGTAAGAGAAAATAGTTTATTATTAGAATCATATTACTGTAACACTTATAATCAAAATGGAGTAAGTTCAGTGCAAAATTCAAAATGTATGCAATGTGCTCAACAAAATGGGGGTCATAATTGTTCTTGTTTTGGTGAAGATGCAAATGGAGATGTCTTTGAAGGTACTTTACAAAATGACACAGGAACATATGAGGGATGGTATTGTGGATCTGTAGGAGGACCTACAACAAATATACCACTTGACACTGATGATATGAGTAAAACTGTTATGAAACCACCAATTAGTCCTAACATGCCTTCAACATCTATAGATAGAATGATGAGAGAAGCAACTGAAAATATTCTTAAGAATGACTAGAAAAATTCCTATTATATCACTTGAAGATTTTGAAGCTAAAGCTAAAAAACCTGTTATGATGAGAAGTTTAGTAACAAACATAGCTAGTGGGATAAAAGAAGAATTAGAATCAGTTAATATAGCAGAAATAAAAAATCATGATGTAATAATTAGTGTACCTAAAGATGAGTGGAAATCAGGTTTAAAAAACGCTATGGAATATTATATTAAAACAGAAGAGTATGAAGTGTGCTCAAAAATTCAAAAGCTAATAGAAAAAATATAAAATGAAAGAATGTTACACAAGAGAACAGATCGAAATAGCTGTTAAAGAAAAAGGATATAAATGGTTTGAAGATAATAACAATAAAGGATATGATGTTAATATTGTAGGTGTTAGAAATTCAAAAACAAAAGGTAGAGTAACTAATGCATTTGACGATTGTATTACTGTGTCTTATAAAATAGAGGGTGAATGGCAATTTTATTGTATTCCATGTACAACAGATCCAGGTTCACATTGGGTTGAAAACATACTAAATGAAAAAGGTGTTGCAATATTAAAACCAAATCAATATAGAGGTTCACATAAATTAAGATTACACCAAGGTAAATATTTAGCTTTAGGACAAAAGAAACCAGTAACAGTTTACAGAGATAATAATCGTGATGACAAATATGATTTAGATGAATCAAAAACAGACACAGGTATATTTGGAATCAACATTCACAGAGCAACAGGTAAAAAAGGAGGCAAATCTACAAGAGTAGACAAATGGTCTGCAGGTTGTCAAGTAATTGCTGACAATGATGATTGGCATACATTTTTAGACATTTGTCAAACAGCAAGAGAAATACACGGTAACTCATTTAGTTACACTTTAATTGAAAGTAAGGATATAGTTTAAAAAACAAAAGGTTATGTCAAAAAAAGATAATGTTGATAAAATAAAATCATACATTGATGAAGTTTTAGGTGCTAAAAGTAGTTTAAAAGAAAAACTACCTACAAAATTATCACTCAAAAAAGATTTATTTTGTGATATGCTTAAAGATTTGCAATTTGCAAATGACAGAACTTTAGGCATGAAACACGATTATAAAATTAACATGATGGATTATGATGATCCATTTTATACAGCCATAGAAAACCTAATCAAATTACATTTTTCACAAGAACAACAAAATATAATAAATTGGTGGTTATATGATAAATTTCTCCCAACAGGAGAAATGTTAGTGTTAACTAATAAAGATACTGAAGAAATCATTCCTTCAGACACACCAGAAGACATTTGGGATTTAGTTCAAGAACATGAGAAAAAAAATACTAAGTAAAGACATGATTGAACGTGCTATGAAGCACACTAAATCAAACATGTCTGCAGCTCGATTTTTAGGTTGTTCATACCCACATTATAAACAATACGCTAAATTATATAAAAACGAAGAAGGACAAACACTGTTTGAAGCACATTTAAACAGACAGGGTAGAGGTATATCAAAACATTTATATAAAAAGAAGGATCTTACACCTATAATGGACATATTAGAAGGTAGAGTTGACATAGCAAATTATAGTCCTAAAGACATAAAAGAGCGACTCATACACGAATCTTTAATCGCAGAAGAATGCAATAGCTGTGGATTTAACGAACGTAGAGTGGTTGACTACAAAGTGCCATTGATATTAAATTTTATTGATGGAAACGCAAAGAATTGGAAGTTAGAAAATCTTGAATTGTTATGTTACAACTGTTATTTTTTAAACGTTGGTAACGTATGGAGTGATAACCAACTACAACAAATGGAAGATTATAACCAAAAAAATAAATTCAATAACGATCCAGAACCTAATTGGGAAATGGACGAATCTCACATTGAACATCTTAAAGGTCTCGGATTATGGGATGAAAAAGAAGATGGCGAAGAATACATAAGTAACACGTAAAAAATTTGGTTATTTAAAATAGCCTTCGTACATTGAACCATAATCAAAAAGGGAAATTATGAGTGAAATTACACAAGAAGAAGCACAAGCAAACCATGATGCGTGGTGGAGCAGTTTAACTGACGAACAAAAACAACAGTTATATGATAATCAGGAGAAAGCATTTGAATTAACTATAGAAGAGATCAATGCAGGTAGGATTAATCATGATATAGATGGACCTAATGGCCAGTATGGGGTATAATATGAATATATCACAAGAACGCTTTGAAAAAGCTAAGAAAAAAATCATTAAAAAATACCCTGGAGCTCATACTAGAATAGATCCTAATGGTAAGTATTTTGTTGCAACTAAAAATGGCCGTGATATAAATAATTTACAAATAGGTCAAACAATGGATGCTTACGAGTTTGAATACGAAGATGATTTGTATGGTTTTAATGCAGCATTAAATAAAATTACAACTATACCCCATTCAAATACAATTAAGGAGGCTTGGTTGATAACTGAAGTAGCAATTAAATCATATCATGTTGTAAATAGAAATAGTAATAAATTCAGCGACGATAAAGTCATGAAAAAAATGATAAAAGATTTTGAGTAGTATAAAGATAATACCCCTACTTTTGGGAATGGGAGCGTTTTTTGTAGCTCATGTATTAACATTTTTTCAGTTAAATGGACAATTTTTATATAAATCCTTTGCTAAAAATGAATGGCTAGTAGCAGCAGCAGGAATGATATTATCTTTCTTTTACATATGGGGTACTAAATACATTGTAGAAGCATTTGGTGGTTTATTATGGCCAGGAAGATTTATTGGTTTTGGAGTTGGAATGATAATTTATGCTATAATGGTAAGTTATTTCTTTAATGAAGGGATTAATCTTAAAACATTAACAAGTTTAGTTCTAGCAACAGTATTAGTTTGTGTACAAGTTTTTTGGAAAATATAAATGAAAATAATAAGACCTTTACTACAAGAAATTTACCAAAATGACCCTTGGAAAATGCTTTGCTGTTGTATAATGTTAAATCTTTGTAGAAGAACAACAATAGACACAGTTAGATTAGAATTATTTAAAAGATATCCTAATCCACAAGCAATGATTAATGCTGATGAGAAAGAAATAGCTGATTTATTAGAACCATTAGGTTTTTATAATAAAAGAGCTAAAACTTTACAAAAGATGAGTAAAGGATATTTAAAAGGATTTACAGACGTTATAGAACTTTATGGTGTAGGAAAATATGCAAAAGATTCTTGGGAATTATTTCAAAACAATAATAGAGATATAGATCCTACAGATAAAGTACTAACAGAATATTTAAGAATAACATAAACAAATGCCGATGTAGCTTAATGTTAAAGCAATCACACTGTAAGTGGCAAGTTGGGGGTTCAAATCCTTCCGTCGGCTCTATTTTTTTATTGTATGTATGTGTGATTGACTGATCGATCTTAGGACGATTAACAACAATAAATTTTAGAATTATTAATTAAAAACAGTTTACCAATGGGAACAATATTTTTACAAAACAAACACTTTTCACCTTTTGACATATTAGTCAAAAATTTCTTCCAAACAGAAGAACAATTTCAAACACCAACAAACAGAATTATTAACCACCCCGTAGATGTCTATGAAGACTCTGATGGTTTGTATTTTGATATAGCCTGCACTGGCTTAACAAAAAAACAAATTGACATTAAAGTTGAAGATGACATTTTAAGGGTATCATATACTAAAAAAGATGAAAAAGATGATGAAGATCGTCATGTTCATCATTCAGGTATTGCTAAACGTAGTTTTAATTTAGGATGGAAAATCGCTAGACGGTTTGAATTACCAAAAATTGAAGCTTCAATGAAGGATGGGTTACTGAAACTATTTATCCCCCTTCAACCTGAAAGCAAACCAAAAGCAGTTTCAATCAAGTAATTTATATTATGTTTGCATCTAAAACTAGAAGTATCTTAAAAACCCTTAGTTGGAGAATAGTAGGCACCTTAGACACGATGTTTTTAGGGTGGATTATTACTGGTGATCCAACAGTAGGTTTAAAAATAGGAGCACTAGAATTAGTGACTAAATTTGTTTTATATTATTTACATGAACGAATTTGGTTAAAAAACAAATATGGTATAAAAAAATAAGTTTTAAAAAGATCAGTCAATTATCCTCGTTAAAATAAAATAGGTTGTGTTCAATAATAATTAAGGATTGGTGTGAGGAGCCAATCCTTTTTTATATTTATAATAAACAAAAAAGATGTACGCTTTAGGAATACCAGTAAGTCAATATAGAAGAACCACTCAAGTTTTGGGACATGAGTCTTCTTATCCTATAGCTTATGAGGATGAAAAACAAGATAATGATTTTTATTTATTTAAATTTCCTAATATAGATGAATATGATTTTAGAAAAATAGTAATCCTATTAAAACAAAATGGAATAACAACAATAGGAGCAGACAACCAATTAACAGAAAGAAATATTATGAAATTAGTAGATATATTAAAAGAACAAGAAAGCCCAGAAGATAATTTAAATCTTGAAGAAGGTCAACTTATTATTGATAAATTAAAACTTATGTTAGATTCTTGGCAAAGAAAACAATATAATAATGATAAGGAAAAATGGGAAATGTTTACTTTAGATCTTGTAGAATTAATTGAAGATTATGAAGAAGAAATGTCTATGAAAGGTATTACAATGGATTCTCCATTAAATGAAAATTTAAAAAAGAGAATCAGGACAGAAATTAAAAAATTAATGCAAGAGTAAATTATGAAAATAAGTAAGTTAAAAAATATAATTAAAGAGTCAATAAAGGAATTAGTTAATGAACAAAATCAATTAACTTGTTATACTTGTATTAATGGCACTATTTACAGTACTAATAATTTTTCAAATACTACAGGCCCTTATGGTCCACAAGCACCTAATGTAAATATATGTGGTCAAGTACCAATAAGCACAGGAACATCATATACAAATTTTACAGGAACTTTTAATACAGGAGCAACTACTGGTAATGACCTTTTATTTTTTGATTCTTCTAATAATCCACTTTTTAGTGCTTTAGGTTGTACTAGTCCAAATAACAACCCTACTGATCCAGACTGTTTTGCATGTATAAATAATTCTATAGATATTGAACCATTATCACAAATGCAGTATGGGAATCCTAATATTACAATATGTGGAGCTATTGATAGTGTAAGTGGTTTTGGTAATTATGATTACTATTATGTTGATCAAGCTGCATTAAATAATGCATACACAGCTGCATCAGGTTCAGCATGTGGAGCAACACAAGGACCATGTACTGTATATGGATGTACAGATCCTAATGCTATAAATTATAACCCAACAATTTTACCAAATTGTGACGACGGAAGTTGTTTAACAAATGTGCCAGGGACATCAGGATGTGGAGAATGTGATGCTTCAGCTTGGCCTAATTATAATAGTTGGGTATCTACTTGGTCAAATAGTGGACCATTTAATTCAACTAATCCAAACCAACCTTGTAATTACATTTGTCAAAAAATAACACAATGGAATAATAAGTGTATGGGTAATCAAAATAACACTCAAACAAACATATTATCCTGTAAATTAGAGGAGGGATATGAA
>CAJQJC010000083.1 GCA_905478565.1 uncultured Candidatus Pelagibacter sp. | reverse complement strand
CATTGAGTCAACAGCAGCTTGATCTGCTGCTATTTTATCTTTCTTTCCAACTAAGTAAGATGAAGCAAGAGCAGCTTTTGATGAAACTTTAATGAATTGATCAATAAACTTTTTATCTATTGTCATTTATTTCAATTTGCCTTTCAAATTCCAAAAGTCTTCTTCTTACTGAAATTAGCTCAACAATTATTGGCCAACTACGAACAAGATACTGCAAAGAAGACTCTACTCTTCCAAAGGCTCTTGAAATTTGTTGAACAAAACCCAGTGTTACAGCTCCTGTAATTATTGTAGGTGCTAATGCTATATAAGGGACAATTACCATTCCCTGTAAATAACTCCATTTAGCAGCATTAAAATATAAGTAATGAAAATACATTTTATAATGAATCTTACGCACTCCGTCGTAAAGATTATTAACAATAGTTGGATTAGTTTTTTCTAAATTATCTTCACCTAAAACTAAAACTTTTCTATACGCAGCTTCTTTTTTTTGTATATCGTATTCTATACCTGGTAATTTTATTCCAACTAATGCTAATAAAATTGTTCCACCTATTGCAGTTATAATTGCAACCCAGACCATGGAATGAGCAACTTCACCAAACCAGGGTAATTCAGTAATTTTTTTTGAAAGTGTATATAATATCGGTAAAAATGCAGCTAATGTCATTATAGATCTTAATAACTCAACCCCTAAACCCTCCATAATTCTTGCAAACTTTAAGGTGTCTTCTTGGACTCTTTGTGAAGCACCTTCAATTGTATGTGCGCTATTCCATTTATCGTGGTAAAAATCTGCCATTGCAGTTCTCCATCTAAAAGTATAATGACTAGTAAAAAAATCTGAAAATATCAAAACAATAATATAAATAGCAGCAAGCTTTGCAAATTTATAACACCAACCTAGAAAATCATTTAATTCTACAGAGCCAGGTTTCGATAAAGCATTTTGGAGAACATCATAAAATTCACCAAACCATTTATTTATTTGAACATCAATATAAACTATCGCACTTGTGGCACTCAAAATAAAAATTGAGCCAAATATACTCCAAAGAAACCATTTTTTTTGAGTAAAGAATTTAAACATTTAGACTATTTAAGAAAATTATCAGCGTAAGATTTTTTTACAACTTTTCTTTTATTTGGTTCAATAACTTCAAAATTAATCTTATTTTTTTTTGCATAATTTAATGCCAGTTCTTTTGAACTAAATTCTAATTTAAGCTCAGAGTTAGTATCTGAAGAAGTTTCCCATCCCATAAGGGGGTTGATGCCTGTATCTTTAGTCTCAAATTCAATAACCCACTTTTCATCATTTTTTGTACCAGACTGCATTGCAGTTTTTGTGGGTATATAAATTTTAGCTTTTTTCATAATAATGGTCGGGGCGGCAGGATTTGAACCTGCGACCCTCTGGTCCCAAACCAGATGCGCTACCAGGCTGCGCTACGCCCCGATTGGTGTACTAATACAGTAGATAGTAATTTTTTCAAAGGATAAATAACATCTAAGATAAGGCTTTTTAGGCAGAATCTGTTATAAAACTACTATGATAATTTCTTGTACCAATTGCAGTAAAAAATTTGAAATTAATTCAGATTTAATCCCTGAAAGTGGCCGATTATTAGAATGTAGCGCATGTTCACATCAATGGTTTTTTAAAAAAGAAATAGAAATTACAAAGGAAAATATTAGCATTAAAAAGATTGAAATAGATAAACCCAATAAAACTGTTCCTGTAAATTTAAAAAAGAATACAAAAACAATACAAAAAATTAAAAATAACAATAAAAAAATTATAAAATCAGATCTAGATAAAGATAAAAATTATACATCCACACTCGAAATATCTACATCGAACAAAAAAATTGGTTTTTTGAATATTATTTTTTTATTTATAATATCCTTTGCAGCATTTATAGTTTTTATTGACACATTAAAAATACCAGTAAGTATTTTTTTTCCGGAAGTAGAAATATTTCTTTATAATTTATATGAAACATTTAAAGATATAGCTTTATTTTTAAAAGATTTAATTTAAAAGATGATTAAAAATTTATCAAAACCGTTTATATGGTTCTTTAAATTAGAAGCAGCAAGTGGCTTAATTTTATTAATTGCTGCAATTATTGCTCTTGTAATAAGTAATTCTAGTTTTAGTAATTTATATTTTGATACTTTAAATCAATATTTGTTTGTGGGTATCAATGATTTTGGTTTAAAACTTTCTATACATCACTGGATTAACGATTTGTTGATGGCAATCTTCTTTTTTTTTGTAACATTGGAAATTAAACGAGAATTTATTCAAGGTGAACTTTCTAATTTAAAAAAAGCACTACTTCCAATTATTGGGGCTATTGGAGGAATGGTCGTCCCTGCTCTAGTTTATGTTTTTATTAACTTTGGAAATACTGAAACATTAAATGGTTGGGCCATTCCATCCGCTACAGACATAGCTTTTTCACTAGGAATTTTATCTCTACTTGGTTCAAGAGTTCCAATTTCTTTAAAAATTTTTTTAACAGCTCTTGCTATTATTGATGACCTAGGTGCAATATTGATTATTGCATTTTTCTATTCTGGTGATTTAAGTATTAGTTATTTAAGTTTAATACTGATCTCATATATATTGTTACTTATTTTGAATAAATTTGGTGTAAAAAAATTTATGCCTTATTTAATAATTGGTGCCTTTATGTGGTTCTTTACATACAAATCCGGAATTCACGCAACAATAGCTGGGGTTCTTTTGGCTTCAACCATACCTCACAGAATCAAAGACAAAGATTTTTCTTTGTTAATTAAGCTTGAACACGCAATAAGTCCCTATGTTGCTTTTATGATAATGCCTATATTTGCATTTGCTAATGCTGGTGTTTCATTAGAAGGATTGTCATTAATGTCTTTATTAGAACCTGTTCCACTAGGTATACTTTTGGGGTTATTTGTGGGTAAACAAATTGGTGTAATGTTAATTTCTTTTATTGCTGTAAAACTTGGTGTGGCACAGATGCCTGATAAGTCTAGTTGGTTAAGTTTGTATGGGGTTTCTATATTAACTGGTGTTGGATTTACAATGAGTTTGTTTGTTGGAAACTTAGCTTTTGTAGAGAATATTCAATATATAGATGGTGTAAAAATTGGTGTTCTTTCAGGATCTTTATTATCAACAGTATTTGGTTATTTTATATTATTGTATGCATCTAAAAAATAAGTCATGTTAAAAAATAAAAAATTATTAATTTTACTAATTATGTTCATGTCTGCATTCTTTGAAAAAGGTGACGCCAAATACGAGAAACTTTTTTTTGATCACACTATAAAAAACATTAATAACGAAACTATTGATTTAAAAAAATACAAAGGAAACACTATACTATTAGTAAATGTTGCTAGTAAATGTGGCTTCACAAAACAATATTCTGGACTTCAAGAGCTATATGAAAGGTACAAAGATAAAGGTTTCTATGTAATTGGTGTTCCCTCAAACCAATTCGGTGGCCAAGAACCAGGGTCCAATTCAGAAATTAAGGATTTTTGTGAAACTAATTTTAATATTACATTTCCTATTACAGATAAAATTGAAGTTAAAGGAGATAATGCTCACCAGATTTACCAATGGGCAAAGAAAAATCATGGAAAATCTACTGTCCCAAAATGGAATTTTCATAAAATTCTAATTAATAAAGAGGGAAAGGTACAGGACACCTATAATTCATTTATTGACCCACTTTCAAAAAAAATCATTAATCAAATAGAGTCAATCCTTTAAATTAACGCTCATTCCATCAAATCCAGGAATAACATTTTTAGGTAACTTTTTTTTTAACTGATCATAATCTAAATCACTATGCATATTTGTTAAAATTGTTTTCTTTGGTTTCAGAAAATTAACTAACTCTAAAACCTGTGATAAATTAAAATGAGCCGAGTGTTTTTTGTACCATAGACAATCAATTATCAAAAAATCTAATTTCATTAATCTTCTATAATCTTTTTTATAAAATAAACTAATATCACTAGCATATGCCAATTTTTTGTTAATTAAATAACAAAGACTATCTATATTTCCATGTTTTACTGGAAAAGACTCAATTAAAATTTTTTTATTTTGATGTTTAAATAAATTTCTGTTTTTTAAAATATTAATTTTTAAAGTTGAAGGGTATCCCTGAGATGATTTGAAACAATATTTGAATGTTGAATATAAATATTTACTAGTTTTTAAATCTCCAAAAATAGGTATTTGTTTTTTCTTTATTAAAAAAAATGGTCTTAGATCGTTTATTCCATGTGTTTGGTCTGCATGAAGATGTGTATAAAACACTTTATCTATATTCTTAATCTTATTTTTTAATAATTGTTGTCTTAAATCAGGAGATGTATCAATTAAGAAATTTTGTTTGTTAAATTTGATTAGTGCAGAACATCTGGTTCTATGATTTTTTTTATTTTTTAAATTACAATTTCCATAATAACCATCAGCTCTTGGTACACCCATTGAACTACCACTACCTAAAATAATAAATGTAATTGCCATTAATGGTTTAGGTGTTAAATAATCTATTAAAATTATCAGTAGTTAAAATTGACATTTCTTCAGTTGTTTTTGATTTAATAGTAGATATTTTTTCTAAAGTATACTTAATGAAACTAGGTTCATTTTTTTTGCCCCTCATTGGAATTGGAGCCAAAAAAGGGCTATCAGTTTCAATAAGTAATTTTTCTAGAGGAATTTCTCTAAAAGTTTCTTGTAAATCAACACTATTCTTAAACGTAATAATTCCACTAGCAGAAAAAAAAGTGTCAAATTCCATTAATTTTTTTGCAAAACTTAATGAACCCGTAAAACAATGCATTAGGATTTTAAGGTTTGAGGATTTATAAGAATTTAAAATATCAAAAGTTTCTGTTTCAGCATTTCTTGAATGTATAATGATTGGAACATCAAGTTGTATTGAGGCTTCAATATGAACTTTAAAACTGTCAATTTGTTTTATTTTATCACTATTATTATAAAAAAAATCTAAACCAGTCTCACCAACACCAATAATTTTTTTATTTTGTTTAACATTTTCAACTATCATATTCTTATCTACAATATCTGTTTTAGTTTCATGTGGATGAATACCAAAAGTTCCAAAAATAATTTCGTCTTGTTTGATAATTGATTTAATTTTTTCAAAACTAGAAAATGTTGTACATATTGTTAGAAGTTTTGATATACCAACTTCTTTAGATCTTTTAACTATATCTTTAATATTTGCATGTAATGGTTCGTGATCTAAATGACAATGTGAATCAATCATTATTTTTTTCAATCTTTTTAAATAATATATCAATTTTATTAATAGGCTCTCCAGATCTAAGTTTATCATGAGATGCTATCGACTCCAAAGATATTGCATTTGAGTCTAAATTAAAAATTTTTAAAACTTTATTTATTGTTTGGGGAATAATTGGATATAACATAAATGAAATTTTTCTAATCATTTCTAAAGATGTATATACAATAGTATTTAATCTATCTAAATCTTCTTTTTTTTTCCATGGTTCTTGGTCATTGAAGTATTTGTTAGCCTCAAACAAAGCGTTAACAATGAAATCAATATAGAAATTTACATTTTGTTTATCAATTTCATTTCTAATGTTTTCCAAATTATTAGTAAACTTATTTAGCATTTCTAGATCTTCTTTATTGAATTTTATAATTTTGGGTACTTTTGCAGAGCAATTTTTTTGGGCAAAAGCTGTAACTCTTTGACAAAGATTCCCAAAGTTGTTTGCTAAATCACTATTAATACAGTTTTCTAATTTTTCTTTGGAAATATTTCCATCATTTCCAAAAGAAACTTCCTTAATTAAATAGTATCTTAATGGGTCAAGACCATAAGTTTTAATGATTTCTAATGGATCTAAAATATTACCTTTTGATTTAGACATTTTCTCATCACCTGATAAAATCCAACCATGTCCATATACCCTTAATGGTAGTGGAATATTTGCAGCCATTAAAAAAGCTGGCCAATAAACTGCATGAAAACGTAAAATATCTTTTCCAATTAAATGAACCGACGCAGGCCAAAATTTCTTATATGACTTACTATTTGTTTCTACATAATTTAATGCACTTATGTAATTTGTTAGAGCATCTAACCACACATAAATAACATGATCAGAATTATTTGGAACTTTAATGCCCCAAGAAAAAGTCCTTCGACTGATAGATAAATCTTTAAGGCCACTTTTTACAAAACTAATTACTTCATTTTTTCTTGATTTTGGTAAAATAAAATCTTTATTTTCCTCATAATGTTTTAAAAGTTTATCTTGCCATTTTGATAACTTAAAAAAGTAAGACTCCTCCTCTATCCACTCAACAGAAGACCCGGAGGAAATAGAAACTTTTTTTCCATTTTTCTCCTCAATCTCATCTGTGTTATAAAATGCCTCATCTGAAACTGAATACCAACCAGAATATTTAGACAAGTAAATATCACCATTCTTTTCAAGTTGAGACCATAAATATTGCACAGTTTTCTTATGTCTTTCTTCTGTAGTTCTTATAAAATCTGTATTTGATAAGTTTAAAACTTCCGTAAGATTTCTAAAAGTTTGACTTATTTCGTTACAAAAAGATTGTGGATCTTCACCTTTTTTTTCAGCAGCTCTTTGAATTTTTAAACCGTGCTCATCAGTACCTGTAAGAAAACAAACATCATATCCATCAATACGTTTAAATCTTGCAAAAAAATCTGCAATTATACTTGAATAAGCATGCCCCATATGTGGATTAGCGGAGGGATAATATATAGGTGTTGATATATAGAAATTTTTAGACATTTAATAATTTTGTTTTGAACTCTAAAAATAAACTTTCTTCATCTAAATTAAATTTGTTTGTATTATAAATTTTAAGCATAAAATCATGATATAAATTAATATAGTTTTTTTTGTTGTGTGATAACTTATATTTATTTAAAAAAAATAACTGAATTAGATCTATTAACAATTCTTTAACATATGTGTTTTTTTTATAACTATTATTATCAATTAAATTGATAAGCAGATTTTCTAATGATAAATTTTTTAGATCAATTTTTTTTTCATTAGAATAATTGATTAACCTAACAATTTGACCTGGACTGCTATAGTGATTTATTAAATTCTCGTTTAATATTTCAAAAATATTTTTCTTGGTGATTTTATTTGATATAGACACAACTTCATTAAAATTTAGATTAATATTAAATGTGAGACAACGGGAAATTAATGTTGGCAGTATCTTAGTTTGATTATTATGAATTAGTATAAAAAATAAATTTTTTTTGGGTTCTTCAACAATTTTTAATAATGCATTAATAGAATTCTTATTTAGATTTTCAATATTATCAATTAATATAAACCGTGGTTTATCATTAAAATTAGATTTGTTAGTATGAGCTATCATTGCTCTAATTTGTTCAATATCAATATTTTTTTTACCTTCAAAAATATCAATTAAATAAAAATTAGGGTGTGTTCCATTTTGTATTAATTTAAAAGATTTATTTTCAACATTAATTATGTTGTTGTTTCTATCATATTTATTATCTTCATTTTGAGAGCATACATAGTTAATGATATGATAAGCCAATGTTGATTTACCCAAACCCTTTTTCCCAGAAAATAAAATTTTATTTGGTAATTTGTTTGAATCATGCAATGAAGCACATTCTTTAAAGTACCTCTCTAAACCATAGAGATTAATATTTGATATTGGTTCTATATTCATTATTTAATTAATTTTTTAATCTTATTAATAATTAATTTTTTGTTTAAATTTATTTCTAAATTAGAATTAACTTTAAGATATTTATTTTTTTTTTTTTTCAAAATATCTAAAAAACCTTTTTGAACTTTGTTATAAAAAACTGTATTAAATTTGTCATAGCGATTTAATTTTTTTCTTTTTTTGAGCCTATTGTTCATATTTTTTAAACTAACTATATTTAAAAAAGTAAAAGTAACTTTAATATTCTTTAATAAAAATTTATTAATTAAATTTATAATCTTAATATCAACACCAAATCCATAATGTTGAT
>CAJQJC010000082.1 GCA_905478565.1 uncultured Candidatus Pelagibacter sp. | reverse complement strand
AATCCACTATCAAAATATTGATCCCAAGGCATTTTAAAACCATTAAATAAATGATTAGAATAATTTTCTATACTTCTCATAACCCAATCCCAACTACCATCAATTTGAACCACAGTATACTTGTTATTAGTCATTTCAAAAAAGTTAGGACAATCTGGATGTACTATAGTGTCTGCATCTACAGATAATATTTGGTCATATTCTATGTTGTTAGCTTCCATAAGATCAAAAATATAATGTCTTTGAAAACATATAGGCATTTCTGTATTAGGGTAAAGTAAATCATTTAAGACAAATAATTCACAATTATGTTTTTCACACCATTGTCTCCAACTAGCTATTGAGTATTGATATGGTAAACGTCTTTTACTATGATATCTATTATCGTGATCTCCTTTACCTTCCAGATCAATGTCCATCATAAAAACTATATTTTTCATATGCTTGTATATTTATTTTTAATACTATTCCATATTTGAGATGATATGTCAGTGTATTTGTTATTATCTAAATCATCAAATCTCCATAGGTAAGCATATTTAATAAAAAAATTAGTTTTATCTTTTCCATCTTGCCAGTTATAAGAATACCAATCATATGGCATCATATGATTTAAATTATATTCTCTTGATATATCCATATTAATTTCAATAGAATTTGATTGTAAAAGACTGTTTACAGATGTTTGAAAAGATGTCTCAGTAATATTTCTATGAGTTGTTTTAGAGGCTATTTCAAAAAATTCCTTATGATTTTTATTAATAATAAAAGAACCATAATTTACATATTTAAATATATCTACATCTAAACCTGAATCTTGAATGTCTTTATATATAGCACCTAAATTACCCATTTCTCTCCATGCTCCTAATCTATCATCTGTTAGATCAAATATGTTAGGGCAGTCCCATTTTACTATTGAAGAACCATTTACTACAAATATTTTATTATATTCTATGTTATTTTCTTCTAATATATTAAATACATCAAAAAGATTATTCCAAGGGTTTTCACCTTCATGAATAAATAATTTATGGTTGTTTTTATAGCACCAATATTCCCAAGAATTTTTTGATGGTTCTGAGATGCCTCTATCATACCTTAATTTTGTTAAAAATACTACATTTTGTTTCATGAAAAATTCCATTTTAATAATTCCCTTGGGAATGTTTTTATTTCAGTCATTGAATGTGTTAATTCTTGAGTTCTTTCTTTAACTACATGTATTGTGTTATCAAGATTATTAAGACCCTCTTTAGACCATGAGTAAGGATGCATATTCATTTGGAGTTTATTAATTTTAGAAAAATCTACATCTTTAGGATCCCCCCATTTCCATAAATGATTTGAATCTGCTAGATATGTTACGTCTCTTTCTTCAGGCTTAATTGTACCCTTACCATTAAAATAATGGAAAAATTTATTTCCATTAGTGTTTATTAAATCCCCTACAGTGAAATATTTTTGTAAATATTCTTGCTTAGGTCTATGATATGAAAATACTTTTATAGGTAAATCATAATACGCACTTAAAACTCTTATATCTTGTAACAGATATCTTTGTAAGCCAAAATCATCAAGACCCGCTGGAGGGTCTTGATGTAAGGCTATCTCGTGTCCTAATGTATGTATTTGTTTTACTAATTCAATATTTTTATCAGATATAGCATTGTATATATTATTTCTTACTTGAATACAATATGTAGATTTTACATTTAATTCATTTTCTAATTTAGCTAATTGTAAAGCTCTATCAAGTGAATATTCTACATCATGTCTAATAACACAGTACTTGTCTAAGTTATTATCTATAACATCATTAAAATCTACTATAGGTAAATATTCTTGAATTAACGAGATTATTTCCTTGTATTCATCGTAAGAAAACCTATTACCCATTATACTTTATATGCATTTCTTCGTAGTACTTAATAGTTTCTACTAAACCTTCATGTAATTTCCATTGTAGTTCATAATCTAAATGTTCTTTCATAGGTTCAGGATCTAAATATGCTAAAAAGTGTATTTCACCTGGTCTCATATCAATATATTCTACTGGAATTTCTCTACCCCATGCTTTTGCAGTTGCAGCGATAATTTCATTTACAGAATTACTAACTCCACATCCAACATGAATAATTTTTCCTCTTAAATCTTTTTCAGAATTCATAGCTCTCATAAATGCTTCAACTACATCATCAACGTATATGTACTCTGATTGTTGTTCTCCATTTCCATAAACTTTAAAGTTTTTACCTGCCATTACATCCATTAAAATTGTTGGGATAATTTTTTGGTAATTATAAGGTGCTTCTTTAGGACCTTCTAACCATCTTTCTCTAGAACCATAAATATTACCTAATTTTAATGCAACAACATCTAAATCATATTCTATAGAGAATAATTGACATAGTTTTTCAACTGCTGCTTTAGTAATTTTATATGGGTTAATCCAAGGAACATCTGGTGTTGTTGGAATTAATACTCTACCTACTCCTGCTTTTTTAGCAGCTTTTAATATTTTAGTAGTACCTACTATATTAACAGTACATACTTTTTCTACATCAAAAGTAGTTATTGTTTCTGCAGTACCTAAAACTGCTGCCATATGGATAACTCTATCTTTTCCTTCCATACACTGAGCAATAAGATCATCATTTAAAACGTCTCCCTTAATAAACTCAAAATTAGAATTACCATTGTGAACTTTAGATTCATCACTTTCCCATAAATCTAAAACTGTAACTTTATGACCATCTTTTAGTAGTCTATCTACTATATGACTTGGAATAAATCCCGCACCACCTGTAACTAATACATTCATTTTTTTCTTTTTTTTAATTATTATTTATTGTTATTGATTAGTAATAAAATATTTGGAGTAAACCAAATAATTTTAAATTGTTTTCCTTCTTTTTATTTCTTTATATGCAGGATTATTCCTATTAGGATCTACTATTTCTAAATCTACGTTTTTAGATTGTAACCATTTATAAACTGATTCAGTGCTGTTAATAGTTCCTATAATTTCTTTTTTTGTTATAGCGGTATCTGTTTCTTTAAAAATTAAATCATTATTGTCATAACAATGAGGCTGAGTTAGCGCTTCTTTATCTTTATATCTATCTATTGAACTTCCAAATAAATCCCACCCAACTGTTACTATTTTAGTACATCCTAAATATAATGCTAAAGGCATAGCTATTTCGTACATTGTACCAGGTCCCCAAGGACGAGATAAATCAGTATTCATATCTAATAAATCTATTTGATCTAAATTAAAAGCTATTGAATTTTCTATATTAGGTGCTCCATCATTTAATTTAAAAGTACCTAAAATAAAATCAACTGGAAAATTTTGTGCTATAACATTAGGTTGATTGTTATCCCATACAGTCCATCCTACAATAGTATTTGGATTAGGATATTCATATTTTGTTAAATTACAAAAATTAAGTAAATGATAATCAACTGAATTAGGAACATCATTAAAAGTTTGTTTTAAGGATATTACTAATTTATCTTTTAATTTATCTAAATCTTCTTGAGGTATTTCTTTAAAAGAAGGACCTGATGCTAGTATGTAAGCTGTTTCTCCTTTATATTGATCTTTTAAATATTTAACTCTATCATATGATTCATCATATTGAGAATTTATATGATTTTTTATATTAGGTGTATTTTTATGCATTGTTTCTTCTTTTAAATAAAAATTCAGCGAAATCAAAATCTAATTTTGTATCTATATCTATAGCTTCCGTGTCTGATAATTCGTAAAAATTAGGTTTACTACAAATAAAATTTTTAGCTTTCAACATTGCTTCCTTATTTACTATAATAACCCCAAACGTAGGAGCAAAATAGTCTGGTAAATCTTGGGAATTAGGAGCATAATCTAATTTATAATTTATTGGTTTATTTTTATACCATAAATATTCTTTTATTTTTTTAATAGACATTAAACTATTACAGTTAACATTATTATATATGTCAATGGCTTCTATAAATGTATCAACAGTAATTAATGGAGCAGTAACTTGAGTTACTAATATATTTTCTGCGTCTGTTACTTTAGCTAAATATTCATGATATTCACTATTTGTACAATCTGAACTAGCGTAATATGGTTCTCTTCTATGATATTGTATATCACATTTTTTTGCTAATTCAATAGCATATTCACTGTCTGTATTTATTATTATTTCATTTACTGGTAATTTTTTTATAACATCTATTTTATGTTCTAGTAAAGATTTACCCGCAAATTCTCTAAAATTTTTATTTTTGACTCTTTGAGAACCTTGTCTAACTGGTATAACTGCTGTTATGTTTTTCATGTTATAGGTTATTTATAAATTCTTTAATTCCTTCTTTTATATCATTTTTAGGAGTCCATCCTAAATTTTGAAGTTTATGAGTTTTACTTGTAATATATGTTTGATCTCCCTTATAACCTTCTAATTCTTTAATTCTTAAAGGTTTTTTTAAAGCCTTACTTATTTCATTAATAATAATTTCTGGAGTTAATTGTTCTGGATTTGAAACATTATATATATTATTATCTGTTTTAGAATCAAATGATAACATTAAAGCTTCTATTACGTCATCAACATGAACTAATTCTCTAACTCTATTTTTATTACCTGTAATTTTAATTGTAGCACTCTTTTTATCATTTAAAGCTTGATTTAAATATATACTTAAAATTCCTTGATGTTCGTTTTCAAGATCTTGACCTGACCCATATGTAGCAAATAATCTAAATATAGTATAAGGAATACCACTGTGTTCATATATTAACTTAGTATATAATTCTCCTGTGAACTTACTTACTCCATAAAACGATATAGCTTTAGGTTGATTTTTACCTAATAAATTTTCTGAAGATGATTTTTGATTTCCATAAATAGCCATTGAACTAGTATAAATTAATTTTTTTACTTTTAATTTTTGAGCTAATTTAACTACATTTATTGTTCCTAAACAATTCCATTTACCATCTATATATGAATTATTTAAACTAAAATACCCTCCTGGTTGTGCTGCGAGGTGGAAAATATAATCTATATTACTTATACAATTAAAATCAAAATTTTCATCACTTAAATCTGCTACTATATCTGCTGTAGATTTAAGATCAAGTGAAGTTACCTTATGTCCTTCTTTAGTTAGTTTATTTACTAATTTTTTACCTATAAAGCCTTCGCCTCCTGTGACTAATATATTCATTGTGTGTTTCTTAATTTAAGGTTATCTAATCGTTTTTTATCATCTTTAGAAATTTGTATCAAATTATCATATTTACATGTTAACCATTCTGATTCAAATTCTAACATACTAGAAAGATTTTCTTTAAAATTATCTAAAAATCCATAGGATAATTTTACTTTTACATTTCTTGTTTCAATATAATCTAAAAGATTCTCATCATATAATTTTTTAACAAAATTAAAACTATTAATATTTAAATTACCCCCCATTACTTTTTTTAGCCCTTTCTTTTTAGCTAAAGTAAATATTTCTACAGCCATATCAAAACATTCGTCTGAATCTACACTACTTTTAGTATAACCAAATGACTGAATAAAATCTGTTCTACCTAACACTATTCCATATAAATGACTTGCATCAGATGAATCTAATATAGTTTTTATGTTATAATATGCTTGTTTACTTTCAATATTTACAAATAAGTTTTTAAAATCAAACGAATTTTTATAAACTGAGGATATAAATTTATGTAAAGCATAAGAGGATTCTATCATAGGTGCTACACAACCTTTACATCCTATATTTTCAGCAAATCTCATATCTGAGATGGCTTCAGCTCCCCCAATTTTTATATTTAAAGGTGTTTGTTGTTGATGTGTTAAACATGCTATTTTAGTAGCTTGATCAAAAGTTAATCCCTCATCTTCTAATGAAATTTTAATTTCATAATCTAAATTTTCTAAATGTTTAAACATTTTATAAGTGTTTTAATGTATTATCCCAATTATTAAATGATATTGCTTTATCATCTATATAATATAGAGCATTTATTTTATCATAAGTTACATCTTCAACACAAGATTTTAAATCATGTTTTTCTAACCATTCCCATATTAATTCGGGTCCTGTTTTACCATCAATTAATGGTCTTTTAGGGTTTGCTTTACAAGTAAAAATAACTATTTTATATTTTTTAGATAATTTTTTTACAGCTTCTATAGCACCTGGAATAGGATCACCATATACTGTTCCATCATGAAAACCCAAATTATGATCATGTATAACTCCATCAAAATCAATAGCTAATGTGTCGCTTTCATTTTTTACTACTTTCTTTATAAAATTATCTATTTCTTTCATTATATTGTGTTATAAAAGTTGTTTTGTGCTTCTTGTTTTCTTATATCTTTTGGATGATATAAACACCATTCCTCTTCCATTGGTAATGCCCCCTTTGTAGATATCCCAACTATTTGCTCATGAACTTTATTTTGCCACTTAATTTTATGATTATTTTGTATAATTCTTGTTTGATAATCTGGCCAATTAACCCAACCTTTTTCATTTATATTCCACTGCCATTGATAAAGGTGTGTTTGTGTTAAACCTTTTACAGTGTTAACTCTAGGAACTAAAAACATTTCTGTTGTAGGATTTACCTTTAATAGTTCTCTTAAATTTGTTATTAAAGATTCGTGTGGTAATTCATCTGCGTCAATTTGAAATATCCAATCGCCTGTGCAATGTTCTTTTAAATTATTTTTAAAATTTGAAAAATGACCATTTAATGGAAATTCTATTTTTTTTAAACGAAGAACACTAAAAGAATCAATTACTTTATATACTTCATATGTAGTATTTCCTTGATCACATTGAACTACTATTTCATCATTTTCGTCTATGTGTTTTACTAAAAATGATAATAATTTTTCTAATTCAACATGTTCATTACAAACAGGGATTGCATAACTAATTTTCATTTTTAATTAGGGTTTGGTATATCTACAGCTTGTTTAGTAAACATTCCTAATTCTTCAGCAGCATCCATAAAACATAATTTTTCATAACGTTTTAAATTTTTCATATCCATTTTAAATTTATAAAA
>CAJQJC010000081.1 GCA_905478565.1 uncultured Candidatus Pelagibacter sp. | reverse complement strand
GCATCTTCATCGAGTATAGAAGTGATTGATGTGGTATTGCTTATAGTGAACCCTGCACCAACGTCTAATGCACCGTCAACGTTTAGTGCATCGTCGATTCTTACTGCTGTTGAATCCGAAGATGAAATATTGTTTGTAACTAATGCTGTTGATGTAACAGATGACAGGCCTGATAGGCTGGTATCTAATGCTATTGTGATCGTGTTGGCAGAACCACTTGTTGAAATGTTTGCTCCACCCGAAACTTGTAAACTTTCACTATCGAGGTCTATGCTCAATGCTGTTGAATCGTCTGTAGCAAAGTCTAAGTCAGATGCTGTTACCTGTGCATCCACATATGTTTTAATTGCTTTGGCAGATGCAATGGTGTTGTCTGATGCTGAAACACTTGATAGGTCTGTGTCTAAGACACCAGAAGCAAAGTCTGCCACTTCTAAATTTGTAATACTGTTTCCTGTGCCATTGGC
This sequence comes from uncultured Candidatus Pelagibacter sp., assembly GCA_905478565.1. Lineage (GTDB taxonomy): Bacteria > Pseudomonadota > Alphaproteobacteria > Pelagibacterales > Pelagibacteraceae > Pelagibacter. The sequence continues at coordinate 2,348 of CAJQJC010000081.1, read as the reverse complement.
ATCTATGGTTTTGTTTGTAAATGTATCTGTTGTTGCTTTACCTACTAGTGTGTCAGTTGCCGCTGGCAGTGTGACTGTTACGTCTGCCGTTGACGCTGGACCAAGTAAAGTTACACCGTTGGTTCCGTTGTCTGTACCTTCTAAGAATTTAATTTGTCCACCAGCACTGTTACTGCCAGCACCTATAACAAGACTGTGTCCTGTTGCTGTCGTGGTGGTTGCCGCAACTGTTGTAATTCTGTCCGTGCCATCAACTTCTATTGTTACATTTCCTGTGCCTGAGTCAACAACTGTTACATTGCTGTCACCTGTTGATATTGATGTGGTGCTTACTGCTGATACCTCGCTGTCAACATAAGCCTTGATAGATTGTTGTGTGGCTAGTGATGTTGCACTATCAGAGGACATATTGTCCTCATCTAAAATTGTTGTTACAGTAGATCCACTTGAACCTATTTTAAGATTTTCAAGGTTTACAGTTCCTGTTCCTGATGCATTAATTTTGAAGTCATCGTTGCTTCTGTTGGTAGAGATAGCGTTGTCACTTATAGTGATATCATTTAATATTATACCGCCCGTTCCTGATGTTCGTAAGTTTAGGTCAGCGTTGGATGGAGCAACTAGGTTGGTTATAGATAGGTCACCCTCTCCACTGAATTCTAATCCGTTCCCGGCCGCATTTACTTTGAGTACCTGTCCTGCTGATCCAATCGATGCTAGGCCCGTTCCGCCATTTGCTACGGGAACCGTTTCACCTGTTTGGAATTCCGCCATTCCAGTGGCCACATTAGATTCGTTAAAGACTACTCGTACCGGTGTTTTATCTGCCATATTGTTCTCGTTCTGTCCCCGGCCTTATTGCACCCACCGGATGGATATCCTATCAACAACTGTATTTATTGTGTGTATTTTAAAATTGGAACAGTGTAACGTCAGTGACCTGATCACTTAATGCTGATCCGTTTGAAAGTGTAAAACTCTGTCCCGCCTCTGTGTACACGGGGATTGTTTCAACTGTTGCGTTGAATTCCAAATTTAGATCAGGATCTTTCGCTAGAAGTTGTGCATCGGTGAACGTGCTACTGCCGTCACTGACGAAGACTTTGACATTTTGAACAGGTCGCACCGCTGTTTTGCCAGTGAGCCCCATTATTGAAATTGGGTTTTGGTTCAGTTTACTTCCTACTGGTAAGACAGCACCACTCGCCGCAATTGAGACTGTTCCTGTTCCGTCTGAAGATATGGTCGCTCCGCCCAGGTCGATTGTTTCCGCGGACAAGTATGCTGTCTGCCATCTACGTGTTTGTGATCCCAACTGGAACACACCGTCCTGGCTAGGTATTAGATTGCCTGCGATTTCTATGCCTGGGCTAGAATCTTCAGTTGATATCGTTGTGCCTGCTACTCGTATTCCTTCTATAACAACATTTCCACCACTTGAAGTTAGTGTAAGGTCTGCATTACTTGGTGAAGACAATGTTGACCCTATAGCAGTCAGATCCCCGAGACTTGATGAAGACCCTCCTCCTCCAGCAACTGCCGAACCACCCGGTGTTACACCGTCACCAATCCTAAGGCTACCTGTGTCCACGTCCACCGCTAGGTAGCCGGCTTCTATAATGTGTGTTGATAGATTGTAATCTTTGTAAGATCCTACTAGTTTCCTGAATGCCATGTACGCTCCTTATAGGCCGGATAATGTTTTCAATCTCTGAACGAATTCACTCTCTGTCTTTGGTTCCTTGTTCTTCATTGCTTTCGGAACCCCTGGTTGGTCGCCACCGTCCACTGTTTCTGGTTGTTGCACCAACGGTTCGTCAACCCTTGCTTCTTCGTCTGCGGCTCTCTCGTCTGCGTCCTGTTGTATGTTTGAGAACTGTCCGAGGTCCTTGCCTGCTTCCTGTTTCTTTAATTCTAATTCTTGTTGTGGTGGGAAAACTGTTGCCACTGTGTTTGGATCGTCTGTTGCAACCTTGCCTGGGTTGTCGCTATTGTCCGTTGCTGGCTTTTCTGTTTTATCATCAGCGTCTGCTACTGATACACCCTTGGCACCCATCAGTTGGTTCAGGAGTGCTTCGTCTTCTTTGTCTGGGATGGCCTTTATGTTGATGTCGATCTCTTTATATCTCATCTATGATCCCTATGCATTTACAGTTGTGTTTTGTTGTGCCAGAACAATCCAACCAGTGGATTGATAGAGCATTGTCATTGTGTCACCCACATCGTCGAATGTGATGCTTGTGCCGTTTAAAAAACTTGCTGGAGTAACAGTAGCATTGCCGCCGTCTGTCTTCAATGTGATAATTTTAATCTGTCCTTCTGTGCCATTCGCTAATGAAAAGTTCTGG
>CAJQJC010000080.1 GCA_905478565.1 uncultured Candidatus Pelagibacter sp. | reverse complement strand
TTTGAAATAATTCATGAACCTGTAGAGAATAATACAGCTGCCATAGCGGCAAAACTTGCTAGTGAAGATAAAATAAAAATTATTGTTAAGGGCCATATTCACACAGATATATTAATGAAAGAAGTTCTTAAAAGAGAATATAATTTACTTGGTAAAACAAGGTTAAGTCATATCTGGCATATGACGACGACAAAAGAAGATAAGTCATTAATAATTACAGATGGTGCTTTGAATGTACTACCTAATGTGAAAACTAAAATGCATATTTTGAGAAATGTAATTGAATTTTCTAATCGTATTGGAATTAAAAGACCTAAAGTTGCTGTCCTTTCAGCTACAGAAGAAGTTTTGGACAGTGTGCCAAGCTCAGAAGAAGCTAATGAAATTACAAAAATAGCAAAAAAAGAAAATTTGAATGCAGATGTATTTGGTCCTCTAGCATTTGATAATAGTATTTCTAAGAAATCTGCAGCAATAAAAGGTGTTAAAAATATTGTTGCAGGCGATGCAGATGTATTGCTTGTACCAAGTGTTGAAACAGGGAATGCTCTTGTAAAAATGATGATATATTTTATGGGTGCTTGTGCTGCTGGTGTTGTAGTTGGTGGTAAGGTGCCGATTGTAATTACGAGTAGATCTGATGAGGCGCAAGCTAGATTGGCATCTATTGCTGCCGCTGTAGTTGCATTAGACTAATTCTTCATTGATATAATTTCATTTTTGCTTTAAATAAAGCTTCAAATTAAGAAAAAAAAATAATGGCTACAACCTATTTAAAAAAATCACCCAAAACATCTTCAACAGATGATACAAAAACAACAGGAATTGTTCAGGATTTACTAAAAGATATCGAAACTACTAAAGAACAAGGGTGTATAGATCTTACAAAAAAGTTTGATAAGTATGATGGAGAAATTATTGTTTCAAAAGAAAGAATTGAAGAAATTAAAAAAACATTAGACCAAAAAACTAAAGATGATGTTCAGTTTTCATACGAAAGAGTAAGAAAATTTGCAGAAGCTCAATTAAAAAATTATGGTCAAGACTTTGAAGTTGAACTTTCAAAAGGATTGTTTGCTGGTCAAAAATTAATTCCAGTAAATACAGCAGGTTGTTATGTTCCAGGAGGTCGTTATGCTCATATTGCTTCTGCAGTAATGAGTGTCACTACAGCCAAAGTTGCAGGTGTTAAAAATGTTATAGCCTGTAGTCCTCCAAAAGAGGGGGTTGGCGCACATCCTACAATTATTTATACTGCTGACTTATGTGGTGCTGATGTAATATTAAATCTAGGTGGTGTACCAGCTATTGCAGCAATGACTAATGGATTGTTTAACAACCCTCCAGCAGACATTATTGTTGGACCAGGAAATCAATTTGTAGCTGAAGCAAAAAGAATACTATTTGGAAAAGTTGGTATTGATTTATTTGCTGGACCTACTGAGATTGGTATTATTGCAGATGCAAAAGCAGATCCTGAAATAGTTGCAGTCGATTTAGTTGGACAAGCTGAACATGGATATAATTCACCATGTTGGTTATATACGACAAGTAAAGAGCTTGCTGAAAAAGTAATGAAAAGAGTTCCTGAATTAATTGCTGAATTACCAGAGGTTCCAAGAACTAATGCTGATGCTGCTTGGAGAGATTATGGTGAAGTAGTTCTTTGTGATACAGATGAAGAGATGGCAAAGATAAGTGATGAGTACGCTCCAGAACATTTAGAAGTTCATACTGAAAATTTAGAATGGTTTCATAAAAGACTTACAAACTATGGTTCTTTATTTATTGGTGAAGAAACTACAGTTGCTTATGGTGATAAATGCTCGGGAACAAACCACATTTTACCAACTAAAGGTGCGGGAAGATACACTGGTGGATTATTCGTTGGAAAATTTGTTAAAACTTTAAGCTTCCAAAGAATGACTAAAGAGTCTACCGAACTAGTGGGCGCAGCAGCTGCAAGAATTTCTAGATACGAAGGAATGGAAGCGCATGCAAGAACTGGTGACGTAAGACTAAAAAAATACGGATATTCTAATTAATTATTATCTGGCTTAAAAATTAAACATAAACCATTATTACAAAATCTTTTTTTAGATAAGCCATTTGCAAAAACGTGCCCGTGATGTACTCCGCAATTAGCACAATGATATTCTATTCTTTTCATACCCAATGAATAATCAATTTTTGTTTTGAAAGCACCTGGAAGGGACTCTGTAAATGAGGGCCATCCTGTTCCACTATCAAATTTTGCTTTTGATGAAAAAAGCTTGGCTCCACAATTAGCACAGTGAAAAAAACCACTTCTGTTTTCATAATTTAAAGGACTAGTATATGGACGTTCGGTAGCTTCATTTAACATTATTTCTTTTTGTTCATCAGTTAAATTTTGATTAATTATTTTTTTTGTGGCTGAATATAATAGTTTGTAAGGCAATAAAAATGCCATCAGAAATGATAATCCAGTTAATTTTAGAAGATTTCTTTTTTTTTTAATCACAAAAATTTAGAATATTAAAAAAACTTAAATATTTCAATCATTACATAGAATGTGATTATGCTCATGAATATTATTATAAACAGATTTATTCGTCTCCAAATTGTCTCACTTTGTAAAAATTTAGATAAGAATTTTGAAAGATAGCCAATTGTAAAAAAAAATAACAATGATGATATAGATGCTCCAATTCCAAAATAATATTTATTTATTGTTAAAAAATTTTTTGAAAAATTACCTAGAAAAAAAACTGTATCAGAATAAACATGTGGATTTAAATAAGTAAATGCTAGTGTTTTAGTTATTATACTTGATGCTGAAATATTTTTTACACGTTTGTTAAAAGAAATCTTACTCTTTTGTATAGATATCTTCCCATAAATAAAATGTGATAAAAAAATAAACAAAATTAT
>CAJQJC010000079.1 GCA_905478565.1 uncultured Candidatus Pelagibacter sp. | reverse complement strand
GCCTCTAGTGCTTCAATCATTTGTGTATAAAATTTTGTATAATTTTCAGCTGTCACATAACCAACATGTGGGAGTAATAGAGCATTTGGTAAAAATCTTAATTTATTATTTTCTGGTAATGGTTCTTTCTCATAAACATCCAGTCCTGCTCCGGCAATAACGTTAGTTGATAATGCAATAATTAAATCATCTTCATTAATAATAGACCCTCTTGATGTGTTAATTAAAAATGCTGTTTTTTTCATCATATCTAATTCTTTTAATTTAATTAACTCTTTATATCTTTCCCCTCCTTGAACGTGAATAGATAAAAAATCTGATGTTTTTAATACATCCTCTTTACTACAAGGAAGCACATCAAGTTCTTTACATTTGTCTAAATTTAAATTTTCACTCCATGCAATAACTTGCATTCCAAATGCTTTACCAATTTTTGCAACTTCAGAACCAACTCTTCCAAGTCCCACTAACCCTAAAATTTTTCCCTTAAGCTCAAAGCCTATAGTTGTTTGCCAATACCCCTGATACATATTGTCAATTTCTTCCTTAAAGTTTCTAGCTAACCCTAAAATTAGACCCCAAGTCAATTCAGATGTTGGTGTAAAATTAATCTCAGTTCCACAAACTATAATTTTTCTTTTTTTTGCAGCCTCAAGATCTATGGCTTTATTTTTTGATCCACTTGTTATGACATACTTAAGTTTATCTAAATTATCTATTAGATTTTTAGTGATAGGTGTTCTTTCTCGCATGACAAGAAGTGCCTCAAAATCTGATAGCTGATCTATTGCGTCGGCCTCATCGGTAAAAGGTTCATCAAAAATTTTGAAATCATATTTTCCAGATAATTTTTTTAAATCCACAAATTCCTGTGAAACATTTTGATAATCATCTAATATTGCAACTTTAAGCATTTATAATTTTTTGTTTGATAGAATTAAACCTAATACAATCAAAACTGAGCCAATGAAATGAAAAAAATAAAAATTTTCATTAAAAAAAAACATCGCTAAAATTGTACTGAACAAAGGTATTAATGATAAAAAAATACCTGCTCTATTTGCTCCTATAATAGAAACTGCTCCTGCCCAACAATAATAGGAGCCGATACTAGGAAATAATGCAAGATAAATTAAAATATAACTTAAGTTGATATCAAATTTTATAATTTTTCCCTGAGAGATTTCAAATAAAAATTGAGGCAATATAAATAACAAACCAAAAGTACACAAAATATGAACCAAGGTTAGAAGCGGTAATGTAAATTTTTTTTTCTTTAAAAAAGACGAATAAAGACCCCAAGTAATCACACCCCCAATCATTATAATATCACCTTTGTTAAAATTTAATGATAGTAAGATATTAAAATCAAGTTTGGTAATAATTGATAAAATTCCTAATACTGAAAGAATTAATCCCATAATTTGAAATCGATTAGTTTTTTCAATCTTAAATATAAAGCATAATAGAATTATCATTGCTGGAATAGCAGTATTAAAAAGCGAAGCATTGATTACCTGTGTATGTACGAGAGCAAGATATGTAAATGAATTGAACAAACCCACACTTGTTAAAGCTAGGAAAAATAATAATGGTAAGTTTTTGAGAATTACTTCTTTATGTTTTATTATTTCTTTATAAGTAAACGGTAACAATATTAGCCAAACAAGAGACCACCTAAAAAATACCAGTGACATTGGGGGAATGTCTTCAACAAAAGCTGCTTTACCAACTATAAAATTGCCTGCCCAAAATAATGTTGCTAGAACCAACATTGTATAAGCTTTAAAATTTTGGGTCACTTAATTAAATCTTGATGAGCTATAAGGCTTTAAATCTAAATTTGTATTTTCTTCAGCAATCATCCCTGAAATTATCTTCCCTGAAATTGGTCCTAAAGTCCATCCTAAATGATGATGTCCAAAGCAATAAAAAACATTTTTATGGTTTTTTGAAGGACCTATTACTGGTAAAAAATCTGGCATACTTGGTCTAAAACCTAACCATTCATCTTCATGTTCTGGTAGGTCCCCAAGCATATATTTTGCGTTATTGATTAAATTTTTAATTCTTCCTTTTGAGATTGGGTTGTCCAAACCTCCAAACTCTACCGTACCAACAACTCTAAGTCCTTGTTCCATTGGAGTGATACCAAATCCTCTATTTTGAAAAATTACAGGTCTAGTTAAGAGATGGTCGCAGCCTTTAAAGTGAACATGATAACCTCTTTCAGTGTCTAATGGTATTCTTTCATCTAAATTATCTGTCAATTTTTTAGAAAATGCACCGCAAGCAATAACTATTTTATCAAAATGAAAACTTTGCGATTCAGATTTGACAATTGGTTTTTCATTTTCAAATTTAATATTTTCTATATTTGACTTTAAAAAGTTCCCCCCTTTTTTAACAAAAAGATCAAATAATTTTAAAAGTATTTTTTTTGGATTTCGTGCATGTCTTCCATAACGATAGTAGACACCACCATGATAAAAAGGTTTAATATTTGGTTCAAGGTCGTGAATTTCTTTAGGGGTTACGACTTGCTGATCTACTCCAAGTTCATTTCTTACTCTAATTTCAAGCTCCCTACTCTTTAAACTTTGGTCATTCCAAATATAAAGTATTCCCTTCTTTTCAACTAATCCTTCAAGGTCAATTTCATCAAATAATTCATCATAAGCTGGCAACGCCAAATCTAAAATTTGATGCATATTCTTCGCGGTATGCATCATTTTACTAGTTGAACAATTTCTTATGAAGCGTAAAAACCATGGAATCATTTTGGGAACATAATTCCATTTAAGTGCAAGTGGTCCTGATGAACTTAGAAGCATTGCAGGTACGTCAGTTAAAATATCTGGCCTGTTTATTGGTACTGAAGCATATGGTGAAAAATGACCTGCATTACCATATGATGCAGCTGTGTTTCCAGGATCTTTTTTATCAAAAATAGTGACTTCAAAACCTTTTTTTTGAAGAAAAAGTGCATTTGAAACTCCTTGGATTCCTGCACCCACAATTCCTATTTTTAGTTTTTTTTCCATAGAGTTTTATATAATTCTTATCCTTGTTTTTTCTCGCGACAAAATAGACAAATTTACTATTTATGCAATTAACTGTTTATGATTTATCTTGGCACTCATTACAATTGCAAATCCTATCATTGTTGCAAGCATTGACGAACCACCATAAGAAAGAAGTGGCAATGGTGAACCCACTATAGGAAGTAAGCCTAATACCATTGACATATTGACTGTAATATAGAAAAAAATTGCAGAGCCAAATCCATAGCAATAAAGTTTTGCAAAAAAACTTCTAGAAATTGATCCTATCCTAATGACTCTATAGATAAGTGTTATATAAATAATTAAAAGGCCAAGAGAACCTAAAAAGCCATGTTCTTCTGCAAATAAGGTAAATATAAAATCAGTATGTTTTTCTGGTAAAAATTCTAGGTAACTCTGAGTTCCTTTTAAAAAACCCTTCCCTGTAAATCCTCCAGAGCCAACTGCTATTTTAGATTGAATTATTTGATATCCTGCTCCTAAAGGATCTCTATCTGGATTAAGAAAAGTTAAAATTCTTAACTTTTGATAGTCTTGTAAAAATGCAATTGCAAATGGTGCTGAAATTAATAACGAAAAAAAAGAATATAAAAAATATTTTATGTTTAAACCTGTAAGCCATATAACAACCAACCCACTTAAAGCAATTAATATAGAGGTTCCTAAATCTGGCTGACTAATCACAAGCATCATTGGTAAAATTAGAATTACTATTGCTGTTAACAAATTTTGAAAAGAATTAACTTTATCTAGTTGTACACGATGATAGTACCTGGCCAAACATACTATTATTGCAACTTTCATTAACTCTGAAGGTTGTAAATTAATAAAATATAGATCAACCCATCTTTGAGAGCCAGATGCTTTAACTCCATATAATGAAGCCCATATTAAAAGTATTAAAACAATGACATAAAATATATAGGCCGTGTAATGCCAAAATCTAATATTAAAAAATGATAGAATAATCATCATTGGAAAAAAAACTAAGAATTTTGATATGTGGCTTTTACTATGAAATAATAATTCACCTCCATCAGTAGAATACATTGCAAAAGACCCAATAACTCCTAAAAGAAAAATACAAAATAATAAAATGAAATCAAAATTCATAAATTTTTGAAAAATAGTTTGTTCGCTGCTTATTGAATTAAATTGCATTTTATATCTTTAGTAATTTTTCTTTTCTGATTTTTTCTCTTTCTTCGTGTCTATCTATAATTAATTTAAAAAGTTTTTTTGCCATAGGTGCTGCTGCTACACTTCCAGAACCTCCATGTTCGACCAGTACACTTAATGCATATCTTGGATTTTTATAAGGTCCAAACGCAACATACAAAGCGTGATCTCTTTCATTGTATGGAATTTCAATAGTTTTTAAATCTAACTCTCTTTCTCTTTCTGTAATTCTTTTAACTTGTGATGTTCCCGTTTTGCCTGCAAATTGATATTTAGGATCTTTTATTCTTGATGAATAAGATGTTCCCCTAACTTCATTTGTTGAAACAAACATTGCATTTTGAATAAACTTAATATTTTCTGGGTTTCTAAACAAAGGCTGATGTTTCTTTTCTTTAATAAAACTAAGTAATTGCTCACTAGCTTCTGTAAGACCTTTTTTTGACTCTGTAAAATTTTTATAATTTTCATCTATCTGTGACTTGATAACTTCAAAGGGCACATCGTCATTGCTGGATGTTATTTTGGGATAAATTTTATAGCCTCCGTTCGCTAATTGCGCTGTCATTAAACATAGTTGCAATGGTGTAGTCTGAATATAACCTTGACCAATACCTGTAATTAAAGTCTCCCCTATCACCCATCCTTTTCCAAGAGCATTTTTTTTCCATTGTGTATCAGGAACTAATCCTTTTTTTTCATTACTATAAATTTCGTTTAAAACTCTTTCTCCAAGTCCAAACTTCAGAGCTGTTTGTTTTAATCGATCAACTCCAAGTTTTCTTGCAATTTCATAAAAATATGTGTCACAAGACACTTTCATAGCATTTTTTAAATCTACAACTCCATGTCCCTTTTTTTTCCAACAATGATAAGTTTGACCGTACATTTCAGTTTTTCCTGTGCAATTAACTTTAAATTTTGTGGAAACAACATCATTCTCTAAAGCGGAAAGAGCTACTATTGGTTTGATAGTTGATCCTGGAGAATACAATCCAGATAAAGTCTTATTTACCAAAGGTTTAAGAGGATTATTCCTAATTAATTGCCAGTCATCCTGGCTAATACCAAATAAAAATAAGTTAGGATCAAATGATGGAGATGAATGCATGGCAATTATATCTCCTGTATAAATATCCATTACACTAATTGAGCCAGCTACGTCTTTAAGTAATTCATTACTAAGTTTTTGAACTTCAGTATCTATTGTAAGCTTAATTGTTTTTCCTTGTGTTCCCTCTTCATGGTCTATTTGATTAATTCTTTTTCCATACGCGTTAACCTCATATCTTTGTACACCATTTGATCCTATTAAATCATTTTCAAATGATTTTTCTAACCCTGTTTTACCTACTCTAAGTCCTGGCACATGGTTATTCTTAATTACTTCATTGTTTAAGATATCTTTTTCACTAGCCATACTTACATACCCTAAGACGTGAGTATAATTTTCGCTTAACGGATAATCACGAGATACTGAAAGAACAGGTTTTGCTCCAGTCAACTCATGCAAAAAGAAATTAATTTTAGTAAATTGTTCCCAGGTTAAATTGTCAGATACAATTAAAGTTTCCCAAGATTTTTGACTGTTCTTTTTTTTAATAATTTTATTAAATTGTTTATCACTTAAATTTAAAAGTTCTTTAAGTCTTAACATTAAGCTTTTGAAATTTTCTACTTGTTCAGGAACAACATGTAGTTGATATACTTTAAGATTTCCAGCAACTACATTTCCAAAATAATCTAAAAATTCTCCTCTTACTGGCGGCAATCTCCATTCTCTTAATCTATTTTTATCAGATAAGGTTCGATACTTTTTATTTTCTGTAATTTGTAATGAAAATAATCTTATAATTATTCCTGTAAAAACAACAAACTTTGCTGCACCAATAATAAACATTCTTCTATTAATAGTAAGAAGTTTTTCTCCACCAAAATGATTACTCTGCATTCCTGTATCCTACAAAAAAATTTTCAATAAAATGAAATATATAAGTAAAAAAAATATAAAAAGTAAATGTGAATAAAGTATTGATAATACTATTTGTATGATCAATATCATATTCAAAAATAAAAACTAAAAATATATATGAAAATGAATTTATAATTAAAAGAGTAAACAAAAAGAAAAGCCAATCTTTAACAAGATTGGGTCTTAATGTTATATTTCTTAAATATGATGCAAAACCACACAATAACAAAAATAATAAACTACTGATTCCCATTGGCAACCCAACAATGACATCATTAAACAATCCTGCAATAAAGAGACTCACATAACCTAAGGCTTCTTTTCTCTTTAAGGTGTAGTAAAAAATTAGTATGTAGCTAAAATTAAATGAAAAATATTTTATTCCAACATCGTTAAAGTCTAAATCATTCATTACAGACACAAAAAGTAAAATCATTGGAAAATATTCAAAAAAAATTCTAATAATATTATTGTTTCTTAAATTGCCCATTTACATTTTTCCTTTTTGTAGAACGCAGTTTTTATATTCTGGTGTTCCTACTTTATAAAGTTTATTAAAAACAGTTTTTCTACATTTGTGTCCATATAATAGATTTAATTCTAAGAATTCTATATTTTCCTTTTGTTTTTTTTGTTCTTCAACAG
>CAJQJC010000078.1 GCA_905478565.1 uncultured Candidatus Pelagibacter sp. | reverse complement strand
AAACTGAATTCTTTGGCATAGACAAAGAACGTTTCAAGATGGTGCTGTGGAAATAAATACTACAAATGAGCTCAATACCCTACAACTACGGATCATACATAGACGCCAAAGTGTCAATGACTGACACGGGACATGTGTCCGCGGGCAAACAGATACAGTCACCCGCAAGTGCAGGTAGCAGGGGTTTGGCCAAAACAACACAATTCACAAACGACAGGACACAGATGCAGATGGGCAACTCACCGATAGCAGAATCAATGATAGAGATCAGAAATATCATGAACAGGATTGATGGCATTAACGTGCCCACAAACGAAATGAACGAATTAGCAGATGATGAAAAGATGGAATTCACAAAAATACTATTGGACATCTCGGTGATAAGAGACAGGATCGAAAGACTTTCAGTGAGTGACGAGGCCAAGCAGTCAGCGTTGCAGTCACTTAAAAATGCGGAAGAGGCGTTGGTGGCATTGGACGAGACAGCGGTGCAGGAAGACATAGACTACAGGAGTGATGATATCCTAAACAAGGCAGGATTTGATCCAATGAAAGTGAAAGAATACATGGCGGTGTTCAATGACCACGGCGACACTTCAGACATAGATCAGATGAACATGGACAAAGTTGGACTGGCAGATGCTATGAGCATGGTGTTGTCATCACATGGCATACAGAACGAATCATACCAACCATTCCCAGAGGGTGACGAATTCAATATAGAAGAGGATGAGGACTTTGAAGAGGTGCTAGGTCCGTTGGGTTTCCCAGAAGACGAAACAGAATTATTTGACGCAGAGTACCAAGGCAGAAAAGTTCCGCTTAACAAACCAATGCGTGGTGATGTTAAGAAATTTAAAGTGTATGTCAAAGATCCAAAAACAGGCAACGTTAAAAAAGTTAACTTCGGACACGGTGGTACAAGTGCAAAAAGACCAACTATGAGAATTAGAAAGAGCAATCCTAAAGCAAGGAAATCTTTCAGGGCGAGACACAACTGTGCAAACCCAGGACCAAAGACCAAAGCAAGATATTGGTCTTGTAGAAAGTGGTAACGTGAAAATTAAAGAAGTAGAAGGCATCACAGAAGCGGAATTCGAACAATTAGCAGAGAAGAAAGATGCCTGCTATCACAAAGTAAAAGCAAGATATAAAGTTTGGCCTTCGGCTTACGCCTCTGGTGCTCTAGTGCAGTGTCGTAAAAAAGGTGCGGCCAACTGGGGTAACAAGAGCAAGAAATGAAGATAAACGAAATACAAGAAGGATCCGACAGAGAGTATCTCAATCTTCCCAAAGATGAAATAGAGAGATTACGGGCAAAGTTCCTTCCGGACTGGGAGTACAAGGACAACAGCCTGCAGAAAAGATACAAGTTCGAAGATTACTTCGAAGTTATCAGGTTCCTTATAAACACAATCAAGCCACAAGAGAAACTTGACCACCATGCTGACCTGGGTGTGTTCTATGACGAGGTTCTAGTGAAGATTTACACGCACAGGACCAATGATGTTTCTGATTACGATTTCATGGTGGCCATGCAGATGGACGCGATAGCCAAAATGAAACATGGCGCAATCAATCCCAATTACGACCTAAACGCATTGGTCGACGAAGGCACTAGATGTTGGAAGGGCTACGAGAAGAAGGGCATGAAGACCATGTTTGGCAAAAGAGTACCAAACTGTGTCAAGAGAGAAGCACTAGACATCTGTGTCAACTGTGGTGAATTGGTGTTTGAAGAAACTATCAACGAGGACCTCAAGAAGTGGTTCAAGGACAAATGGGTAAGGGTTGGTCCTAAAGGAAAAATCAGAGGTGCCTGCGGTGGCAAGAGCAAAGGCGAGGGTAAACCTAAATGCTTACCAGCCAAGAAGGCATACGCACTAGGTAAAAAAGGCAGGGCATCCGCGGCCAAAAGGAAAAGAAGAAAAGATCCTAATCCTAATAGACGTGGTAAAGCAATCAACGTCAATACCAAAAAGAAAAAATAATTTGCATTCAGCAAAGATCTGTTATATACTTGTTGGATAACAACAGGAGAAACAAATGGCAGTAAGAAACTTTAATGACGCTGAAAAGCAGAAATTAATCCAGATCATTTCCCAAGGTTCACAGGTACTAGGTGAGGTAGAGGACTTGAAGGGTGGACTAAAAGACACAGTTAAAGCAATATCAGAAGAACTAGAATTGAAACCAGCACTCATTAACAAAGCGATATCAGTTGCACACAAAGGCAACTACCAGAACATCGCAGACGAGATGGACACGCTGGAAAGCATACTAAACACGGCCGGCAAACTTTAATGTTAGACAAAGTCAGATCATTCTGGCTTCGTAGTTTTGAGAGTGACAGGACAGCGTTCTACTTCGAACTCGTCAGTTTCATTTTCACAGTTGGAGCCAGCCTAACACTTGCCATCACGGCCTCGGATCCGGACATGACTATAGTTTATCCAGGATTTCTAGTAGGAGCACTCACACAATGTTATGCTTCATACAGGAGAGAAGCGGCGTTCGTAATGATGATCACTGGCTACTTCGCAATCATAAATGTCTACGGTTACGGCGTAGCAAGTTATTGGTGGTAGGATGAGTTACATAGACGCATTATTCAAAAAAGACGAGGACAAGATTTACGTCGTAGAACGTGATCCCAAGAAGGGCAGGATATTCACAGAGTACGATGCTAGGTACGTGTTCTACTACGAGGACGCAAGGGGCAAACACAGGTCAATGACGGGTGCACCTTTACAGAGAGTGCAGTGTGCGACCAACAAAGAATTCATAAAAGAACAGAGGATCAGATCTAACAAACAACTGTATGAAAATGATATCAATCCTGTGTTCAGGTGTTTAGAAGAGAACTACTTGGGCAAGGAGACGCCGAAATTGAATGTCATGTTTTTTGATATTGAAGTGGACTTCGATCCCGATCGAGGTTATTCAACAACAGATGATCCGTTCATGCCCATAACTGCCATAAGTTGTTACATGAGCTGGACGGACCAACTGGTCACTT
>CAJQJC010000077.1 GCA_905478565.1 uncultured Candidatus Pelagibacter sp. | reverse complement strand
AGAAGTTAGATCAGGGCAACAAAGACGGTGGTCCAGTGGAAGAAAGCGACGGATTCGTCATATCTGATCGTAACGAATTAATGAAGAAACTACTTAAAAAAGACTAAATATTGCATATGAGCACGTTTAAAGACTACCTAACAGAATCAACTAAGTCATATGACTACAAAATAAAGATTGCAGGGGCATCTAAAGACATAGACAAGAATGCTTTAGAAACAGCACTTCAAAAATTTGATCTTGCCAGCATGTCAGCAGGTAAGACCACACCTATCATGACACTGCCACTTGATTTTCCTGCCTTAAGCAATGAGCAAGTGACCATCTTTGATGTTACAACAAACTATCCAGAGTCACCGAGAGTGATGCATGAGTACCTTTCAGACTTATTAAGGATTCCAGCAACACACATAGTTGTAAGAAAACCAAATGAGCCTACTGAGGAATATCAGAACGACATGCAGGTCGCTAAGAAATCAGAATATGCAAACAAACTGCACGACATAGAATACAAAGACGCACCTAAGGTGAACGCAGAAGACTACCATTCAACAAAAGCAAACATGGGATTGCTTAAAGAACTATTAAAAGACAGAGAAGTCAACAAAGACGCTCCAAAAGAAAAAGAAAATATAATGAGCAAAGAAGAAGTAGGAACACCAAGTCCGTTCTCAAAAATTACAAAAGCACACCCAATAGAAGGAAAGAAATAGTTATGGAAATGATCGACGTATTAACAAAGTTAAAAGAAATAGCAGAATCAAGACCTGAATTGGTTAAAGACGCAGTGGACAATGTTGAGAGAACAAATCCAAAAGCAGTTACTGAAGGTGGCGTGAAAGACTACTTGCACGACGAAGCAGAGAAACTTTCAAGAGAAGAATTCATTAAGAAACACGGTGAGAGCCTAGCAGGTTTCTGGGACAGCATCAACGGAACAGAAGAAGCAGTTGAAGGCAAGATGCCAGCGGGCCTAAAAGCGTACCATGACAAAAAAGCAGGCAAAGAAGACAAAAAAGAAACTGTGAAAGAAGCAATTAAAATTTCAACTGACAGCCCTCAGGAAGCATCAATGATGATGCAGATATTAAAACTTGCAGGTGTGCAACAAGTTGATCAGGCAATGATTAGCCAAGAGCCAGAACATGGATCAGACATGGATCACAGCGATGACGATGCGGCGGGTTCAATGGACATGGCTAGAATGAGAGACATAATTAAGAATCCAGAAGACGAACAAAAAGAAGAAACGTTTGCAAACGAACCAGAAGAAAAGGTTCAAGATGTTGACAGTTTGGTAAACAAACACTCAGGTGGTTTAAACAGACAAAAGCAAACACATACAAGAGTTTCTCCAGGCGACAATCCAATGGCGGCAGAAGATAAGATCACTGAAGAAGAGTTGGCTAACAGTCTTAGAACACAGTACGAAAGTTTCAAAACTTCATATCAAGAAGCGGCAAAACCTGACTTCTTAGACATGGACAAAGATGGCGATAAAAAAGAACCAATGAAAAAAGCCATCAAAGACAAAGAAGCAAAGTAATACTTTTCCAAGTAACATCACAGCGTTAAATACTACACTATGGCGTATGTATCACTAGATAGCGACCAAATAAAGAAGGCGCACAAGAAACACAAATACAGCAAAGCCCAAGTGGAACAACTTGAGAAGTGCATGGACCCAAAAACAGGGCCATTGTTCTTTATGAAAACATTCATGAAGATACAACATCCTGTGAAAGGTTCAATGCCGTTCGAGCCATTCCCGTATCAAGAAAGACTGATCAACAGTTACAACGATCACAGATTTTCAATTGCCATGCTACCTAGACAGACGGGCAAGACCACATGTGCGTCAGGATTCCTTATTTGGTATGCCATGTTCAGACCAGATTCACAGATACTAATCGCCGCACACAAATACGCAGGAGCATCAGACATAATGTCGAGGGTGCGTTACGCATACGAGATGTTGCCCAGTTGGATCAAAGCGGGCGTGACACAATACAACAGGAACAGCATAGAGTTTGACAACGGATCAAAGATCATGGCGACCACAACAACTGAGAACACAGGACGGGGTATGTCACTTACTTTGATCTACTGTGATGAGTTCGCGTTCGTGCAACCACCAGAGAAGGCCAAAGAGTTTTGGACATCACTGTCACCAACATTGAGTACAGGTGGTAAGTGCATGATCACAAGCACACCTAACAGTGACGAAGACCAGTTCGCATTGATTTGGAAGGAAGCAAACAAGAGATTTGACGAGTATGGCAATGACAAACTAGTAGGAACAAATGGCTTCTACGCCATGAAGGCACACTGGTCAGAACACCCAGACAGGAACGAAGAATGGGCGGAAGCAGAGAAGGCCAGGATCGGCGATGAGAGGTTCAGGAGGGAACACGAATGTGAATTCTTAATCTTTGATGAAACGCTAATTGACAGTATTCATCTAGCAGACATGGACGCCTCGGCTCCGGTGGAAACAACAGGACAGGTACGTTGGTTCAAACGTCCAACACCAGGAATGACATACATGGTATCTTTAGATCCTAGCATGGGAACAGGCGGTGACTACGCCGCAATACAAGTTTTTGAGTTACCCACATTTGAGCAAGTTGGAGAATGGCATCACAACACAACGCCAATGAATCAACAGGTAAGAATCCTGCAAAGTATCACAAAACATCTACATGATACAATCATGGAAAAAGATGCAACAGCAACACCACAGATATTTTATTCAATGGAGAATAACTCGCTAGGCGAGGCCGCCCTGTTAAGGGTAATGGACATAGGAGAAGAAAACATAATGGGCATGTTCCTATCAGAACCCATAAGGAAAGGACATAGAAGAAAATTCAGAAGAGGGTTCAATACCACTGCCAAACACAAGATAGATGCCTGTACAAAATTCAAAGAACTTATAGAGAACAACAAAATGAAGATCAATTCACAACTGCTTATATCAGAACTCAAAGATTTCGTGGCTAGTGGCATGAGTTACAAAGCAAAACCGGGACAGCACGATGACCTAGTCAGTGCGTGTCTATTAATGACTCGTATGATGAAAGTGTTGGCGGATTTTGACCCTAAAATATTTGAGAAATGGACAGATCGTACAAGTGAGATAACACCAATGCCCATATTTGGATCGTTCACAGGATAATAAATACACTATATGAACCCTAAAAACTCCGAAGATTTATTCAACAAGATAAGATCGCAATTCTCAAACATCAGACTAGGTGATGA
>CAJQJC010000076.1 GCA_905478565.1 uncultured Candidatus Pelagibacter sp. | reverse complement strand
GTTTATCAGTAGCATTAGAAGTAGTCTTTGGTGCAAATGTACCATTTCTATCTTTAGGTGTTATCGACAACATCTCTAGTATAGTCGCAAGCCTAGGTAACGAAGGTTTAGTAGGATTAGTAACAATCGCAATCTTATGGTCACTTTGGAAGAAGTAATTTAGTAACACAGAAAGGGGGCTTCGGTCCCCTTTTTTATGGTTTAAATTGTTATAAATAGTAGTATGAAAACATTAATAAAAACAATTTTATGTGTATTGATTGTTTATAGTGCTCAGGTTATATCAAGTGATTTAACTTTTGGTTTTAATAATCCGTCGTTTAGTGGCGAAGGATATTCTAGTCATGTGCTATCAATATCACAGCTTGAATATAATAGAAAGAAATCGGTTTTAGATGACCTACTTTCAGCACAGGCTAAAGCAGAAAGAGCAGCCAATAATACTACCCTTGCCAAGTTTGTAACGAATGTTGAAAGTCGTATATTCGCAAACTTATCTAAACAAATGGTTGATAATATGTTTGGTACGAATTGTACTGAAGATGCCTCTACAACCGAATTAGAATGCCCATTGAGCGGTACAGCAACACTACCTGATGGTTCAACTGTTGCCTGGGTAAAAGATGAAACAGCAGAAACAATTACATTAACTGTTACTGCCGCTGACGGTTCATTAACACAATTAGTTGTACCAGTCGGCGACTTTAAATTTTAAAATTATGAATATGGAATATTTGGCAATAGCGTTATTATCTTGTTTAGTAGGTGCCTGTGGTACTACAAACACAAAGGCAATTGAGGGCGAGATGCCATTCACACAAGGAACGCCAACTAAGACATTGTTACAGGAAATGCCCCCACTTATTGGTATGCCTACAGATAGTGTTACAGGCAACCCAGTAAAGATTACAGTTGCGGTTTATGATTTTCCTGATAAGACTGGTCAAAGAAAACAGGTTGGTCTATCAACAGCAGTTTCACAAGGTGCAGATGTTTGGGTTATTCAGGCTCTAATGGCAGTTGCACATGGTGATTGGTTTACAGTTGTTGAGCGGGCAAGTTTAGATAACTTAGTTAAAGAACGACAACTCATAAGAAGCACAAGAGAATTATATGATGGTTCACTAGCAACAGATAGTTTATCACCCATGTTGTTTGCTGGTTTAATATTAGAGGGTGGTATTGTTGGTTATGATACGAATACAACGAGTGGTGGTGCTGGGGCGAGATTTCTTGGTTTAGGCGTAAACGACCAATATAGAACAGACCAAGTAACAGTATCATTAAGATTGATTGGTGTACAGACAGGTGAGATTTTACTAACTGTATCATCAACGAAAACAATTGCTAGTACAAGTAATGGTTCAGATGTATTTAGATTCTTAGATTTAGGAACCAGAGCATTAGAGATAGAGTCTGGCAATGCAGCTAACGAACCTGTGAATTATGCGATTCGTACTGCAATAGAGTATGGTGTTTTACAGATGCTTTACGAAGGCAAAGAACTAGGTTTGTGGGAATGGGCAGAACCTGTCATTGCAGACGATAAAGACATAAATATAGCTCAATCTGATATAAAACTTGACGATTGGGTACCAAAACATCCGATTTCGGAGAAACAAGGAGAGTAATCTTGAGATTTTTAACTTTCTTTATTATGTTTCTGATGAGCATGTCAGCGATGGCTGCAAATAAGATTTATGTAACACAGGCAGGTGCTTCATTAGTATTTGATGTATTACAAGACGGCGATGGCAACAAAGTCGGCAATAGTACAACGGCGTCTACGGCTAGTGGTTCGGCAACGAACTTCAATATAGACCAAGTCGGTAACTCTAACCTTATTACTTTTGATATTGAAGGTGATAATTTTACTGGTGTGTTTAGTTTGACTGGTAATAGCAGTGATATTGACTTTAATTGTGATAGTGCTGGTGCTACTTCAGGTTGTGATGATATTAATGCTGTAATCACCTTTACAGGTAACTCACAGAACATTGATATAGATGTAGGTCTTGCTGGTTCAAAGTCTGGTGATAATGCTGATATTGATATTGTTGGTGCTTCAGGTACAGACAGTACTGTTGTTGCAGCCACAATTGATGGCACAAGTGCAATATTAAGACTAACAATTAACGGCGATTCAAATAACTATCTAATCAATATTGATGATAATGGTGATGTTGCAGGTCATACTTTAATTATGACACAAACTGGTATCACTGCTGATGTTGATGTTGTTCAATCGGGTTCTTATGATAACTCGGCGACAGTAGTAACAACTGGCGATTCACAGAACATTGATATTAATCAGACTGCTGGTGGTACAATAACATTGACGACTACTGGAAGTACATCAGCTGCTGTTAAGACAGTTAATATTAATCAAACAGGTCATGCAGTATTTAACACAGACGGAACAATTCTCGGGCAGACTTCAGATGGTTTGAATGGTGCTGGCGGCACATATGATATTGACCAAACAGGGGCAAGTACTATTAACTTAGATACGAATGGTGCAAGTGCGAATGTGAGTATTGAACAAACAAGCACAGGTACAGTCAACATAGATGCAAACGGCACAAGTTTTACAGCTGATATCGACCAAGACAATGCAAGTACAATTAACTTACACCATGATGGCAATAGTGCAGACTATGTTATCTTACAGACTGGTGGTAGTGGGGACCATATCACAATGACAGTAAATGGCGCTTCGGCGAATGTAGATATTATACAGCGAGATTAATGTGCGACTCTTTATTATATTATGGTTTCTAACATTTTCATCATTCGCTAGTGTTATCGGCGATGTTATCTTACACGAAGGTAACGCTATCATTGAGAGAACGGATGGTGAAGATGTTGATTCCGAAATCGACCTAGATATATTTTCATACGACACGATTAAGACTGGTAAAGGTAATGTTGCGATTGGGTTTATTGATGACACACGAGTAGATATTACTCAACATTCTAAACTGATTATTGATGAGTTTGTTTATGACCCAAATACAAAGACAGGTTCACTATCACTCAAAGCGGCACTCGGCACAGTACGATATG
>CAJQJC010000075.1 GCA_905478565.1 uncultured Candidatus Pelagibacter sp. | reverse complement strand
GGGCCTGTAGCTCAGTTGGTTAGAGCAGTACACTCATAATGTATTGGTCCCAGGTTCGAGTCCTGGCGGGCCCACCAATACTTTATAGCTTAGCTAGTTCTTTAAATTTTTTAAAAAAAATATCCACTCTTTACTTCGTTCTTCCCAAGAGTAAGTTCTATTCATTGTATCAACTTGTAACTTCAAAAGTTCTTGATTTTCATTCGACCAATAATTTTCGATACATTCATTAAGTTTAATTTGAAACTTATCATCAAGATTATGAAAATTTCCATCAAAAGTTACAAATTTTCCAAAGGGACTACAAGTTTCATAAAGAGCTCCAAGGCTAGTTGTTACCATGTTACATCCTGCTGCCATTGACTCTATAGCTGATATGCAGCTTGTTTCAGGCCATATACTTGGAAAAGAATAAATATGCATTTTCTTCAAAAGTTCAATTATTTTAGTATTATCTAAATATCCTAAATAATTAATATTATTTGAGTTTTTGCATTCATCGAAAATTGATTTATATTTCTGATCATATTTTTCACTAAATTTTTTTCCATAAATTTCAGTCGATGAACAAACATTTAATTCAACATTTTTCAAATTCATTTTTTTGAAGATATTTAATAAATTTTCTAATCCACGCCAAGGAGTAGTGTGATAAATCAAATTTATTTTATCTTTAGGTTTTTCATGATGTTCAATTTTTTCAACTGCATTTCTAATCACAATTGATTTATTTTCTGGAATTTTGAATTGATATTGGAATTTTTCAAAATTCCAATGAGAATTAAAAATTATGTAGTCTAATCGATCTACAAATTCTTTTGAACCTAAATTCTTTGCCTCTTCTTGATTTACAAAATGCTGCATCCATAGAACATTTATCTTATCTTTTTCTAACAAACTTGGATTGGCATTATTTAATATTAGATTAATTTTCTTAAAGTATTCATCTGGAACGTACTTAAATAGTAATCTTAGTTGATTTTCACTACCACCATGGCTTTCAGAAAATAGAACTGGCCTTGAAGTATCACTCTCTATTTTATTTAAAATTCTTTCTTTTTCAGTCAATGATAGATCAGTCTATAAATTTCTTTAGAGTGTCAAATAAAGCTTCAATACTCCCATCATTACTTTGAATTATCGAAGAAAACTCCTCTTTTTGAGTTCTAGCAAGACTCAATCCTTCAATAATTAAATCTCTAATTAATGGGTTTTCAGTATCTTTTGTATAAATTCGCCAATCAATTTTTATCTCAGGTCTTTTGTCAGTTGCCACAAGTTTGCTTGAAACCATTGTATATTTTTCATTTAATTTTTCTTTGGCAATAACTTCAATTTCTGGATTGGAGTATTCTGCTAATCTACTAGCAAAACTTTTTAGAAAATATTGTTCAAAAAGAATTGCATATTCTTTTATCTGATCCTCTGACAATGTTTTTCGATATTGACCAAGTGTATAAAAACCAATTCCTCTTATATCAACCGTTTCTTTAGCAATAGTTTTTAATTTTTTTATCTTTTCTTCTTTTGAAAAATTATTATTTAGCGCCTCTGATGCTCTATTGACTGTTGATTGAACAAATATATCTGGCTCAATTGAATTTGAATTAACTGTACCTATAAATATGAATATTAAGCTTACACTGAGTAATAAATTCTTCTTAGATATCATGAGTCATTTTGAATTTATTATTGTGTTTCTACTTCTTCCCAATCACCATCATTTTGTGTTTCAGTAGTAGCTTTGGAGTTTAAGATTTTTCTCTCTCGATCCTGTAAATATAAACTTCTAACTGAAGCATAAAAATCCATTGAGTTTTTCTCAAGATTATCAATTGAATCTAAGTTCTTTGCTCTAAAATCAATTCCAGTCAAACCTCTAGATCCCCAATACTCAACATCAGAAACATGTTGGGTATCTTTACCAGCAGTTATGTTGTACCAAGCATCACCACCCATTAGATTTCCAAGTGAACCAACTGTATCTCTCACAGTAGTTGGACCCAAAACTGGAAGGACTAAATAACATCCTGGTTTAACCCCCATACTTCCAAGTGTTTGTCCATAATCTTCTTTTTCATAGGCTTCAAAACCAAATGAGTTAGCTACATCAAAAATACCAAGCACTCCTATAGTTGAATTGATTGCAAGCCTTAATGTATTTTCTCCTGCTTCCTTAAATTGCCCCTGAAGAATATTATTAGGAATAGTAACTAGGTTTGATAGGTTGTCCATAGCATTGCTTGTTCCTGATCGAATTGGCGATGGTAAAGCCCTATAAACAGAAGCTACTGGTTTAAAAATAGCACCATCTAAAACTTGGTTAAATTTAAATGTTGCTCTATTTAAACCTTCAAAACAATCTTTTGTAGTCTCAGCCTTTACTCCAGTTAGAGACAACAAAGTAATAAAGAGAACTATTTTAATTTTTTTCATTGTTAATGATTTTATAGTATATTTACCTATAATGTAAATATTGATTTATAGTAAATAAGACTTGATAACCGCCATGAATTTAACATTAAATTATTCTCCAAATTTTCAAACACCTAAAAGAAACGCAAAACAAATCAAATTCATCATTTTTCATTATACTGGTATGAAAAAAGATTCGGAAGCCATAGCAAGACTAACCGACATTAAATCTAAAGTTAGCTGTCACTACCTAATTAAAAAAGATGGAGAAATAATTATGATGGTTCCTGATTTATATAGTGCATGGCACGCAGGCAAATCTCGTTGGAAAAAAAATGATTCATTGAATAAAAATTCAATTGGTATTGAAATTTGTAATCCTGGACATGAATTTAATTATAAAAAATTTTCAAATAGACAAATTTTATCCCTAATAAAGTTAAGTAAATTTTTAACAAAGAAATATAAGATAAAACCTAAGAATATATTAGGTCACTCAGACATTGCTCCTGATAGAAAAAAAGACCCAGGAGAAAAGTTTCCATGGGAATATTTAGCAAAAAAAAAAATTGGTATTTGGCATGGTTTAGACATTAAAATTTTAAAACAATTAAGAAAAGAAAAACTCTCTAAAATTGATCAAAATTCATTTTTAGAAAATATTTATAAAATAGGTTATCCAAAAAAAACCTCAAAAATACTTAATAAAAATAAGTATAATATTATGATTACAAAAGCTTTTCAGCGGAGATATAGGCAAAGTTTAGTGAATGGTAAATCTGATCAAGAATGCCTATTAATCAGTCAAGATCTTTTGAAAAGGTTACATTAGAATTATCTTGCAGTTTTTTATTTTAATATTAAATTGTTATTGCCAGATAAACGACTTATCGCTTTAATTTTTTAAAGAGGAAAGTCCGGGCTCCGCAAGGACACAGTGCCAGATAACACCTGGCGGGGGAAACCCTAGGGATAGTGCCACAGAAAATAAACCGCCATAACATGGCAAGGGTGAAAAGGTGTGGTAAGAGCACACCGGTTCTATTGGTAACAATGAACGCTGGAAAACCCCACTGGGAGCAAGACTAAGTAGAGGTGACATTGTTGAAAAACTAAAAGCCGTCTTTGGCTAGTCATCAGGGTTAGTTGCTTGAGCTTAAGAGTGATCTTAAGCCTAGAGAAATGATAGGTTTAAATGACAGAACCCGGCTTATAGTTTATCTGGCGAACTTTTCCACAGCATAGATTTAAAAAATTTCAAATGTTCACCTTTTGATTCATATTTGAATCTATTGTGTTCTTATTTTTCTTTCATTGAGTGTATTTTAAGAAATACAGATTTATTGAATTCTTCAAGGATATTGATATCAAAATATTAGTCTATTTAGCCAGTAATTACCTAAAATGAACGTATTGACTATATTCTAAAAAACCCATAATATCCCATATATTCCCAAATAAGGAATTTATGAGATATAAAAATTATGTTTTTATCAACGTACGAAAACAAAATAGACAAAAAGGGAAGGGTGTCAGTGCCAGCTAGTTTTAGATCGCACTTATCGAATTTAGGATATAATGGAATTATTTGTTATCCTTCATTTAATAACCAATCTATAGAAGCTTGTTCGCAAGATAGAATTGAAAAACTTTCAGCAAGTATAGATTCATTAAATCCTTTTGAAGAAAAAAGAGATTTTTTCGCAACATCAATTTTATCTGAAAGTATGAATTTACAATTTGATAGTGAAGGGAGAATTTCACTTTCAACAAAATTATTAAAGCATGCAAAAATTAAAAATAACATGCTGTTTGTTGGTCAAGGCCAAACATTTCAAATATGGGAACCAACAGCGTTTGAAAAATTTAAGGTAAATGCAAGAAAAAAAGCAAATCTAAATCGTGCAAGCCTTAAATGGGAAAAACATTTTAATAAAACTGAGGGGGAATAAAAATGACGATTAACTTTAAAACACCAGAGATAAAAGAATTACAACCAAGATTATTAGTTTTAGGAGTAGGTGGCGCAGGTGGAAACGCTATTAATGAAATGATAGATCATGGACTACAGGGAGTAGAATTTATTGCAGTAAACACTGATGCTCAAGATTTAAAATTAAGCAAAGCTAAAGGAAGAGTTCAAATAGGATTAAATTTAACTAAGGGTTTAGGAGCTGGTGCAAAGCTTGATATTGGTCAAGCGGCTGCAGATGAATCTTTAAATGAAATTGTAAACATATTGCAAGGTGCCAACATGGTTTTCATTGCAGCTGGAATGGGCGGTGGAACTGGTACTGGTGCAGCACATGTAATTGCTAGAGCAGCTAAAGAATTAAACATTTTAACAGTTGGTGTTGTGACACTTCCATTTATGTATGAAGGGCCCTCAAGAATGAGAAGAGCACAACAAGGGCTTGAGGAATTAAGAAAGCATGTTGATACAATAATAGTAATTCCAAATCAAAATCTTTTTAAAATTGCAAATGAACAAACTACATTTGAAGATTCATTTAATCTTTCAAATAATGTTTTGATGCATGGCGTTCAAAGTATTACAGACTTAATGGTAAGACCTGGTTTAATTAATTTAGACTTTGCAGATGTTGAGACTGTTATGGCATCAATGGGTAAAGCAATGATGGGTACTGGAGAGGCCGAAGGAGAAGGTAGAGCATTAAAAGCAGCTGAGATGGCAATTAGTAATCCACTTATTGATGACTACACTTTAAAAGGTGCAAAAGGATTATTAATAAATATTACAGGTGGAAAAGACTTAAAACTTTTTGAAGTTGATGAGGCAGTGAATAAAGTTAGGGCTGAAGTTGATCCTGAAGCTGAATTAATTATAGGAGCAATTACAGATGTGGCACTCGATGGAAAGATGAGAGTATCAATTGTTGCAACTTCGTTAGACGGACAACAACCGGAAGCGAAATCTGTAATTAATATGGTTCACAGAATACAAAATCGAAATCCAGGTTACTCAGATTTTGGAAATACCACTTCTGCTCAATCTTTTAACTTTTCAACAACAATGGCTAGCACACCAATCACAGATGGTGCAAATGCATTAAAACTAGAAAATGAAGTGATTGAAGAACAAGAAACAAACATTTCTAGTTCAGAAACATTCGGTCAAAATGAAATGAATAATGTTGAAAGTGAAATATTAGGCGAAACATTTAGTAATGAAATTAATGATTCAGAACAATCAAATTTAGATGAGTCTATTAATAGCTTGAATGAAACAGAACAAACATCAAATGGATTAGAAAATTTCGGTGTAAAGGAAGAGTCTGAATTGGATTTATTCAATTCCGAGTCTGAAAGCAGAGACTCAAACAATTTATTATCTGAAGAAAGTAGAGATAATAATTTGGATGAAGATGACTTAGAAATTCCAGCATTTTTAAGAAGACAAAAAAATTAATGGTCTTTGAAAAAATAAATGAAAGCCACCATAATATCGGGCAATGCAAAACATTATCCGGTATTGCTAAATGAAATAATTAGCATTATTACCCCTCAATATGGTGGCACATTTATTGATTGTACATTTGGTCAAGGAGGTTATTCCAAAAAAATCTTAGATTATCCAGACACAAAAGTAATTGCAATAGACAGAGATATTGAAAGCATAAAAAAAGCAGAAAATATTCGAGAAAAATTTGAAAATAGATTTCTATTCAAGAACATAAAATTTAGCCAATTAACAAATCTAAAATTGAAAAAAGAGGATATTAAAGGAATAATATTTGACCTAGGCTATTCATACACACAAATAAAAGACCCAAAAAAAGGTTTATCTTTTGATTTTTCTGGAGAATTAAATATGAAGTTAGGCATTAATGAGTTTTCAGCAAAAGAAGTAATCAATAAACTTGAGGAAAAAGAACTTTTAAAAATATTTAAGTACTTTGGTGAAGAAAAAGAAAGTAAGAAAATAGCACGTAATATTGTTGAGGACAGGAAATCAAAAGAAATAACCACTGAAGAGCTAGTAAGAATTATAGAATCTACAAAAAAGAAAAAAAATCATAAGACACATAGCGCAACAAAAGTATTTCAAGCTTTAAGAATTTTTGTAAATAAGGAAATCAGTGAATTAATCTATGGACTTATTAATGCAGCAAAAGTTTTAAAAAAAGATGGTATAATTGCAGTAGTAACATTTCATTCTCTTGAAGATAAAATAGTTAAATATTTTTTTAAAAGTTTGTCAGAAAATAAAAGTGTCTCAAGATATTTGCCTAAAGAGGATGAAAAGATTAATCTATTCAAATTAATTAATAAAAAACCGATAATTCCCTCTCAAAAGGAAATTAATGAAAATCCACCATCAAGATCTGCCAAACTTAGATATGTTGTAAAAAAAGAAGACTTTTTTAATTTTGAAACAGATATTTTAGATAAATTTAATTATTTGTTAGAGATTGAAAATTATTCAGAAAAACTATGAAAAAAATACTTTTAGCAACTATCATATTATTAATAATTGTTACATCATTAGTGAAAAACTCCACAAAAGAAATTGAAGATCAAACGTTTAGCTTAAACGAAAATATCAGAACTCTTAAGTCAGAATTAGGGGATTTAATTCTTGAATACAACTATTTAAGTGCTCCAGAAAAGTTGATTGAATACCAATCTCAATATTTTCAAAATGATCTGAAAAAAATTGATATTAAAAAAATGAAAAAAATCATCTTGATAAATAATAATTTAGAGACAACAGATTTTAAAATTAAAACTAATAATAATGAATAAAGATATTAAAGAAAATATTATTCTAGAAGAATTTGATAATGAATTTTCATTTAAAAAAAATAAATCAAATTTAAAAATTGAATTTAATAGAATAGCTTTTCTTTTTTTTATTTTTTTTGTAATTTCGATAATCTATTCTATTCAATTGCTTCATCTAGGCAGTTTAAAATCAAATATAGTAAATACCAAAACTCTAATAAGTGAAAAAAATCATAGAGCAGATATTATTGATAGAAATGGAAATTATTTAGTAAAATCAGTAAGATCTATAGATATCGGAATAAATCCTGTTGAGGTAATTGATAAAAAAAAATTATTAATTAACTTAAAATTAATATTCCCCAATAAAGATTATTCTAAAATAAAGAAAAAATTAAATAAGAAACAATTCTTTAAATTTGAAAAACAATTATCTCAAGAGAATTATCAAAAAATAATGTCACTTGGTGATAAATCTATTAGACCTGAGGAAAATTTAACAAGATTGTACCCACAAAAGAAACTCTTTAGTCATATTATAGGACAAATTGATGACGGCAATAATGGTATATCTGGTTTGGAAAAATCATTTGATCAAGAATTAAAAGACTCAGTTGAACCTTTACAATTAACAGTGGATACAGAAATTCAATTTTTAATTAGAGAGGAGCTTATAAAATATCATTCAATTTTTCAAAGCAAAGGAAGTGCGGCAATCTTAATGGATTCTACTAATGGAGAGATTTTGTCATTAGTTTCATATCCAGATTTTGATTTGAATAAGAGGGAAAAAATAACGGATATTAATTACATTAATAGAGCAACAAAAGGCATTTATGAACTTGGATCAGTATTTAAAGCATTTACTATAGCTGCGGGATTTAACGAAGGTTTAATTGAACCAGAAACACAATTCTTAAATTTAAAAAAAGAACTTTCATGTGCTGGTTTTCCAATTAGAGAGTATGACAAAAATTTACCTACAGATTTAACAGTAGAAGAAATTTTAATTAAATCAGGAAATATAGGTTCAGTTAAGATAGGGCAAAAAATTGGAATAGATAAATTTAAAAATTTTTTATACGACACTGGAGTACTTGGAAAAATAAATTTTGATATTGAAGAGGTGGGTCAACCACAACCTGTTACCTGGGGAAAATGTAAATTAGCTACCGCTTCCTTTGGGCATGGAATTAATACAAATTTATTACAATTAACAAAAGGTTATGCAATTATTTCAAATGGTGGATACGATGTTAAACCTACCTTGATTAAAAAAGAAACAGATGTTTATAAAAAAACGATAATTACTAAAGCCACATCACAAAAAATAAATTCTATTTTAAGAAAAATAGTTGTGACAGGAACTGCTAAATTAGCAAATGTAGATGGTTACGAAATTGGAGGAAAAACAGGTACTGCAAATAAAACAATAAATGGCGTATATACTAATAAAAAAATAAATACATTTGCATCAGTTTTTCCAATATCAAAACCACAATTTGTTTTTGTTGTTTTAATAGACGAACCTCAAATTAATAATAGTTATATATATGAGTATAGAGACGGCTCAGGATTTAAATTAAAAGGAGCCCCAAGAAACACTGCAGGATGGACTTCAGTGGAGGTAGCAGGCAAGATTATTGAAAAAATTGGGCCTATTTTAGCCACAAAATATATAGAAATTAATTAGGTAATGTTAATAGGTGATTATTTCCATAAAGTAAATTCTAAGTATAAGAGCCATAGTTTTTCCAATCTTAGTTTCAACAGTGCCTCATGCAAAAAAGGCAGTATTTTTTTTGCAATAAAAGGTAACAAAATTGATGGAAACAAATTTATTGATAAGGCTATTTTAAATGGAGCAAAAACAATAATTTCAAATAAAGGGTTTAAAGGTTTCAAAAAAAAAATCCTTTATTTAAATTCAAGAAATGTAAGAAAAACATTATCAGAAATTAGTTATAGAATATTAAAACTAAGACCAAAAAACTTAATTGCAGTAACCGGAACAAATGGAAAATCATCAGTAGCTGATTTTTATTTTCAAATATTAAAATTTAATAATAAAAGAGTAGCCTCTATTGGCACATTGGGAATACAAACAATCAATACGAAAACTAAAGTGTCAAATACAACTCTAAACCCAATTGAGTTAGGGTTATGTTTAGAAAATTTAAAGAAAAAAAAAATAGACAATGTGATTTTAGAGGCATCTAGCCACGGTCTTGATCAACATAGGTTAGATGGTCTAATTTTTAAAACTGGTATTTTTACCAATCTTTCACGCGATCATTTAGATTATCACAAGACGTACAATAATTATTTGAAGTCAAAACTATATTTATTTGAAAAATTACTTAAAAAAAATTCTAACGTAATTACAGATTATAAAATTAAAGAATTTAAAAAAATTAAATCTATAGCACTAAAAAAAAAATTAAACATGGAGACTATTAATAGTTATAAAAATGGTCTGAAAATTATTTCTCATAAATATTCACAAGGAAAACAATTAATAGAATTTTGTTATAAAAATAAGATATATGAATTTCAGACCTACTTAATAGGAAAAATCCAAATTAAAAATATTCTGATGGCGGCTCTTGCTGCCAAGAAAAGTGGATTAAGTTTTAAACAAATCCTAAGTGCAATAGCTAGGATTAAACCAGTTAATGGTAGACTTGAAAAAATTGGAATGATTAAAAATCAATCAAGTGTTATTTTGGATTATGCACATACCCCTGACGCATTAAAAACTTGTCTTAAAAATTTAAAAGAGCAGTTCAAAGGAAGTAAAATTTCTATCGTTTTTGGTTGTGGTGGCAATAGAGATAAACCAAAAAGAGCAATGATGGGTGCGATAGCAAACAATTATTGTGACAGAGTATATTTAACTGATGATAATCCAAGATGGGAAGATCCACATAAAATCAGACAAGCGATTAAAAAAAAAATAAAGAAATCTAAAGTTTATGAAATAGCGAATAGAGCTAAAGCAATTAAAAAAGCGGTGTTAGAAATGAAGACAGGAGAAATTTTAATTGTAGCTGGTAAGGGACATGAGAATATTCAAGATTATGGAAAATATAAAAAATTTTTTTCAGATAAAAAAGAAATTCTTTCCAGCATCAAAATAAAAAATAAATTTTTATCAAATAATCTTAAACTTAATATTCTTAAAGAATTGGAGGAAGCCAATCATATTTCCTCAAAAATAAAAATCCTTAATGCATCAATTAATTCAAAAGAGGTTAAACGAAATGATGTTTTTTTTGCAATCAAAGGTAAAAAT
The DNA here is from genome assembly GCA_905478565.1 of uncultured Candidatus Pelagibacter sp. Lineage (GTDB taxonomy): Bacteria > Pseudomonadota > Alphaproteobacteria > Pelagibacterales > Pelagibacteraceae > Pelagibacter. Next base: position 20,491 of record CAJQJC010000075.1, on the reverse strand, counting down.
AAAGATGGAAATTTGTTCGTAAAAGAAGCATTTAATAATGGTGCATCACTTGCAGTTGTGAGTAGTTTAAAGAAAGATGCAAAAAAAATCAAAACTAAAGATACTCTAAAATTTTTAACAAAGGCATCATCATTATTTAGAGAAAATATTCCATGTAAAATTATTGGTATAACAGGTAGTTGTGGCAAAACCTCATTAAAAGAATTGATTGGTAAAACTTTAAATAAAATAAGTAAAGCAACTTATTCTCCCAAATCATTTAACAATAAATTTGGTGTTCCTTTAAGTTTGTTTAATTTGAGTCAAAAAGACAATTATGGCGTTTTAGAAATTGGAATGGACAAAAAAGGTGAAATTGACAATTTGTCAAAAATTATTAAGCCAGATGTTGCTGTGATTACAAATATTTCATATGCACATATAAAAAATTTTAAAAATATTAAACAAATTGCTTTAGCTAAATCTGAAATAATAAAAAATATCAAAGAAGGAGGGAATCTAATTTTAAATGCAGATGATGCATTTCATGATTTACATAAAAAAATAGCATCAAAAAATAATATAAAAGTTTGTTCTTTTAGCTTAAAGAATAAAAATTCTCAAATTTATTTAGAATCTATTAAAAGATATAAAACTAAATATAAAGTTTGTGTAAATGTTTTAGACTCTAAAAAATATTTCTATCTCAATTCAAACTTTGAAAATGATATAAAAAATTTACTTGCTGCCATTTCTGTAATATCAATTTTTGAAAATATATCAGATTTAGATATAAATATTTTTTATAACAACAAAACTCCCAGCGGAAGAGGTGATATTTCTAAAGTTAAAATCTTAAACAAATCATTTTATCTTATTGATGAAAGCTATAATTCCAATCCATTGTCATTAAGTTCTGCATTAAAAAATTTTCAAAAAATAGAAATAAAAAACAAAAAAAAACACCTTTTATTAGGAGATATGCTAGAACTTGGAAGTCACTCAAAAAAATTACATGAAGAAATTTGTAAAAAAATCAATCAAACCTCAATTCAAAATGTTAATGTTATTGGAAAGCATATGAGCAATATCTTTAAAAATCTAAACAAAAAGAAAAGAGGCCTGATATTAAAAGATAAATTTGAAATAATTAATTTGATTAAAAACAATATAAATAATAATGATTATTTAATGATCAAAGGATCTAATTCTACTGGATTGAATATAATTGCTAACAATTTAAAAAAAGGAAACATTAATGCTTTATAATCTTGTCCTTGGATTAATAGATCAATACACATTTTTAAATGTTTTTAAATATCTCACTGTAAGAACTGGACTAGCGATGTTTACATCGATGCTAATTGTTTTGCTAGTAGGCACGCCTTTTATAAATTTTTTTTCTGCAAGACAAATTTTAAACCCAATTAGAGATGATGGACCCACAGATCATATTATAAAAAAAATTGGTACACCTACTATGGGAGGTGTTTTAATTCTTTTAGGTTTATTTTCTGGAATCCTATTATGGGGTGATTTATCTAACAATTATGTTTGGTTTTTGCTTTATATAGTTACCTCATATGGATTACTTGGTGCCTATGATGATTATAAAAAAATAAAATTTAATAATTCCTCTGGTATTTCTTTTAAATTTAAAATTATTGCACAAATTTTGATAGCGTTACTGGGTATATTGATTTTGATGCAGCTTTCTCAAAATGATCAACTGAAAGATTTGTATTTTCCTTTTTTTAAAAATTTAGTGATAAATCTTGGGTGGTTTTTTATACCATTTGCAGTTTTTATAATTGTTGGGTCATCAAACGCAGTTAATTTAACAGACGGGCTTGATGGATTGGCAACAGTGCCAGTTATTTTGGTTGCAGCTTGTTTTGCATTTATTTGTTATGTGACTGGAAATATTGTTTTTTCTGAATATTTACAGATTTTATATATTGAAGGTATGGGTGAAGCATCAGTATTTTGTGGCTCTATCATTGGAGCTTGTTTAGGTTTTTTATGGTTCAATGCCCCGCCAGCCAAAATATTTATGGGAGACACTGGATCTTTAGCGCTTGGAGGTTCATTAGGTGCTGTTGGAATAATCACAAAACATGAAATAGTTTTAGCAATAACAGGGGGATTATTCGTTTTAGAAGCAGTATCAGTTATAGTTCAAGTATTATCATTTAAACTGACAGGAAAAAGAGTTTTTAAAATGGCACCAATCCATCATCATTTTGAAAAGAAGGGATGGGCAGAGTCAACAGTGGTTATCAGATTTTGGATTATTTCTATAATTCTAGCAATGATAGGTCTAGCAACTTTAAAATTAAGATAATGTTAGATAAAGATAATATCTTTTTTAAAAAGAAGATCTTAATTTATGGGTTAGGAAAAAGTGGTTTATCTGCATACAGATTTTTAAAAAAAAATAATAAGATTTATCTATATGATGATAATAAAATTAAAAATCAAAATTTAGAGATTAAAAAAAAATTAATTCAGTACCAAGATATAATTCATGAAAAGATTGATTGTATAATTATAAGTCCTGGAATTGACATTAAAAAATGTAAGTTAAAAAATTTTTTAAAAAAAAATCTTGGTAAAATTCATACAGATTTAGACATTTTTTATTATTATAATAAAAAAAATAAAAATATTACAATCACTGGAACTAATGGAAAATCAACTACTGTAAAAATTATATATGAAGTTTTAAAATGCCAAAAAATTGATGCTAGATTAGTAGGAAATATTGGAAATCCAATTCTATCAGAAAAAAAAATAACACCTAAAACAGTATTTGTAATAGAAGCCTCATCTTATCAGTTAGAATATAGTAAAATTTTTAAATCACATTTGGCAGCAATATTAAATATTTCACCAGACCATCTAGAGAGACACGGGTCAATCAGAAATTATATTAAAGCTAAATTTAAATTAATTAAAACTCAGACAAAAAAAGATTTTACTTTTCTTAATACAAATAATTTATTTATTAAAAGATATCTATCAGGCCAAAGAATTTTATCTAAAATAATTAAGATAAATAAAACAGTTCAATCTAAAGTATTGAAAAAGATAGACAATTCCAACTTTTTATCTGATGGAAATAAAGAAAATTTATCTTTTGTGTTTGAAATTGCAAAAAAAATGAAGATATCAAAAAATAATTTATTTAAAGCCCTTCAAAAATTTAATGGACTAGATTTTAGACAGCAAGTGATTTTTAAATCTAAAAATTTAATAATTATTAACGACTCAAAAGCAACGAGCTTTTCTTCTACAGTCAGCATCTTAAGATCAATTACAAATGTTTATTGGATAGTCGGAGGACAAGCTAAAAAAGGAGATAAATTTCTTTTGAATAAAAGTGAATGTAAAAATATCGAAGCATATATTTTTGGAAAAAATAAAATATTCTTTATAAATAAACTAAAAAAAAAAATAAATTACCAATTATTTGATGATTTAAAATCCTCAATAAAAAAAGTTTTAATAGATATTAAGAAAAATAATAAAAAACAAAAACAACACATAATACTCTTTAGTCCAGCTGCGGCCTCTTTTGATAGTTTTAAAAATTTTGAAGATAGAGGAAACTATTTTAATCACCTAATTAAGGGAATGCTTGATGCTGAGTGATAATGTGATTTATAATTTTTATTATGCCTGGTGGAAAAAGATTGATAAAACAATATTCTTATTAATTATATTTTTATTTGGTTTAGGTTTATTTTTTTCATTAGTATCAACTTCATTAATCGCGTCTGATAAACTAAATACAAATAATTATTTTTTCTTTTTTAAACACTTAATATATATTTGTTTAGGAATATTGATTTTAATCTTTTTTTCATCTTTGAATAAAAAACCACTATTTACATTATCAATTCTATTATTTTTTATATCATTATTTTTTTTATTTTTGGTACCTATAATTGGAACTGAAGTAAATGGCTCAAGAAGATGGCTTGATTTATTTTTTTTACCAAGATTTCAACCAATAGAACTTGTTAAACCATTTGCAATAATTTTAATTGCTATAATTTTAAGTAGTGAAAAAAATTATAATATTTATTATAAATATTTTATTAGCTTAATGGTAATTGTCCCCATATTATTTTTGTTAATGATGCAGCCAGATATTGGTCAAACACTACTTATTTTTTTATCTTGGTTAACTCTTGTTTTTATTTCTGGAATTAGTCTTACAATTTTTTTAACTGTTTTTACTGTTTCTATTTTTATACTTTTTTATCTTATTTTTTTTGTGGACAAGTTCGGGTATATAAAAAATAGAGTTTTTTCTTTTTTTGATCCTAATACTGGAACGCATAATTTTCAATCTGAAAAAGCAATAGAAGCTATTTCAAGTGGAGGTTTTTTTGGTAAGGGCATTGGAGAGGGCACTTTAAAAAATAGAGTCCCAGAAGCTCACACGGATTATATAGTATCTGTAATTTCTGAGGAGTTTGGAATTGTTTTTATTATCTTATTATTATTCATATTTTTGTTTTTAATTTACACAGTATTTAAAAGAATTTATCTAGAAAAAGATGAGAAAGTTAAATTAATATTAACAGGGCTAATAACTCTTATCATTTCCCAAGCACTCATACATTTGGGTGTAAATATTAGATTGTTTCCCACTACTGGAATGACATTGCCTTATTTAAGCTATGGAGGATCATCTATAATAGGTATGTCAATTTTATCAGGTATAATATTAAATTTGACAAAAAGAAAAGTTGTCTAATATGAGAAAAAATATCTTAATCACTACTGGAGGTTCTGGCGGTCATGTCATTCCAGCAACTATTATTTACGAACATTTAAAAGACAAATACAATTTACATTTAACTTCAGATCGAAGAGGAATAAAATTTTTAAAAAAAGAAAAATATAATATTGAGATCATAGACACACCCAAACTATCAAGAAATATTTTTTATTTACCTTTTCAAATTATTTTATTTTTCAATTCAATAATAAGATCTTTCATATTGTTAAAAGAAAAAAAGATTGAAATAGTAATTTCAACAGGTGGGTACATGTCTTTACCCTTATGTTTTGCGTCTAAAATATTGAATAGAAAGTTGTTTTTAATAGAGCCGAATATGGTGTTAGGTAGATCTAATAAGATTTTTATTAAATACTGTAATAAAATATTTTGTTATTCAGATAAAATTAAAAATTTTCCAGATAAATATAAGAATAAAATATCTACTATCTACCCATTGGTGAGAAAAGAATTTTATGAAACTCACAAACTTGAAAAGACAGATGAGAAAACTAATATTTTAATTATAGGGGGAAGCCAAGGAGCAAAATTATTTGATACAATAATTCATTCAATCAAGGAGATTAGTAAAAAATATAAACTAAAAATTTATCAACAAACAAATACTGACAATTTTAAACAATTAAAAGATTATTACTCTTCAAACACTATAGAAAGTGAAATATTTGATTTTAATGCAAATATTTCAGATATAATGAATAAGTCTAATATCTGCATTACAAGAGCAGGAGCATCAACATTAGCCGAATTAATATTTATGAATATTCCTCATTTGGCAATACCACTCCCTTCTTCAAAAGATAATCATCAATTTGAAAATGCAAATTTTTATGAACAATATGGTTGTAATTGGATTATGAATCAAAATGAAATTAATGAAACAAATTTGACAAGCAAATTAATACATATAATTCAAGACAAAAAAGAATATCTTAAAAAAAAAAATAATATGAAAAACTTTAACTTTCAAAACTCATGGAATAATGTAAATCAAAAAATTATAGACACAATTAATGAAAATTGAATTAGCTAAGACTGAAGTAATACATTTTATAGGCATTGGTGGTATTGGTATGAGTGGACTATCATTGATTATGAAAGGCATGGGTTTTAATGTTCAGGGAAGTGATATTTCACATAATAAAAATATTGATCGATTAAAAAAAAATAAAATAAAAATTTCTATTAATCACTCAAAAAAAAACATTAAAAAAGCAACAATTATTGTGATTTCATCAGCAATAAAAAAAAATAATCCAGAATTAATTGAAGCCAGAAAAAAACAGCTACCAATTTATCAGCGTGGAAAAATGTTGGCCCATATTGTTTCTTTAACAAAAAATATAGTAGTGACAGGATCGCATGGCAAAACTACAACAACATCTTTAATGGCTTCAATATTTTCTAAAACAAAATTGGACCCCACAATTATAAATGGTGGAGTTCTTAATTCTTTAAAAAATTCAGCAAAACTTGGCAAGAGCGATTGGTGCATATTAGAAGCAGACGAATCCGATGGAAGTTTTATTCATGTTCCTCCTACATACTCGATTGTTACAAATATAGACAGGGAACATATGGATTTTTATAAATCTATGAATGAACTTAAAGATTTGTTCTTGGAATTTGTAAATAAGGTTCCTTCATTCGGAAAATCTTTTATCTGTATCGATGATAAAAATAATGCTGAAATGTTAAAAAAAATTAAAATAAAAAATTACTACACTTATGGAACTAATCCAAAGTCTCAATTTTATATAAAAAATATAAAACAGTTTAAAGAATTTTCTGAGTTTGATTTATTGATTAAAATTCCAGGAAAGAAAAAAATATCAATAAAAAATTTTAAGATACCGCTACTTGGTATTCATAATATTAGAAATTCAACAGCAGCAGCGGCACTAGCCTTTACAATTGGAATACCAAAAAAAATTATAAAAAAAGGTTTGAATGAATTCACAGGAGTTCAAAGAAGATTTAACAAAATATTTTCATATCGTAATGTTAATTTTTATGATGATTATGCACACCATCCAACAGAAATCAAAGAAGTCTTAAGTGGAGTAAGAGAGGCATACAAAGATCATGAAATAATATGTATTTTTCAGCCTCACAGAATATCAAGGTTAAGAGATCTTAAAAAAGAGTTCAGTTCATCATTTAAAAAAGCTGACTCTGTAATTCTTTGTCCAGTTTATGCCGCAGGAGAAAAATTAAAACTTGGATTTAGCTATAATCTATTTGCTAAAGAAATTATAAAAAATTCAAAAGTGAATTTATTTTTAGTAGAGGATCAATATCAAATAGCAAAATTAATCAAAAGTAATGTATATGGAAAAAAAATTGTAATTGGAATGGGAGCAGGTACCATTTCATCATGGATTAAAGAGATGCCAGAGTTATTAAAATGAATATAGAAGAGATTAAAAAATTTTCTAAAGAGGTAGGCAGCAGATTTTATTTTGATCATGATTTAAAAAAAAGTAATTGGTTTAATATAGGAGGTAAAACAAAAGTATATTTTAAGCCAGATACATTAGCAGACCTAGTTTCATTCTTAAAAAAATTTGGAAATAAGGAAAAAATACATATTTTAGGTGCTGGCTCAAATACATTAATAAGTGACAACCTATACGATGGCATAGTCATAAAATTAGGAAAAAATTTTTCAAATATTTCACTATTACCTAATAATATTATTGTAGCAGGCAGTTCTTGTTTGGATGCTAAACTCTCAGAATTTGCTCAGGATAATGAAATAGGAGGCTTAGAGTTCTTAGCCTGCATACCTGGAACTGTAGGTGGAGGTTTAAAAATGAATGCGGGATGTTTTGGCAAGGAGTTTAAAGATATACTTATATCCATACAAGCAATTGACAGAATTGGTAATGTCATAACATTACCTGCTAACAAAGTATTATTTGAATATAGAAATAATAATTTGCCAAATGACCTAATTTTTTTGAGTGCTTCTGTTAAGGGTGAAAAAAAAGATAAAGATGCTATTAAAAAAAAAATATTAGAACTCAAAAAGAAAAAAGATAGTACTCAACCCACTAAAATCAAAACAAGTGGAAGTACATTTAAGAATCCTATAAACCAAACAAATAAAAAAGTTTGGGAATTAATAAAAGAGTCTGTACCATTAAATACAACTTTTGGTGATGCTTGTATTTCAGATAAACATTGTAATTTTTTTGTGAACAAGAATAATGCTAGCTTTAAAGATATGATTAAATTGATAGAATTTGTCCGTGAGAATGTTGAAAAAAAAACAGGTATTAAACTAGAAAAAGAAATTAAGATACTAGGCGAGATATGAAAAAAAAAATTTTAATTATTAGTGGTGGCATTTCTAAAGAACGATTAATTAGCCTGGAAACTGGTAAAGAGGTTTCAAAAGAATTAAAAAAAAATGGATATAAAGTATTAACTAGTGAACCTAATTTAGAATTGTCCAAAAATTTAAGAAAATATAAGCCAGATATTATTTTTAATGCTTTGCATGGTCAATTTGGTGAAGATGGATATATACAAACAATCTTAGAAGCTCAAAAGATTCCATACACTCATTCAGGTGCCATAGCCTCATCTATAGCAATGGATAAAGAAATTTCAAAAAAGATTTTTTTACAAAATAATATTTTAACTCCAAAATATATTAAATATATATTTGTAAAAAAAGATAAGACTATTATTAAAAAGATTGAAAAAAAATTAAAATTTCCTGTTGTTATAAAACCTATAAACGAAGGCTCAAGTGTCCACGTTTATATATGTAATAAAAAAAATTTGTTACGACGCCTAAAAAAATTAGAATATTACAAGGAAATATTAATTGAAGAATTTATCCCAGGCAGAGAAATACAAGTGGCTATTATGGGGAAAAAAAAGTTGGGAGCGATAGAGCTAAAACCTAAAAGAGAGTTTTATGATTACGAAGCTAAATATAACCCCAAATCAAATACAAAACACATCATACCTGTTAAAATTACTAAAAAAGAATTTAAAATAGTTACAGATATAGCATTAAAGGCACATAAAGTAATTGGTTGTAAAGGGGTAACAAGATCAGATTTTAAATTCTTCAAAGGAAAATTTTATTTATTGGAACTAAATACCCAGCCAGGCATGACCAAATTATCACTGGTCCCAGAAATTGCTAGATATAAAGGTATTAGCTTTATAAAGTTAATTGAATGGATATTAAAAGATGCATCAATTAATAGGTAAAAAAAAATCCTTAATATTGTATTTTTTTTTTTTAGTAGCATTAAGCACAACAACAAACAAGACTCTATATAAAACTGAAAATCTGTTTCAAATAGACAACATCAATATTACAGGAATACCATTAGATAATATAGAGGGACTAAATGATGAATTATACAAAACAATTGAAAAAAATATATTTTTTTTAAAAAAAGAAGTGTTAAAAAATTCTATTTCTGAATTTAATATTGTAGAAAAATATTCGGTTAAAAAGATCTATCCTAGAGAACTCAACATAAATATAAAGCCAACTAAATTTATAGCAAAAATTTCAAATAAAGATGATGTTTTAGTTGGATCTAATGGAAAACTAATAAGCAATAAAGACTTTAAAAAAAAATTGCCTAGCATATTTGGTAAATTTAATTCTAATAAATTTTTGGAACTAAAAATACATCTTGAACGTTCAGGATTTAATTTTGAAGATTTAAAATCATTAATTTATTTTTCATCAGGTAGGTGGGATATTTTGACTAATGATAATGTATTAATTAAATTACCAAATAAGAAAATATATGAGTCATTATACTTAGCAAAAAAAATTTTAAATGATGACAATTTTAAAAAAAATAAATTTATTGATCTAAGAATACCAAATCAAATTATTGTAAAATAATGAGAGAAAAAAAATTTGAATTTATTTTTGATTGTGGATCTTCTAGAGTAAGAGGAGGCGCTATTAATGTAGATGATATAAAAAAAAGCTTTTATACTGAAAGTGAATTTTTTTTTGTTCAATCTGATATCGACATTAAGATAAAAGATATTGTAACTTCTCTTGAAAAAAATACTGATGAATATTTAGACAGCATAAATTTAATGATTGATTCTCAAAAAATGTTGACCATTGGTGTTTCAATTTCAAAAAAATTAGATGGATCAAAATTGAAAAAAGAAGATATTCAATTTTTAATTCAAGATGCGAAACAACAGCTGTTAAAAAATTATCCTAATCAAAATATTGTTCATATAATTATACAAAATTATAAAATAGACGATACTAATTATAATTTTTTTCCAGATAAAATGAATTGTAATCTAATATCAATTGATGTTCTTTTTATATGTATTCCAAAAAATATTATAGATTATTACAAGAGAATTTTTTTTAAATTAGATATTTCAATTAATCAAATTTTTTGTTCCAGTTATGCAAAGTCTTTAAATTATAAAAATAGCTTCTTTTTAAATGAAAATATTTTATTTATAGATGTTGGTTTTAAAAAAACATCAATAATTTATTACAATAAAAATGAAATTATATTTTTTGATGTTTTACCTATTGGTGGAAATCATATTACTAGCGATATATCTAAAATTTTAAATTTGAATATGGAAGATTCTGAAAATATTAAAATTAATTTTGAACAACAAAAAAATGTTTTGAATGAAAAAAAGATATCGACAAATTTAGTTCAGCAAATCATATCTGCTCGTATTGAAGAAATACTTGAATTGTCTTTAAAAACTATAAAATTAAACTTAGACTTTGCATTATTAGATCAGCATAAAGTAGTTTTAATGGGGGATGGTTCGAGAATACTGGATAGTGAGTTTAAGGAAAAAATTTCTTTTTCAAAAAAAATTGAATTAATTGAGGAATCAACGGAAGATATATGTGAGTCAGCATTTAAACTTATTGGGGGTTTTAACAAACAAGAAGTTGTAATAATCCCAAAAAAAGCAAAAAAAAAAGGGTTTTTCGAAAAGCTTTTTCACTTATTCAGGTAAATTAGTATTTTACTGTAACATTTCTTGTTTTTCTTAATTAAGTAGATGAAATTATAAGTTCTTTCATGTCAGTATTAAGCCAAAAAACATTGAATAAAGATATTTCACTTAGTGGTGTTGGTCTGCACAGCGGATTAGCTGCAAATATAAAAATTAAACCAGCCGAACCAAATACTGGGATTGTTTTTAAAAGAGTAGATATTAAACAAAATAACATTGTTATTCCCAATGTATTTAATGTAAGCAGTGCCATTTTTTGCACAACTATTTCTAATGAACATGGAGTAAGTGTTTCAACAATTGAACATTTAATGGGAGCTTTTTATGGTGCGGGCATAGATAATGCCCTTGTAGAAATTAACAATCAAGAAGTTCCAATTTTAGATGGCTCAGCAAAAATTTTTATTGATGAAATCCTTAAAGTTGGAATAAAAAGTAGTGAGTCTCCAATTAAGATAATTAAAATAGAAAAAAAAATAGAATTTAAAGATGGAAAAAAAGTCATTTTCATTGAACCAAGTAAAATTAGCTTAGATATAGATTTTGAGCTTAAGTATGAAAATAAAACTATAGGCAATCAAAGAAATTCAATAAAAGTTTATGAGTCAGATCTAACAGATATTTATAATTCTAGAACATTTTGTTTATATGAAGATGTTGCAAAGTTAAAAGAAATGGGTCTTGCAAAAGGAGGAAGTCTTGAAAACGCCATTGTTGTTAAAGACGATAAGGTTATAAATGAGAATGGATTAAGAAATGATAAAGAATTTGTGAACCATAAAATTTTAGATTGTATGGGTGACTTGTATCTTGCAGGTTATAAGATTATTGGAAAATTAGTTTGTTCACAAGGTGGACACAAGCTTACAAATCAATTATTACGAAAAGTTTTCGAAAATAAAGAAAACTATTCAATATTAGAAATTAAAGAAAAAACACTTCCATATACATTTGTTAATAAAAAACATTTAAGATCTATTGCTTAAGTTTTTTTTGCTATATAAATAATATACTTCAATGAAATTAATAATTAAACTAGGCAAGCTATTATTTGTATTATTATTATTACAATCTTGTACAGCTGAAAAAAAAGAAATCTCCTTAATTAAAGAAATGGATCAAGAACAAGAAATGATCTCATCTTATAAAGAGGGGATGATTGCCTTAGAAAAAGGAGATACATTTTATGCTGCTCAAAAATTCCTTGAAGCAGAATTACTGTATCCACAATCTGAGTGGGCATCTAAATCGGCACTCATGGCTTCTTACGCTTACTATCTTCAAGATTATTTTTCTAAGGCACTATTTAATTTAGAAAGATTTTTAAAAACATATAAAGGTGATCCAAAAGAGAGTTATGCCCATTACTTAATTGCGATGTGTTATTATGAATTAATTGTCGATGAAAAAACAGATTTATCGTCTTTAGTTAACGCAAAAAATAAATTTCAATATGTTATAAATAATTTCCCAGAATCAGATTTTGCAAGTGACTCCAAATATAAAATCGACTTAATCAATGACATACTAGCGTCAAAAGAAATGTATATTGGGCGACATTATATAAAAAAACAAAAATGGATTGCGGCCATAAACCGTTTTAAGATTGTTACAAAGGACTATGACACAACAGTTTATGTAGAAGAAGCCATTCATAGATTAGTAGAAATTTATTATCACCTCGGTCTTATTGAGGAGTCTAAAAAATATGGAAACTTATTAGGCTATAATTATGCATCAAGCGAATGGTATAAAGCAACTTATAAGATTTTTAATAAAGACTATAAAAAAATAGAAATTAAGAAAGCAACTAAAAAAGAAAAAAAAGGATTATTTAAAAAATTTAAAAAACTTTTTCAGAGAAATGAAAAAAAATCTAGTTAAAAAAGATTATCTAACAAAAATAAAAGAGATACAGAAGCATAATAAATCTTATTATGATGAGAATAAACCCTCTATAACTGACCAAGCATATGATATTTTAAAAAATGAAATTTTTGTTTTAGAAAAAAAATATCCCTTTTTAAAAAATGAAAAGTCACCTAGTAATTCAGTGGGTTATACCCCTTCAAAAAATTTTAAAAAAATAAAACATAAAGTCCCCATGCTTTCTTTAGCTAACGCTTTCGATGAGACTGATCTTTTAAATTTTGAGAAAAAAATGCTTAATTTTTTAAGCATGAAAGATGCTCCCACAATTGAATATAGTGCAGAACCAAAGATAGATGGCATATCCGCATCATTAACTTATATAAATGGAAAATTTATAAAAGGACTTTCTCGTGGAGATGGTAAAGAAGGAGAAGATATTACAAAAAATTTAAATACAATTAATGACATCCCTAAATTTGTAAAAATAAATAATTTTCCGAGCGAAATTGATATACGTGGAGAAGTGTTTATCAATAATAGTGATTTTAAGAAAATTAAAGACAGATTTGCAAACCCAAGAAATGCAGCATCTGGGTCGTTACGTCAAAAAGACCCCGATGCAACAAAAAAAATACCTCTAAAATTTATAGCTTATACATATGGATATGTTGATAATTTAAATATTAAAACTCAGTCAGATTTTTTAGAAAATTTAAAAAAATGGGGCTTCAAAACTAATCCATTTAATAAAAAAATTTCCAGTATAAAAAACTTGATAGCAAATCATGTGGACTTAGAAAAGAAAAGAAAAGAAATTGATGTAGATATTGATGGTATTGTATATAAGGTAAACGATTTTGACTTACAAAAAAGATTAGGTTTTGCTGCTAATGCACCAAGGTGGGCAATAGCCCATAAATTCTCAGCTAATAAAGCTACCTCAGAAATATTAAATATTGATATTCAAGTTGGAAGAACTGGAGCCTTAACACCTGTTGCAAAAATAAAACCAGTAAATATAGGAGGTGTAGTAGTTTCAAACGCTACTCTTCATAATGAGGATGAAATAATAAGAAAAGACATAAGAGTTGGAGATACAGTTAATGTTGAAAGAGCAGGTGATGTAATTCCTCACGTAGTATCAGTTGATTTAAGTAAAAGAGATAAAGATTCAAAAAAATTTAGTTTTCCAACTAACTGCCCATCTTGTGGTGGTAAAACAGTTAAAGATTATAACGAAATCACAAAAAAAAAAGATGCTGTCAGAAGATGTGTGAGCGAAGGGTACGAGTGTGAAAAAATAGCGATAGAAAAATTAAAGCATTTCGTTTCTAAAGAAGCATTCAATATAGATGGGCTAGGAAAAAAAATTATAGAAAATTTTTGGCACTTGAAACTCATTAGGTCACCAAATGATATTTTTGATTTAGATTACCATAAAATTCAAAAACTAGATGGATGGGGAGCATTATCGGTTGCAAATTTAAAATATTCAATTGAAGAAAAAAAAAAAGTTTCACTAGATAGGTTTATTTATTCTTTAGGCATAAGACATATAGGGCAAGAAAATGCAAAGTTAATTGCTAGACACTTACAATCATCATTAAATTTTCTTAAATTAATTAATAAGAAAAATATAAAAATTTTATTAGATATTGATGGAATTGGTGAAACTCAGATTGCTTCAATTAAAAATTTTTTTTTTAATAAATTCAACAAAGAAATTTTATCAGAATTAGTTAAAAAACTCACAATTAAAAGTGTTCCACTAAAAGATAAAGATGGGCTATTAAAAAATAAAACATTTATGCTAACAGGTAAATTAGATGGAATCAGTAGAGCTGAAGCAAAATCTTTAATAGAAAATAATTCAGGTAAAATAATAAGTAATGTAAATAAAAAACTTAATTATTTAATCATAGGAGAAAAACCAACTATAAAAAAAATTAATTTAGCCAAAGATTTAAAGATAAAAATAATTAATCAAGTTGAATGGCTTAAAATGCTAAATAAGACTAGCTAGCCATTTTCTTTCAGGTCTATTTAAAAATTTAGAATATTTTGAGTAAATATTTAAATGATATTTAAATAAGTAATTTTTTTCATTATTATTTAACATTTTAAAATTAATTAAATCTTTTTCCATAGGAACAAAAGTCAAATTCTCAAAATACATCTTTTTTTTAAAATTTTTTACATAAATTAAATTTTCAATTCTAATACCAAAATCTCCCTCTTTGTAAAAACCGGGTTCATTACTTAAAATCATACCCTGTTTAATTTTAACTGTATTGTGTTTTGATATTGATTGTGGTCCTTCGTGTACATTTAAAAAAAAACCAACACCATGACCTGTTCCATGTGCATAATCTAACTTAGATACTTTTAGAAACTTTCTAGCTCTTTTATCAATTTTTTTACCAGTATTATCTTTTTGAAGATTGGTTTGAGCTACCGCTATGTGTCCTTTTAATACTTTAGTGTAAATATCCTTTATAAATTTTTTAGGCTTTGAAAAAGAAATAGTTCTAGTTACATCAGTTGTCCCATACTTATATTGACCACCAGAATCACATAAAAAAATATCTTTTTTATTAATTATTTTTGTTGATTTTTTTGTTGCCCTGTAATGAACGATAGCACCATTCGATCCAGTTCCAGCTATCGTATCAAAACTAGGAAATAGATAATCTGCACTATATCTTCTAAATTTTTCTAGTTTAATCTGAGCATCGACTTCTGTTAATTTTTTTTTATTAATATTTTTAATCCAAAATATAAACCTGGTTAAAGCTAGACCGTCTTTATTGTGTGCTTCAATCATGTGTTTAATTTCACATGGATTTTTAACTGATTTTAAATCATATATGGGGTCACCTTTATTAATAATATTAAATTTAGATTTAATTATTTTTTCATAAAAAATTGAACAGGATTGATTGTCGATTATAAAGTTTTTTCCTTTTATTTTATTTATGAAATTTTCAAAATTATCTAAATCTATTAATTGATTTTTTTTTATTATATTTTCTTTTATAATTTTTTGACAATTTTCCTCTTTAGCAATTAAAAATAATTTTTTATTTTTACCAATAATTAATCTACAATTTGGTATTGGGCTAGTTGGATTGTCGTATCCACGGATATTTAAAATCCACGCAACATTTTCTGGGGCACTTATAAATAAAAAATCTGTTTTATTTTTTTTTAGATAATCAATAACTTTTCTTATTTTTGATAGATGGCTTTCACCTACAATTTTTTTATTTAAAGAAAAAAAGGGCCTTGTTTTTTTAATATTTTTTTTAGATACCGAGTCAATTAAATTCTTTTTTATTGATATTAATTTATTGTGTTTTGAAAAATAAAACATCAATTTTTTTGATGTGAATAATTTGGGATCAAATCCTAGTTTGTAGTTTTTAATAATTTGGTAAGGTAATTGTTTATGGAGTTCAATAATTTTAAAATTTTTACCCGCTTCTTTTTTTGCTTGAATTGTGTATCTTCCATCTACAAAGAGATAGTTTTTATTTTTCAAAATTACGGCAAAACCAGCAGAACCTGTAAAATTAGATATATTTTTTAGTCTATTATTTTGATCATACTCCGAAAAAAATTCATCATTTTTTGGAATAATGTAACCATCGATATTTAATTGATTGATTTTGTTTTTTAATTTTTTAATATTTTTATTTATCATTTAATTCTTTTTTGGTATCTAGCCCAACCAGGACTCCTGTTATTATTTTCATCATTAAAATCAAAATCTTGGTTAAATTCAAAATCATTTTCATCATTTTCATCAAAAAAAGAATTTTTTTCTAAAAACTTTTCTGGAAGTTCCTCAATAAATCTTGAGGCCATACTATCAATCCAATCTCCTTGATAAAATCTATTCATTGAAAATGATATTAGTGCTTTTTTTTTAGCCCTTGTGATCCCTACATAAGCAAGTCTTCTTTCTTCCTCTAAGCCATTTTGTCCTTTTTCTTCTATTGATTTTTGATGCGGAAATAGACCCTCTTCCCACCCAGGTAAAAATACAACGTCAAATTCAAGACCCTTTGAGCCATGCATAGTCATCATATTTACTTTTTCTCCATCCCAATCCTGATCGATCGATGTCGCAAGAGCAACATGTTCTAAAAAATTCTCTAAATTATCAAACTCTTTCATAGCACTTAATAACTCTTTGATATTTTCTAATCTATTTTCATTATCAACATCTTTTTTATTTTTAAGCATAGCTGAGTAACCGGACTCATCTAAAATTAGTTGAAGCAATTTTATATGGTTAATTTTTTTTACATTTAAATCATTCCTCCATTTTTCCATTAAAAATAAAAATGAACTTAAACCAACTTTTGTTTTCGGTTTGATCAAATTAAGTTCTATTAATTGCTTTGATGAAGATTCAAGAGTTAAAGAGTTATTTTTTGAATGTTCATGTATTAGTTTAATTGTACTTTCACCAATAGATCTTTTAGGTTGATTAACAATTCTATCAAAAGCTAAATCATCTTTTGGTTGATACACCATTCTTAAATAAGCTACACAATCCTTAATTTCTGCTCTTTCATAAAATTTAGTACCACCTAAAATTCTATATGGAATTCCAATTTTTAAAAAACGTTCTTCAAATTCTCGTGTTTGAAAAATAGCCCTAACTAGAATTGCGATATTATTAAATGAAAAATTTTTTTTTAATTTTTTTTCAATTTCATCCCCAACAGCTATTGCTTCATCCTTCCCATTCTTGAAACAGTTAAGTGAAACTAAATCTCCCTCTTTCATAGTTGTACGTAAAGTTTTGCCGACTCTATTTTGATTATTTTCAATTAACTTTGAAGCAACAGATAAAATATTTTGAGATGACCTATAATTTTCCTCTAATCGAATAATTTTAGAATTTTTATATACTTTATCAAAATCAAGAAAATTTTTTATTTCTGCGCCACGCCAACTATAAATAGACTGATCATCATCTCCTACACAACATATATTTTTATGTTTTTCTGATAATAAATACAACCATCTACTTTGAATATAGTTTGTATCTTGATACTCATCCACCAATATAAATTTAAAATTATTAGTATAAATTTTTCTAATATCTAAATTTTTTTCTAATATTTTTACAGTATGAAGAATTAGATCACCAAAATCACATGTATTTAAATCTAAAAGTTTTTGTTGATAGATTTTGTATAAGGGTTGAACAGTTTTTTCATAAATGTCTTTTTTGTCAACAATCACATCGTTTGGATAAAACCCTTTATTTTTCCATCTATCAATAATTGATAAAATATATTTCGGTGCTAATTGTTTAATATCAATATTTTCAGCTTTACAAATATTTTTAATTAATCTTATTTGATCATCCGTATCTATAATTGTAAAATTTGACGTAAGACCAGCTGCCGAAGCATGCTTTCTTAATAGTTTTGCACAAGTTGAATGAAAAGTACCTAACCAAGACAATCCAGTAGCTTCAGAATTAAGCATAGAACTTATTCTATTTTGCATCTCCTTTGCAGCCTTATTTGTAAAAGTTACAGACAATATCTGATTAGGAAAAGCTTTCTTCTCTTTAATTATATGAGCGATTCTAGATGTGAGAACTTTAGTTTTACCAGAGCCAGCTCCAGCAACTATAAGTAATGGTCCATTAAGGTGTAAAACTGCTTCTTTTTGAGCTTTATTTAGATCATTTAAATAATCAGAGTTTATCATTTTAAAATATTCATTATAAGCTTATTAAATTTTATTAGTAGATATGAAACAAAAATATACCAAAAAAATTACAAAGCTGATTGATTCATTGATCATAAATACACTATTAAAAGTTATATATAAAATAAAATATTTTTTTGTTTGGCATTTTTGGAATTTGACTAAAAAATTTAATAAACTGTTTAACAACTTAGTAAAAAAACCATTATCAAACTTTTTTATAAAAATAAGTGATTCAATTAGTTATTTTTTTAAAAAAAAAATAACTAAAAATGTAAATACATTTACTCAAAAGTTATTTTTTAAGTTTGATAATTTAAAAACCAAATATTTTGGAAAAAGCTCTAAAATAAGTAATTTTAATAAATTTATAATAGCTTTTATTTCCATATTATTTTTTTATTTATTTTATTTATCAATTCCAGCTTTATACGACAAAACCTGGGTGCAGAATTTAGTTGAAAAAAAATTAATAGATGAATTTAATATTAATCTTAGTTCTTCTTCAGCAATTTCTTACAATATTTTGCCTTCACCACATTTTTTGATAAAAGATTCAAAGATTATTATAGAACGTGAAGACAAGCCAATTGAAATTGCAGAAATTAAAAGACTAAAAGTATTTTTTTATCAAAGTAATTTTTTAAAAAAAGAAAATATTACCTTTAAAAAAGTACACATCAATGATGCAAATTTTTCATTACAAGGAAAAGATTTGTCTTTTTTAATAAAAGGAACTGAAAATAGATTTTCTAATAAAAAAATAAAGATAAATAAAAGTAAAGTTTTTTTTAAAGATGATGAGCAAAACACTGTTGCTATTGTAAAAGTACCGGAAACATATTTTTTTTATGATAATTTAAAGTTGAATAATATCTTAAAAACAAAAGGTGAAATTTTTAAAACTTCATTTAATTTTGATCTGTTAAAAGATTTTGATACAAAAAAGAAAGAAATTATAATTTCATCAGATAAATTACGATTAAAAATATTAAATGAATATTCAAATTTAACTGATGAAATAATTCAAGGTTTATCGTTAATTTCAATTTCAAATTTTAAAACACAAACTAAATATGAAGTAGAAAAAAATTTAATTTCTTTTGAGTCGGATGAAAAAACAGTCAAAAATCCAAATTTTGATTATAGAGGTAAATTATTTACTAAACCCTTTAACCTTGAATTTGGAATAGAACTAAAAAAATATGACTTATCTAAATTACTCAACTTGGACTCTATTTTAAGTGAACTTATTAAAAGTCAAATATTGTTGAATAACAATATTAGCGCCAATACCTCAATTGTAATTAAAGAAAATAAAAATAGTCAACTATTTAATAGTTCATTAGTAAATTTTAATATAACGAATGGTGCAATTAATTTTAATAAAAGTAAATTCATTAATAATAAGATAGGCTCTTTGGAAATAAGCAATAGCAACCTATCTTACACTGATAATGATTTAGTTCTAAATACTGATATCTTAATTAATATAAAAAATTCTGGCAATTTATTTTCACTTTTACAAACCCCAAAAAATTTAAGGTCAGATATTAAAGTTATTAAAATTAACTTAGACTTTAATTTTTTATCTAATCAAATAGATGTTAACAGAATCAAATTCGATGATATTGAGGACAATGATCAAGCTTTAAAAATATTGAAAGAGCTTAATGATATTGAAAATTTTAATTTTCATAAATCTAGAAGAATTTTTAATAAAGTGTTTGAAGCTTATTTTGGATAAATCATTTTTTTTGGGTCTACAATTTTTTCATAATTTTTTTCATTTATAAGACCTGTTTTTAAAGCTTCATATTTTAAAGATGTATTATTTTTTAGTGCATTTTTTGCAATTTTAGAAGCTTGGTCGTACCCAATGTGTGGAGCTAAAGCAGTTACAAGCATTAGGGAATTATCTAAATGTTCTTTAATTTTTCTTTTGTTTGCTTTTATTCCTTTTACACAAAATTCTGAAAAATTTTTTGTAGAATCAGCGATAAGATCGATTGATTGAAGTATATTATGAGCAATCATTGGTTTAAATACATTGAGTTCAAAATGACCGTGAGATCCAGCTATAGTAAT
>CAJQJC010000074.1 GCA_905478565.1 uncultured Candidatus Pelagibacter sp. | reverse complement strand
TTGTTAATAAGTTTATATCAAATTCTCTTTCTAATCTTTCCGTTATTATTTCTAAGTGTAATAATCCTAAAAAACCACATCTAAAGCCTAATCCTAAAGCTGAAGATGACTCTGCCTCAAAAGAAAAGCTTGCATCATTTAATTGTAATTTTCCAAGACCATCTTTTAATTTTTGATATTCAGAACTATCAACAGGAAATAGACCACAAAATACAACAGGTTTACTTGGTTTAAACCCTGGTAAAGCCTCTTTAAGCGGGTTACTTGCGTCACAAATAGTATCACCTACTTTTGTTTCAGATAATACTTTTATTCCTGTTGTTATAAAACCAATCTCACCTGCATTTAGTTCATTAATATCTGTTGCCTTTGGAGTAAACACTCCCACTTTTTCGATAATATACTCTTGTTCAGTAGACATCATTTTGATCTTCATGTTCTTTGAGATTTTTCCATCAATAACTCTAACTAATATAACCACTCCTAAATAAGTGTCATACCAACTGTCAACCAACAAACATTTTAAAACTTCTTCTTTTTTTCCTTTGGGGCCTGGTAGTGATTTAATAATTTGTTCTAAAATATCTCCAATTCCTTCACCAGTTTTTCCAGAGCATGGTATGGCATTTTCGGTATCAATACCTATTACATCTTCAATTTGTTTTTTTGTTTTTTCTAAATCAGAGGCGGGTAAATCTACTTTATTTAAAACTGGTACTATTTCATGATTAATATCTAATGCTTGATATACATTAGCCAATGTTTGAGCCTCAACACCTTGGGTGCTATCTACAATTAAAATTGAGCCTTCGCACGCATATAATGATCTACTTACTTCATAGCTAAAATCTACATGTCCTGGAGTATCTATAATATTTAAAATGTACTCTTTGCCATCTTTTGCTTTGTAATTTAATTTTACTGTTTGTGCTTTAATTGTAATTCCTCGTTCTCGTTCGATATCCATAGAATCCAAGACCTGTGCTTTCATTTCTCTTTCAGTAAGTCCCCCACAATTATGAATTATTCTATCTGCAATAGTAGATTTACCATGATCAATATGTGCAATAATGGCAAAATTTCTAATGTTGTCGATAGTGCTCATATTTAAGATCTTATTTTTGCACCAATTTTTTCTTCTACAGTAGAGATTATAAGTTGATTAATTCTATCTAAGTCTTCATCTTTTAAGGTTTTTTCTGAAGATTGGATGGTAACATTTAAAGCAATAGATTTTTTTCCCTCTGGGATATTTTCTCCTTCATAAACGTCAAAAACTTTTACTGCTCTAATTAAATTTTGATCTATTTTAGAAATTATTTCTATTAGCTCCTGTACATGAAAATTTTTATTTAAAACAAATGCAAAATCTCTTTCTGATTTTTGATAATCTGAATATTTATATAGTGTTTTTTGATCATTTAATGTTTTTTTAGTTTGTTTTATATTGTCTAAAAATATTTCAAAACCAGCTAATGACTCCGTCTTAATATCTATTTTTTTTATTATATGTGGATGAATTTCCCCAAAATAAGCTACAACTTTTTCTTTATCTTTATTAAGAAATATTCTTCCTGATTTTCCAGGATGGTAATAACTAGGAGTTTTGTCATCTATATATAATTTGTTTTGATTAAATCCTGCTTCCACTAAACTCTTTACCACATCTTGTTTAACGTCAAATACATCAACTAACCTATCTTTTTCCAACCAATTTAATCTAGAAATTTTACCGGCACGTAATCCGCAAACTACAGTTTCTTGTTGACCTGGTTTCGATCCTGAAAATATAGGTCCAATTTCAAATAATGAAATATCTTTAAATCCTCTATCTAAATTTTTATTTATGTGAATAATTAAATTAGAAAAAATAGAATTTCTTAAGACATTAAGATCTGAGCTAATAGGATTTATAATATTTATCTCCTTATTGTTTTCTAAAAATAATTTATTAATTTTAGAATCAGTAAAAGACCAAGTTATAGTTTCAAAAAAACCTTTAGATGCCAAAGATCTTTGAAGAAAATGAAACAATCTTTGTTTATTGTTTAATGTTGGTTTTGTTCTATTTTTTTTAGGTTCTATAATTTTGATTTTATCGTATCCATGTATTCTTACTAGTTCTTCTATGATATCTATCTCTTGTTCGATATCTGGTCTCCAAGAAGGTACTTTTAAAATTAATGACTTTTTATCTTTTTTAATTTCAAATCCAAGGTTGCCCAAGATTTTAATCATTTCTTTTGGTTCAATACTAAAGCCTGTTATTTTTTCAAATGATGCTATTTCAAATTTTACTATTTTTTTTTTATTATTTTCAATTTTTTGAACATCAAACTTACTAACTTCCCCACCACAAATTTTTTTTATTAATTCAGCTGCTCTTTGAAGACCTTCTTCTGATGACAATGGATCAATTCCTCTTTCAAATCTAAATTTTGCATCAGTATCTATATTTAAAGCTTTTGATGTTTTTCTAATTGATCTTGGACTAAAATATGCTGCTTCAATTAGTACATTCTTAGTTTCTAGTTCAGTTCCAGATCTAGTGCCTCCAATTATTCCTCCCAAACCTAATATTCCAGTATTATCAGAGATCACACACATCTCATTCTCCAATACATACTCTTTATTATCTAGTGCTTTAAATTTTTCTCCTTTTTTTGAATTTCTAACTACAATGCCTTTATCAATTTTATCTGCGTCATAAGCATGTAATGGCCTATTTAAATCAAACATCACATAATTAGTTATATCAACTATGGCTGAGATGGGTTTTTGACCTAGAGAAAAAATTTTTTCCTTTAGCCATTTAGGGCTTTCAGTATTTTTTACACCAGTAATCAAACAACTCCCAAATGTATTACATCCTTGGTTTTTTTCTTTAGCAATTTTAATGTTAATTTTTTGTTTATTTTTTTGAATTAATTTTTCTTTTTTTTTAATCTTTAATTTACCAGATCCTGCAGCAGCTAGATCTCTTGCTAACCCTTTAACACCTAAACAGTCAGCTCTATTTGGAGTGATCGAGATATCAATTACTTTTAAAGAGCTTTTTGTAAAATAATTTTTACCAATTTTATTGCCATACTTTTTATTAGAAAGTTCAGTAATGCCATCACTTTCATTTGATAAATTTAATTCTGACTCTGAACAAAGCATACCATGTGATGTTACTCCTCTAATTTTGCTTATCACCAATTTCATCTGATTTTTAGGAATTACTGCACCTGGTGGAGCATAAATTGTTATTAACCCTTCCGTTGCATTTGGTGCACCGCATACCACTTTGACTGGCTCTTTCGCTCCAATATCTACATCACAAACCTTTAGCCTATCTGCATCTGGATGTTTTTCTGTTTTTAATATTTTAGCAATTAAAAAACTATCTGACTCACTTGATTGAGTTTCAACACTTTCAACTTCAAGACCAATGTCTGTTAATTTATTAATAATTTGATTTTCAGTAAATTGAGTATCCAGATGTTCCTTAAGCCAATTTGAAGTTATCTTCATCTGCTCAAGCCTCTATAATTTGTTGGCACATCTAATGGATCAAACCCAAAATGATTTAACCATCTATAATCACATTCAAAAAACGCTCTCAAATCATTTATTCCATATTTAAGCATTGCTAATCTATCTATGCCAATACCAAAAGCATAACCTTGATATTTTTTCGGATCTATTTTAACATTTTTTAAAACATTTGGATGAACCATCCCACATCCTAAAATTTCTAACCATTTATCACCTTCACCAATTATAATTTTTCCATCTTTTATTTCATAACCAATATCAACTTCTGCGGAAGGTTCTGTGAATGGAAAATGACTTGGCCTAAACCTCATTTTTATTTTATCTACCTCAAAAAATTCTTTAATAAAATAATCTAAACATCCTTTTAAATGTCCCATATTAATATTTTTATCAATATGTAAACCTTCTACTTGATGAAACATTGGTGCGTGCGTTTGATCACTATCAGATCTATAAGTTCTACCAGGAGCAATAATCTTAAAAGGAGGTTTTTCTTTAAGCATTGTTCTAATCTGAACTGGTGAAGTATGCGTTCTTAGCAGTAATTCTTTTTTATTATCCAAATAAAAAGTATCGTGCATATCGCGAGCTGGATGATTGTCAGGTGTATTGAGTGCTGTAAAATTATTATATTCATTCTCTACATCTGGGCCCTCTTCTACACTAAAGCCAATTTCAGAAAATATAGACGAGATTTCATCAATTACCTGTGAAACTGGATGAATCTTTCCTTGAACAAAAGGTCTTTCAGGCAATGTTATGTCCAATTTTTCTTTTTCTAATTTTTGATTTATTTCCTTTGTTTCAATATCTTGAATTTTTTGTAAAATTTTACTTTGAAGCTCTTCTTTCACAGTATTTAAATCTGACGCAAAAATTTTTCTATCACTTTCAGCAACAGAACCTAATTTTTTAAACTGGGATGATATAAGTCCATTTTTACCAAATAGTTCACTTTTAATTTCATTAATTTGATTTAAATCTAAATTTCCATTTAACTTTGAAAGAAATTCATCTTTTATTTTTTTAATATCAGACATATTAAGAGATTATTTCTTCATTGAAGAAAAACAATAGTGAAGATTAATTTAATGCTGATTGTGCTTTTTGAACGATTGTTTTGAAGGCTTCTGGGCTATCATAGGCTATTTCTGCTAAAATTTTTCTATCTAACTTAATTCCACACTTTAAAAGCCCATTAATAAATTTTGAGTACGTTAATCCTTCAGATCTAACACCTGCGTTAATTCTTTGGATCCATAAAGACTTAAATTCTCTTTTTTTAGTTCTACGATCTCTATAGGCATATTGCATGGCTTTTTCCATAGCCTGTTTTGCAATTCTTATAGTATTTTTTCTTCTGCCCCATTGACCTTTAACGGCCTTTAAAACTTTTTTGTGTTTTGCATGACTTGTTACGCCTCTTTTTACTCTAGCCATTTTATCCTCTTAAACTGTAGGGCATATATGATTTAACTATTTTGCCATCTTGTTTTGACATAGTTGTTGTGCCTCTTAATTTTCTAATTTGTGAATTTGTTCTCTTGATCATACCATGTCTTTTTCCAGCTTGAGCCATCATTACTTTCCCAGTGGCTGAAACTTTAAATCTTTTTTTTGCTGAACTTTTTGTTTTTAATTTTGGCATAATTACGCGGTCTTATACAAATATTGGAATAGATTTACAACCACTATTAAGCCTTATAAAGGCTGAATAACCATAATCATTTGCTTTCCATCAAACTTTGGGTGCAGTTCTACTTTACCTATATCTTGCATATCTACTTTTATTTTATCCATCAATTCTTTACCTAAATGAGAATGCTGTAATTCTCTGCCTTTAAATCTAATTGTAAATTTTACCTTATCTCCCTTTTCTATAAATTTTTTAGCATTTTTAACTTTAAATTCATAATCATGGGTTTCTGTAACTGGTCTCATCTTTATCTCTTTTAAAGCAACTATTTTTTGTTTTTTTTTTGCAACATTTGCTTTTTTTTGAGCATCATATTTAAATTTTCCCATGTCTATAATTTTACAAACAGGTGGTTTTGCATTAGGTGATATTTCAATTAAGTCCAAGCCTTGATCTTTTGCCATTGAAATAGCTTCATTGGTATTTAGTATTCCAAGATTATTCCCATCACTTCCAATAACTTGAACTTCAGGAGAAGAGATTCTATTATTTGATCTAGGGCCTCTATCTTTTGTTCTTCTTTGAAAATAATTTTGTTTAAAATCTGCCACTTAATTTGAAGATGCTTTATTTAAAGCTGAGAATTTTTTTAAAAATAAATTTAGTTCCATATTTTCTTGTTTATTAGTATCCAATCTTCTAATCGTTACAGACTTACTGTCAACTTCTTTTTTTCCACAAATTAATAAAAGTGGTACTTTTGATAAAGAATGCTCTCTTATTTTGTAATTTAAATTATGATTTTTTAAATCTACTTCAGAGCTTATTCCTGCATTTATGATTTTAGCATTCACCTCTTTTGCATAATCATCAAACTCCTCTGAAATAGGTATCACTATTACTTGTAGTGGTGATATCCAAAATGGAAATTTTCCTGCATAATTTTCTATAAGTATTCCTATAAAACGCTCAAGAGATCCAAACAACGCTCTATGAAGCATCACAGGAATTTTTTTATTACCATCCTTATCTACAAAAGAAGCCTCTAATCTGCCAGGTAAATTTAGATCTACTTGCAAAGTTCCACATTGCCAATCTCTACCAATAGCATCTCTTAAAACAAACTCAATTTTAGGACCATAGAAAGCTCCCTCACCTTTGTTAACTGTATATTCTAATTTAGATGCTTTGACCGCATCCAATAAAGCTTTTTCAGCTTTATCCCAAACTTTATCATCACCAACTCTAAGATCTGGTCGATCAGAATATTTTAATATGACATTTTCAAATCCAAGATCTTTATAAATATCTAATATTAGATTTGTTACAATTAAACATTCGTTAGTGATCTGATCTTCTGTACAAAAAATATGTGCATCATCCTGTGTAAATGCACGAACTCTTAATAGTCCGTGTAATGATCCTGATGGCTCATATCTATGTACTTTTCCAAATTCAGAAATCCTCAAAGGAAGATCTCTATAGCTTTTTAAACCCTGATTAAACACTTGTACATGGCCAGGACAATTCATTGGTTTTATTGCAAATATTTTTTGATCAGGTGTTTGCGAAGTATACATGTGTTCTCCATATTTTTCCCAATGTCCTGATTTTTCCCAAAGCGCTCTATCTAAAATTTCAGGTGTATTTACTTCTTTATAACCTGCTGCCTCTTGCTTTGACCTCATGTAAGAAACTAATTTTTGAAATAACTTCCAGCCCTTTTCGTGCCAAAAAACTGAACCAGGACTTTCTTCTCTAAAATGAAATAAATCCATCTCTTTTCCTAACTTTCTATGATCTCTTTTTTCTGCTTCTTCTATTCTTTTTAAATAATTATCTAAATCTTTTTGAGTAGCCCAGCTTGTTCCGTATATTCTTTGCAACATTTCATTTTTAGAATCTCCTCTCCAATATGCACCAGATACTTTCATCAATTTAAAATATTTACCTATTTTTCCAGTTGAAGATAAATGTGGGCCTTTGCATAAATCATGCCATTCTCCATGGAAATAAATAGAAACATCTTCTTTTTCTGGAATACCCTCAATAATTTCAGCTTTATAAATTTCACCTTTTTCTTTAAAATGTTTTATTGCTTTGTCTCTGTTCCAAACTTCTCTAGTGGTTAAAACATCTCTATCGACAATTTCTTTCATCTTATTTTCGATTTTACTTAAATCTTCTTCAGTAAAAGGTTCTTTTCTTGAAAAATCATAATAAAATCCATTTTCAATTACTGGACCAATAGTCACTTGAGTTCCTGGAAAAATTTCTTGTACTGCCATTGCTGTAATATGAGCTGTATCATGTCTAATTGTATCTAAACCTTCCTTATCTTTAGATGTAAAAATTTTTACAGAACAGTCTTTATCAATGATATGATTTAAATCTTTAAGTTCTCCATCTACACTAATTATAGATGCTTCTTTTGAAAGTGATTTACTAATTTTTTCAGCAACTTCAAGTCCTGTAACTTTTTTTGAAAAATTAATATCGTTTCCGTCTGGTAGTGTAATTATTGGCATTTAATTTAATAACTTTTTGTACTCTGAATAAGTAGAAAAACACATTTTTTCAACATTAAATTTTTTAATTATATTTTTTCTACCCTCATTACCCATTGATTTCAATGTAGATTCATCCAATTTCAAAATTTCTAGAATTTTGTTACTTAAAGATACTGGGTTTCCAGCCTCAAATAAAAAACCTGTTTTACCATTTTCTACAGTTTCGTTAGACCCACCAATATCACTCGCCAAAATTGGTTTTTTCATAGATTGAGCCTCAACTGCAACTCTTCCAAAAGACTCAGGTTCTATTGACGCTGACACAATTAAATCAGAAATTTTATATGCCACTGGCATGTTTTTACAATGTTCAATAAATTTTAACTGGTTTGTTAATCTATGCTGCTCAACCAATCTTGTAATTTTTTTTTTATATACATTTCTTCCTTGGTCACTACCAAGAATTACTCCATAAAAAGAGTCATACCCCAATTCCTTATTCACCAAACTAAGTGCTTCAATAAATGACTCTTGACCCTTCCATGATGTCAATCTACCCGGCAACAAAATTATCTTTTTACTCTTGTCTATCTGCCAATCTATTAATAGTTGCTTTTCTTGTGTTTCAGTGGTTGTAGATGGATCAAAATAGTCAACGTTAATACCTCTAAAAATAACTAATAGTTTTTTTTTAGCCCCTAGATACTTTGAGTAGTTTTTATTTATATGGGAAAAAATAAAATTTGATCCTGCTATAATTAAATTAGATCTAACCATAATTGAATTATAAAATTTTTTTATACTATTGTTAAAGTTATATGTGCCATGAAAAGTTGTAACAAATTTTTTTCTTGTAATCTTTGTGGCAAGAAAACAAGACCAAGCTGGCGCTCGACTTCTTGCGTGAACAATAGAAATACCGTTAACTAAAATAATAAAAACTAAGGCAAAGGTATTAAAAATTATTATGAGAGGATTTTTGCTATGGACTGGAAGCCTAAACAGTTTTACTTTTTTTTTATCTATAAATTTTATTAAATCTCCTCCACTTGTTGCTATAAAGGAAGAACAATTATTTTCATGTAGATAGTGCGCGAGATCATAACAACCTGTTTCTGCACCTCCATAACCCAATTTGGGAATTACTTGCAAAACTTTTAATTCTGAAGACATCTGATAAACTTATATATTAAGAATTAATGGTAATAAACTGATATGAACAAATTTAAATACCTTAAAATCTCTAAATATAAGAAAATCAGATACCTACATAATTATAAACAAAACAATCTTTATATTGTTTTCCTTCATGGGTTTATGTCAGATATTGAGGGTGAAAAACCTAAAACAATTTTACAGTATGCAAAAAAAAATAATCTAGGATTTCTTGCTATTGAATACTCTGGTCATGGTAAATCTTCTGGAAAATTTACTGATGGAAATATTAGTAAATGGAGCAAAGATGTTCAGATTTCAATAAAAAGGATAATAAAAAAGAATAATTTTATTTTAGTTGGATCAAGCATGGGTTCTTGGCTATCAATTAATCAATTTAGTTTTTTTAAAAAACAAATTAAAGGATTTGTTGGAATAGGTTCAGCTCCAGAATTTCTAGAAAACCTAATGTGGAAAAAATTTACAAAAAAAATGAAAAATGAAACAGTTAAAAAAAATATCTATCATTTAAAACATGGCAATTATGAGTACCCAATTACCTACCAATTAATAAAAGATGGTAGAAAAAATAAAGTATTAAAAAAAAAAATTCATTCAAAAATAAAAGTAACAATGATCCATGGTAGTAAAGATGAAGTTGTTCCCCAGAAATATTCAAAGGAAGTATTAAAAATTTTTACAGCTGCGAAAAAAAAATTTATTAAAATTAATAATGGTGATCACAGTCTTTCAAATAAAAAAGAGTTAAAAATAATAATTTTAGAGCTTAATAAAATTGTCTCTGATATAATTTAGTCCCTCAATATAAGTAGGAAATTTTAATTTATAATTAAAAAACTCTTTCATTTTTTTATTATTAACTTTTTTTGAGTCCTTATAAAAATTTTTTAGCATTGGGTTTTCCAAGTTTTCAATTTCAATTTTTTTTATATTTTTGATATTCAATAATTTTGCAGCATATAATATTATTTCTTCAGATGAAGAAGGTTTGTCATCTGAAATATTATAGATTTCACCTTCTTTAAACTTGGTTAATGATTTGTATAATATATTTCCTATGTCATCTACGTGCACTCTTGAAAAAAAATGATTTTTTTTATTAACCAATTTTGCAGTACCTATCTGTAATCGATTTAAAATATTATTTTTATTTGAATAAATTCCCGATAATCTAAATATTTGGATCGGTAAATTGCACTTAATCTTCAAAGAAAGCCATGAGTTTTCAGCTTCCAGCCTGTCTATTCCATTTTGAGAGGTTGGTTTATTTTTGCTTTTTTCATCGACCCATTCTCCATCATGATTTCCATAAACACTCGTAGCAGATAAATAAGTCACCCATTTTATATTTGAATTTTCTATGAATTTTGAAAACATTTTAACAACTATATCAGAGCCTTCTATTGGTGGTATAGAAATCAAGATATGATCAGATTTCTTCAAATTTGAAATTAAATCTTGATCATATTTTTCACCATTTAAAAAATAGTTTTGATAGTTAATTCCATTAAAATTTTTTTTTGATGTTTCGTTTCTAGACGTTGTTGATAGATTTATATTATAATTTTCTAAATCAATTTTAGTCAAAAAACTTTTGGCTACCTGTCCAAAGCCAAAACAGAAAATATTAATGTTTTTCACTCTAACTTACTTCTTTTATAACTGGTTTTAAACTAATCGGATTGGATAGCTTATCAAGCATCTCTTTTGGGCACACCTGTATAAAGTTTTCAATTTCATTATCAAAATTATCAGTTATTTTTTTTGATAAATTAGAATTTGTCTCTAAATTATGTTCTATTAATAATTTTTTTAAGTAATCTATCCAATAATTTGTTTCTGGTGATTGCCATATGATAGTTTCTGGATTTGCTTTTTTTTCAAATTCTTTATTTGGATCGTAGATAAATGCCATTCCTCCAGTCATACCGGCTCCAAAATTGTCACCTACCTCACCAAGTACTACAACAGTACCTCCTGTCATATACTCACAAGCATTTGAGTCACACCCTTCAATTACAGCTATAGCTCCAGAATTCCTTACTCCAAATCTTTCTCCCGCTTGTCCTGCTGCAAAAAGTTTTCCTGATGTAGCACCATATAATACAGTATTCCCAATAATTGTATTTTCATTTGAGATTAAATTACTTTCATCCGATAACTTAATTGAGATTGTTGCTCCTGACAGACCTTTTCCAACATAATCGTTTGCATCCCCTTGAAGAATTAGCTTCAATCCTTTTATCGCAAAAGCACCAAAAGATTGACCAGCTGAACCCTTAAATCTGAGCGATAAAAAATCTGGTTGGAGTTTATCGTTTCCATACTTTTTATACAAATAGTGAGATATTCTTGTTCCAACAGTTCTATGTGTATTTTTAATTTCAAATTCTTTATTGATTGTTTTATTTTTTTCTAACTTGTCCTCTATCTCTGGTATGATTTCTTGATCTAAAGTATCTGGTACAAAATTTATTTCTTGTTTTTCACAATATCTTAAATTTTCTCCAGGATCGGCTTGAACAAATAATGGATTTAAATCTAAATCATCTAAATTTGATGAAGCTTTACTAACCTGTCTTAATAAATCTGTTCTGCCAATTATTTCATTTAAAGATTTAAAGCCTAATTGTGATAAAATTTCTCTTACTTCTTGAGCAATAAAACTAAATAAGTTTACTACTTTTTCAGGGGTACCAGAAAATTTTTTTCTTAATTCATCGTCTTGAGTACATACTCCAACTGGGCATGTATTAGAGTGGCATTGTCTAACCATTATACAACCCATTGCTACAAGCGCAGTTGTTGCAACACCATATTCTTCAGCTCCCATCATTGCTGCGATAACTACATCTCTACCAGTTTTAATTCCACCATCAGTTCTAAGTGTTACCTTGTGTCTTAAGTTATTAAGGGTTAAAACCTGGTTAGCTTCTGTTAGACCCATTTCCCAAGGAATGCCAACATATTTAACACTAGTTTGAGGAGTTGCCCCTGTTCCACCATTGTGGCCAGATATTAAAATTATATCTGCTTTTGCTTTTGCTACTCCGGCAGCAATAGTGCCAATACCTGATGAAGCAACCAATTTTACTCCCACTCTTGCTTCTGGATTTACTTGCTTAAGATCATAAATTAATTGTGCTAAATCTTCAATAGAATATATATCATGGTGAGGTGGGGGAGATATTAATGTTACCCCAGGTGTTGAATGTCTCAGTCTTGCAATTTCATTTGTAACTTTAAATCCTGGTAATTGTCCACCTTCTCCAGGTTTAGCTCCTTGCGCTATCTTTATTTCAATTTCATTACAGTTATTTAAATAATTAATAGTTACACCAAATCTTGCAGATGCAATTTGTTTTACTCTAGAATTTGCACTATCTCCATTACTCATTTTGGTAAATCTTTTTTCATCTTCTCCGCCCTCTCCACTACAAGAAGCTCCTTTAATTCTATTCATTCCTATTGCTAATGTTTCATGTGCCTCTTTTGATAAAGCACCGTGTGACATGCTTCCGCTTCCAAATCTTTTTAAAATATTTTCAATTGGTTCCACTTCAGAAATATTTATAGATGGGTTTAAATTTCTTTCTCTAAAACCAATAAGGTCTCTCAAATGTATTGGTGGAAGATTATAAATTCCATCAACATATTTTTTATATCCTTCAAAAGAGTTAGATCCAACAGAGCTTTGTAATAAATGCATTAGTTTACCCTGATATTGGTGTGTCTCTCCATTTTTTCTATATCTATATAACCCTCCAATTGGTAAAACAGAGTTATTTTCTTCAAATGCTTGACTGTGTATTATTCTTAATTTTTTTTCAATTCCATTAAGTCCTATTCCAGAAATCTTTGATATAACTCCAGGAAAATATTCTGAAGCTATAGTTCTACTCAGCCCTACTGTTTCAAAATTACACCCACCTCTATATGAACTTAAAACTGATATTCCCATTTTAGACATTATCTTCAACAATCCATAATTTACTGATTGAATAAATCTTTCTATGCATTCATCATAACCAAATTTACCAAATAATTTTTTTTCAAATCTTTGGTAAAGACTATCTAGTGCTAAATAAGGGTTTACAGTTGTAGCTCCAACGCCGATTAAGGTTGCAAATGAATGCGTATCAAGAGCCTCGGCCGTTTGAACATTTATAGATGCATAGCCTCTTAATTTATTTTTAATTAAATGGGTATTAATTGCACCAACGCTTAAAAGCATTGGTACAGCTAATCTTTCCTCTGAAACATTTTTATCACTCAGAATAATTTGCGTAATACCTTGTCTTACTGAAATTTCAGACTCGTTTTGAATTCTTTCAATTGTTTGTTCTAGATTTTGATCTTTTTTAAATGTGCAATCTATAGTAATTGAATTTTTACCAAAAAAATTAATAAATTTTTCTAGCTGAGAGTTAGATAAAATAGGGCTATTTAAAACATATATATTTTCTTTAGTTAAATTATTAAAATCTAAAATATTTCCAAGGTTTCCAAATCTTGTTTTTAAGCTCATTACTTTATTTTCTCTTAAAGAATCTATAGGTGGATTGGTTACTTGGCTAAAATTTTGTCTAAAAAAATGATATAGTGGTCTATATTTATCAGACAGTACTGCAAGTGGTGTATCATCACCCATAGAACCAATTGCTTCTTTTGCGTCTTCAGCCATTGGGTGTAATATAAGCTCTAAGTCTTCGAGACTATATCCAAATGAATGTTGTCTTTTTCTAAGTTCTTCAGCTAAAAAAATAGGTTTTTCATTTTTGATTGTAAGCTTTTTATCTAAGTCAACAATTTGATTGTTAAAATGTTTGTACTCTTTGGCTATGAAGTCTTTGATCTGACTATTGGTAAAAACCTTACCTTTTTCTATTCTCACACCAATTATTTCTCCTGGTCCTAATCTTCCTTTGGATATAATTCTTTTTTCATCTAATTCTATCATGCCCGTTTCTGATCCTGCACAAAGAATTTTATCTTTAGTAATAGTGTATCTCATTGGACGTAGGCCATTTCTGTCTGTTGCTGCTATAACCCATTCATTGTCTGTTGCTGCAATCGCTGCTGGACCATCCCATGGCTCCATTGTGCTATTTAAGAAATTAAATAATTGTTGGTGATCCTTAGAAAGAGTTTTGCTTTTTTTTGACCAAGCATCGGGAATTAACATTAATTTAGCGAGTGGAGCTGGTTGACCAGAAATGTTTAATAGCTCAAATACGTTATCTAAAGCTGCAGAGTCTGATGCACCAGGTTGTATAACTGGTTTTAAGTTTTCCATATCATTAAATAATGGACTTTCCATTTCTTGTTCATGGACCTTCATCCAATTGACATTTCCTTTAAAGGTATTTATTTCCCCGTTATGAGCAACTGCTCTAAAAGGCTGAGCAAGATCCCAACTAGGTGCTGTATTTGTAGAAAATCTTTGATGAAATATTACAAAACGTGAAATAAATTTTTCATCTTTAAGATCTACATAAAAATCAGCAATTGACTCAGCTAAAAACATTCCCTTATAAATTATTGATTTAGAACTAAGAGAAGAAATATAAAGTCCTTCTATTTGATTTTTTATAGCTTTGTTTTCAATTTTTCTTCTTGTTTCATAAAGTTTTCTTTCTAACTCTTTTCCAGTTAAATTTTTTTCGTTATGTTTAAATAACACCTGGGTAATTTCCGGTCTTGTAAGGTTAGCTTTCTCTCCTAAAACTTTTGGATTAACTGGGACTTGTCTCCACCCATAAATAGAAAAATTACTTTTTGTTAGTTCACTTTCTACAAGTGTCCTAGAGTTTTCTTGTGCCTCATAATTATTTCTTGGCATAAAAATCATACCAACGCAAATTTCTGAACCATCGTGCTTGTGGCCTGTAATTTCTATTTTTTCAGCAAAAAAATCGTATGGAATTTCCAAATGAATTCCAGCTCCATCTCCTGTTTTTCCGTCAGCATCAACAGCACCTCTATGAAAAACTGCTTTTAGAGCACTAATTCCGTATTCAACTACTCTCCTAGATTTTTTGCCTTCAGTAGAAGCAATCAATCCCACTCCACAAGCATCATGCTCCATACTTTTTGAATAAACATTACCATCTTCTAAAATTTTACGATTTTTTAAATAGTTATTCATTACGCAACTTTTGTTGATTTAAATTCTTTGTTTTCTAAAAAAGTCCTTATTGACTCAGCAACATCCCTTCCATCTCTAATAGCCCAAACTACTAACGAAGCACCTCTAACTATATCACCTGCTGCAAATACACCTTTCAGATTACTTTCCATGGTATCAAAATCTACTTTTAAAGTTCCCCACTTAGTTACTTGTAAATCATTTGAATTAAATAATTTTGGTAAATTTTCTGGATCAAATCCTAATGATTTTATTACTAAGTCTGCTTGAATATTAAATTCAGAATTAGCTTTTATTTCAGGTTTTCTTCTTCCAGTTTCATCTGGTTCACCAAGATTAATTTTATCAACTACCAAACTTTCAACCTTATTTTTACCAATAAATTCTTTTGGACTAGATAACCAAACAAATTCTACACCTTCTTCTTCTGCATTTTTAACTTCACGGGCTGAACCTGGCATATTTTCTTTGTCTCTTCTATACAAACATTTTACAGATTTAGCATTTTGTCTTATAGAGGTTCTGACACAATCCATTGCTGTGTCACCGCCACCAATTACAACAACATTTTTACCCTCTGCATTCAAAGTACCGTTGTCAAATAATTTTACTTTATCCCCTAATC
This sequence comes from uncultured Candidatus Pelagibacter sp., assembly GCA_905478565.1. Classification (GTDB taxonomy): domain Bacteria; phylum Pseudomonadota; class Alphaproteobacteria; order Pelagibacterales; family Pelagibacteraceae; genus Pelagibacter. The sequence goes on along the minus strand of CAJQJC010000074.1, from coordinate 15,481 downwards.
CTTTTTTATTAGAAGCAGTTAAAAACTCCATAGCTGGAAAAATATTTGCCAAATCCTTACCGGGTAAATCTATTTCTCTAGCTTTATAGACACCAGTGGCTATTAAAATTGCATCATGTTTTTCTCTTAACTGTTCTAAACTGGCGTCTTTACCAACCTCAAAATTTTGGATTATTTTAATACCACTTTTTTCCAATATTTCTGTTCTTCTCTCTACTACATATTTTTCTAACTTAAAATTTGGAATTCCATATATTAATAATCCACCTGCCCTATCATACCTATCATATATTGTAATTTGATAACCTAATTTTCGCAATTGTTCAGCTGCAGCTAATCCAGCTGGACCAGCTCCTATGATTCCTACACTTTGTTTTTTTTCATTTTTAACTTTAATTGGTTTTACCCATCCCTCTTTCCAAGCTGTGTCAGTAATATATTTTTCAACAGATCCTATTGTAACTGTTCCATGTCCAGATTGCTCAATTACACAATTTCCTTCACACAGTCTATCCTGTGGACAAATCCTCCCACACACTTCAGGCATGTTATTTGTACTTTGTGCAAGCTCGTAAGCTTCTTTAAGTCTTCCCTCTGCTGTTAGTTTTAACCAATCTGGTATATTATTACTTAATGGGCAATGAACTTGACAAAATGGAACTCCACATTGTGAACATCTGCTAGCTTGCTCACCAGCTTTTTCTTGAATAAACTCATTGTAAATTTCATTAAAGTCATCTTTTCTATCAGCGACTTCTCTTTTAGGTGGATTTTGTTGACCTATTTTTACAAATTTTAACATTTTTTTATTCATTTTTTTTCTTTTAAAAGTAAAGATATATCAGCCTTTTAAATATAAAAAGATAAACTAAGACAGTTATTATGACCTTTATTTTCAAATAAATAAGTACTATCAACGTTTTTTAATTTTTTGCATAACTACTATGTTGTCACAGAATTGTTTTATTTAATCTCTAATTAAGTTACGAAAGAAAATGCTTAAAGACATCATAGAAATTGTAATTCTATCTCTTATTCAGGGTGTTTCTGAATTTCTACCAATTAGTTCATCTGCTCATTTAATTATAGTTTCTTCGCTGTATGAATTTAAGTCAAGTTCCTTACTAATAGATGTGAGCTTACATCTTGGCTCACTGTTGGCAATTGTGTTTTTTTTTAGAAAAGAATTATTTGATATAAGTAATAATCATAAATTATTATTGCTTATTATAATTGGTTCTCTTCCACTTGTTGTTGTTGGATATTTTTTGCATAGAACAGGTTTTATTTATTTATTAAGAGATATAAAAATAATAGCATGGACCACTCTTATATTTGGTATTTTTTTATATTTTGCTGATCAAAATAAATTTAATAAAAAAATTTCTTCTGATTTAGATTTTAAGAAAATTCTTTATATTGGATTATTTCAAACTTTAGCTTTAATCCCTGGCGTTAGTAGAGCTGGAGTCACAATCACAATTGGACGAATGCTAAAATTTAATAGATACGATTCTAGTAAAATTTCTTTTTTACTTGCTATTCCAGCTTTAACTGGAGCAAGTGTTTTAAGTTTAAAAGATATTTTAAACCAAAGTTTTGAGATAAATTATTTTGTCTTTTTATCAATTGTATTATCTTTTCTATTTTCTTATTTTACTGTTAAGTTTTTTTTGAAATATATTAATAAATTTTCACTTAATATTTTTGTAATTTATAGAATTATAATTGCATTATTTTTATTTTTAATAATATATAATTAATTTTTTTTAAGAATAGGCATTAATTGAGAAAGCAAAACTCCAAATAAAATAAATAAACATCCTATTAAATTATTAATATCTAAGATTTGACTTAACAAGATCCAAGCCGCAATAGTTGCGAAGACACCTTCTAATGAAAAAACTATTGCTGCAGGTGCAGGTGATATATTTTTTTGTGCATAAATTTGTAAAACAAATGCAAATCCTCCTGATAAAATTCCGGCATATAAAATAGAATTAATTTCCTTCAAAATATTTGAGTAAATAAATTCTTCATAAATTGATGCAATTATGAAAGAAAATAAAGCAACAATTAAAGTTTGAATAGCTCCAAGAGTTAAAGGAAGATCATATTTTTTAATAATCATCCCAGTAAAAATTATATGCGTACTCCAAAATAAAGCACCAAGAACTACTAGGTTATCTCCAAGCCTAACTGTTGCATCTTGAAAATTTGTTAATAAATAGCCACCTATTAAACATAAAATTACTGAAGGCCAAACACTCCAATGAATGGATTGTTGTTTAAATAAAAAAATAATTATTGGGACCATTGGTACATAGAAAATTGTAAAAAAAGCAGCATTTGCAACATCCGTGTAAAGAAGTGCAACTTGTTGTAAAGCTGAGCCTAGAAAAAGTGATAATCCAATTAAAAATGAAAGAATACCAAAGGTTTTGGTGTCAGATTTAAACTCTGATTTAAACTTTTTAAATTCAAATAAAAATACCAAAGGAATTATAGCTAAAAAACCAATAAAAAATCTTACGGCATTAAAGGTAAATGGACCAATGTCATCCATTCCAGTATCTTGCGCAATAAATGTAGTGCCCCAAATTAAAGTACAAAGTAAGGCACTTAAAAGGGATGTTGTTTTTGTCATAGCGATTTATACTGCTAACTTGTAGGCAAAATTTTTACCTAAATTTTCTTTTAAATCATTATTAAATCTAGCAGCTTCTGCGCCATCAATTATTCTGTGATCATAAGATAGAGATATAGGTAAAATAGTTCTTACTTTGAATTTTCCATTAATTAAAATTTGTTTTGCCTGAGATTTTCCAACGCCCAAAATTGCAACTTCTGGATAGTTAATTATTGGTGTAAAAAAAGAACCTCCTATACCTCCAAGACTAGTAATTGTCATTGATCCACCAAAAAATTCTTTTTTATCTATCTTTAGATTTCTACATTCATCACTGATTTTTTTTAATTCACTTCCTATATAGCTAATATTTTTATTGTCAGCATTTCGAATTTTAGGAACCATCAAGCCATGCTGTGTATCTACAGCTATTCCAATATGAAAATATTTTTTTAGAGTTATTTTTCCATTTTCAATATCATCTATAGAAGAATTAAAGTTTGGGAATTTTTTCAGAGAAACAACTAAAGCTTTCACTAAAAATGCTAGCGGTGTAATTTTTTTCTTTTCTCCAGTATACATATCTGTTAACGAATTTCTAAAGTCTTCCATTTCAGTAATGTCTACTTCATCATGGTTTGTGACATGAGGTATAGTTGTCCATGAATTTACTAGATAAGTTGATGACAATTTCTTGACCCTTGGTATATCTTTAACTTCTATTTCCCCAAAATCAGAATGTTCAAATTCGTTTTTTATTTTATTCAGTTTGTTTTCTTTTGTTTCTTCAACATTTTTTGTTTTAGAAGAAACAAATTTTTTAATATCATCTTCAATAACTCTGCCACTTTTTTCACTGCCAACAACTTGATTAATATCTACACCAAGTTCTCTAGCAAATTTTCTAGCTTTTGGGCTTGCTGGTGAAATATTTGTGACCTTACTTTGATTGATTAAAGTTTGTTGAATTTCAGGTTTTATTATTTGAATTTTTTTAAACTCATTTTCAATAGGTGATTTTCCTTGAATCTTTTCCTTTGTTTCTGATGCACTTTCTAAAATTAATATTAAGTCACCTTCTGAAACTTTATCTCCTACTTTAATATTTACTGACTTAACTTTTCCATTAAACGAGGCAGGAATTTCAACGCTAGATTTATCACTTTCAATCGTAATAAGTGGATCGTTTTTTAATACCGACTGGCCATTTGAGACTAACACCTCAATTACTTCAACATCTTTAAATTCTCCAATATTTGGTACTTTAATTTCTTTGTCTGACATAATTATAACTTAGTAGGCATTGGTTTGCTTCCATCAATATTATATTTTTTAATGGCTTCTTTTGCATATTTTGATGCGATTAACTGTTCTTTTGCTAAAACGCTTAATCCATAAGCAACCAAATGCTCTTTATCAACTTCAAAGAATTTTCTAAGATTTTTTCTAGTATCGCTTCTTCCAAAACCATCTGTGCCCAGTGAATAAAAGCTTTTATTTGTATAGGGTCTAATTTGATCAGAATTCATTCTCATATAATCTGAAGCAGCCATTATTGGTCCTTCAGTCTTTCCCAGACATTTTTCGACAAATGAAACTTTTGGTTCTTTATCAGGATTTAGCAAGTTATATCTTTCAGTTTCCATTCCATTTTTTCTTAATTCGTTAAAGCTTGTAACGCTCCAAACTTCACTATCAATTTGATAATCATCTTGTAATATTTTTGCAGCTGACATCATTTCCCTCAATATCGTGCCTGAACCTAATAGCTGAATTTTTGTTTTCTTATATCTACTAAAGTCACTAATTTTATACATTCCTTTAAGAATTCCTTCTTCACAATTTTTATCTTTGGGCATCTCCGGGTGAGAATAATTTTCATTCATAGTTGTAATATAATAAAAGACATTTTCATTTTTTTCATGCATTCTTCTTAAACCCTCTCTAAAAATTACTGCCAGTTCATAATGAAATGTTGGATCGTAAGTTACACAATTTGGTATTGTGGATGCCACAAGGTGACTATGGCCATCTTGATGTTGTAAACCTTCACCTGCTAGAGTAGTTCTTCCTGCAGTTGCACCTATTAGAAAGCCTCTAGCTTGACTATCTCCTGCTGCCCAGGCTAGATCTCCTATTCGTTGAAAGCCAAACATAGAATAAAAGATATAAATAGGAATCATTTCAATATCATGGTTTGTATAAGAAGTTGCAGCCGCAATCCATGATGACATCGCTCCAGCTTCATTAATTCCTTCTTCTAACACCTGTCCACTTTTATCTTCTCTGTATGAGCTTAGTTGCTCTGAATCTTCTGGTTCATATTTTTGTCCCTCATGTGCATAAATTCCTATTTTTTGAAAAAAACCTTCCATTCCAAATGTTCTTGCTTCATCTGGAATTATTGGGACTAATCTTGGAGAAACATTTTTATCCCTCAAAAGATTTGTAAACATTCTAACTAATGCCATTGTTGTTGACATTTCTTTTTCACCTGTTGAAACTTTCATGAAATCAAAAATGTTTTTAGCTGGTGCTTTAATTGGTTTTGAATACGTTGTTCTTTCAGGTAAAAAACCTCCAAGATCCATTCTTCTTTCTTTAATGTATTTTATCTCAGGAGATTTTTCTTCTGGTTTAAAATATTCAATATTTTTTACCTGTTTATCTGTTAAAGGAACATCAAAACGATCTCTGTAATATAATAAATCATCTACATCTAATTTTTTAGTCTGGTGAGTAGTATTAACACTTTCCCCTGTTTTGCCCATTCCATAACCCTTTATAGTTTTTGCAAGAATTACCGTGGGACTACCCTTATTTTTTGAGGCTTGATCATAAGCTGCGTAAACTTTATGTGGATCGTGACCACCTCTATTTAATCTCCATATATCTTTATCTGACAAACTAGAAACTAATTCACTTGTTTCTGGATACTTACCAAAAAATTTATCTCTTACATATGCTCCATTTCTTGCTTTCATTGCCTGGTATTCACCATCTACTGTTTCATTCATTATCTTAACTAAATGACCTGTTTTATCATTTGCAATTAATGAGTCCCAGTACGATCCCCAAATTACTTTGATAACGTTCCACCCTGCTCCTCTAAAACTTCCTTCAAGTTCCTGGATAATTTTTCCATTCCCCCTTACAGGTCCATCTAATCTTTGAAGATTACAATTAACCACAAAAATTAGATTATCTAATTTTTCTCTTGCAGCTAATCCAATAGCTCCTAAAGACTCAGGTTCATCCATTTCACCATCACCAAGAAATGCCCAAACTTTTCTGCCCTCATCTTTGATTAATCCTCTATTAATCAAATATTTCATGTATCTTGCTTGATAAATTGCAAGCATTGGTCCTAAGCCCATCGATACAGTTGGAAATTGCCAAAACTTTGGCATTAACCAAGGATGCGGGTAAGATGAAAGACCACCCGGTTTAACCTCTTGTCTAAAGCTATCTAACTGTTTTTCATTTAATCTGCCTTCTAAAAATGCTCTGGCATACATTCCTGGTGCACTATGCCCTTGAAAATATACCAGATCTCCCCCAAATTTATTATTTTTTGCTCTCCAAAAATGATTCATTCCAACATCATAAAGTGTTGCTGCCGATGCAAATGTACCAATGTGACCTCCTAATTCTGGAAATTTTTTATTTGCTCTCACAACCATAGCTGCTGCATTCCATCTAATGAGAGATCTTATTCTTCTTTCAATATTTTGATCTCCATTTGATTTAACCTCTGCTTCTGGGGGGATTGTATTAATATATGGTGTATTTTGTGTGTAGGGAATATTTGCTCCTTCTAGATAAGCTTTATTTATCAATTCTTTTATTAAGAAATGTGCTCTTTCATTTCCATCTTTTTCAACTACAGCAGATAGGGACTCAAGCCAATCTTTGGTCTCTAGTGGGTCAATATCATTTTCATTAGTTACTTGAATTATAGTATCTTTTTTTCTCTCTACAGATTTTTTATCAGTAACATTTTTTTTTAAAACTGTTTCAGCTTGTTTAATTATACTTTCAGTATCTTTTGGAATCAGTTTTTCAGTATTTTTATCTTTTGATGATGAAATATTTAATAACAAGTCTCCCTTGGAAACTTTATCTCCTACTTTAATATTCACTGATTCAACAACTCCAGAAAGAGTTGATGGTATTTCAACGCTTGATTTATCACTTTCTATCGTGACGACAGGATCATTTAAATTAATCTGATCTCCAACTTTTACCAAAAGTTCTATAACCTCAACTTTTTCAAATTCACCGATATCTGGAACAAGTAATTTTTGACTCATTGTTTTAAAACGATTTATATACTTAAAAAAAATAAATCTCTTATTATTTTAACATATAATATAGATTTTTATGTAAACGACTAATTTTATTAATAAAAATCTCTAAATACCCAGAAAAAAGTTTTTTAGGCTCTCTCAATACAGATTGCTATTCCCATGCCGCCACCAATACATAAAGTTGCACAACCTTTGCTTTTATTTTGTTTTATCATTTCATGAATAAGAGTTACTAAAATTCTAGTTCCAGATGCTCCAATTGGATGTCCTAAAGCTATTGCTCCTCCATTCACATTTACAATTTCTTTTGAAATACCAAGATCTTTTATTACTGCAATGCTTTGAGCTGCAAATGCTTCGTTAATTTCAAATAAATCAATATCTTCAATATTCCATTTTGCTCTAGCCAAAGCTAAGCGTACTGCTGGTATTGGTCCAAGTCCCATCAGTGATGGTTCCACACCACAAGTTGCCCATGATACTATTGTAGCTAATGGCTCTATAGATCTTAATTCCGCTTCCTTTCGAGACATTAATATTGTTGCTGCTGCTCCATCGTTAATTCCAGATGAATTTCCTGCTGTGACTGTTCCATTTTCTTTAAACACAGTTTTTAGTTTTTTTAGATCTTCTAAATTTAAATTGCTTCTTGGATATTCATCTGTTTCAAAAATTGTTTTTTTTTTATCTATATTTATTTCTATTTTAATTACTTCTTTAATAAATTTATTTTCACTTATAGCTTTTTGTGCTTTAACTTGAGAATATAATGCAAACTGATCTTGTTCATCTCTAGAAATTTTATATTTGTTTGCAATATTTTCAGCAGTAACACCCATATGATAATTGTTAAATGAGTCTGTCAATCCATCATTAATCATCGTATCAATCAGCATATCCTCAGATAATTTTTTATCTTTTCTATAAAAAATTGAATGCATTGCTCTAGACATGTTTTCTTGTCCACCAGCAGCAACAATTTTACTTTCTTCTAATTTAATTGATTGATATCCTGAAACAACAGATCTCAGTCCTGAACCACATACTTGGTTAATAATATGAGCAGGTTTTGAAACTGGAATTGTGGCTTGTATAGCTGCTTGTCTTGCTGTGTTTTGTCCCAAACCAGAAGTGAGTACATGCCCCATAATTACCTCATCAATTTCTTCTACTTTAATTTTTGAACTATCTATTGCCTCTTTGATTACTAACGAACCTAATTTGGCAGCACTTAAATCTTTTAATGAACCCTCGTAAGTTCCAATAGGTGTTCTTAATGCAGCTGTTATAACTACATCTTTTGACTTTTTACTCATTTATAAAATAACATATTATTTTATAAGTTAGATTACATCAAAAACTTTGATATATTCTTTAAAATTATTTAATTAAGGACCGCTGGCCAAATTGGATAAGGCGCTCGGCTACGAACCGGGAGACTCCAGATTCGAGTTCTGGGCGGTCCACCAAAAATAGGAGTTCTTTATGTTAGGTTGGCTTGTAAAATCTTCATTACAAAAATCAGTTATTTATTTTTTTATTATTGTAATATTAATTTTATTAATCTTAACTTTTGCGTTATAAAAAAATATGACCCAGGAATTTGAACAGATAAGCATTAAACCAGGATTCATGAAGCACAATGGTGGTGTTTTATTTAAAACAGTATCTGACACAGAATATGTATTTAAGACTATAATCACTAAAAATCACTTAAATGCAGCAGAAATAACTCATGGTGGTTTTTTATCAGCATTAATTGATGCGGGAGCCGGAACAGCTGCTCATAGAACAGCTGGAAATGCGCCATGTGTAACAATATCATTAGATCTTAAATTTATTGGTGCTTCCAAATTAGGAGATGAAATAACAGGATTTACAAAAATTTTGAAAAAAACAAACACACTTGTTTTTTTATTTTGTGAATTAAAATGTGCGGATAAAATAATTGCATCTGCCTCAGGTATATGGAAAATATTAAAAATTAAAGGATGATTATTCTCTTTGTTTAGCTTGTTCGATAAAATAACTGATAAATCTTAAGCGCTGAATTATAAAGAATTGTTATTAAATATTTTTAAAAGTGTTATTTTATAAAAACATAAAGGAGAAATGAGAACTCTTAAGATTGTGATTCGGTCTTGTTTTAGTCTATTTTTGTTCTTTATGTGTAACAATATGTGGTGTGAGCATAATTAAAGGTACCATAAATAGAAATGTCAAAAAATAAAATTACTGCTGTTCTAGGTCCAACAAACACAGGAAAGACGTTTCTTGCAATTGAAACTATGCTCTCTTTTGATAGTGGAATGATTGGATTTCCCCTAAGGTTATTAGCAAGAGAAGTCTACGATAAAGTAATTAAAAAAATAAGCCCAGATAAAGTTGCTTTAATTACAGGTGAAGAAAAAATAATTCCATCTAATGCAAAATATTTCCTTTGCACTGTAGAGTCGATGCCAATCAACAAACATTTGGACTTTGTGGGTATAGATGAAATTCAAATGTGTGCTGATCACGAAAGAGGTCACATATTTACTGATCGATTACTAAACGTTAGGGGAGACAAACTAACTATGTTTATGGGGTCAAGCACTATAAGAAATATAGTAAAAAAACTTAATGAAGATACTGAATTCATAAATAGAGATAGACTTTCAAAATTATCTTTTGTTGGTCATAAAAAAATTTCAAGGATTAATAGAAAAACAGCTATCATAGCTTTTTCAACAGAAGAAGTTTATGCAATTGCAGAGCTAGTTAGAAGACAAAAAGGTGGTGCAGCAATTGTGATGGGCTCCCTTAGTCCTAAAACTAGAAATGCACAAGTAAATCTATATCAATCAGGTGATGTCGATTTTCTAGTTGCAACAGATGCAATTGGAATGGGTATTAATATGGATTTAGAAAATGTTTTCTTTTCAAATTTAAGAAAATTTGATGGTAAAAAATTAAGAAAACTTAATTTATCTGAGATTGGACAAATAGCTGGTCGAGCAGGCAGATATTTAAATGACGGAAATTTTGGTATAACTGGAAATTGTAAAGATATTTCACCAGAAGAAGTTGAGCTACTTGAAAATCATAAATTCGAAGAAATCAAAATTTTATTTTGGAGAAACTCTAAGTTAAATTTTAATAATGCTTCAGCACTAATTAAATCACTTAATGAAAAACCAAAAAAAGAATGGTTGCGTAAAATTCATGAATGTGAGGATGAAAAAGTTTTGAAATATTTTTTAAATAATATGGAAAGTCATAATATTAAAGATAACAAAGATACCTTAGAGTTACTTTGGGAGTGCTGTCAAATTCCAGATTTTGTAAAAAAAACCTATGGGAACCACATAGAGGTTGTTGGCAAAGTATTTGACTTCTTAAATGGAATAAATGGTAAAATTAGTAATGATTACATGAGAATACAGTTAATGAAACTGGATAATCTAGATGGAAATGTTGATTCTTTGTCAAATAGAATTGCAAATGTTAGAACTTGGTCATATGTTTCAAATAAAATTAATTGGGTAGAAAATCAGAATTATTGGATTGAAAAAACAAAAATATTAGAAGATAGATTGTCTGAAAGATTGCATGAAGAACTTACCAGAACATTCATTGATAAAAGAGCAAGTATTCTTGCAAGAGGATTAAAACAAGATATGGATTTTAAAACTGAAATAATGGAGAATGATAAAGTAGTAATTGATGGTCAATTTATTGGTAATTTAAAGGGACTAAAATTCGAAATGGATTTGAAAGCAGGAGCTCTAGAAACAGATATTAAATCGTTAAAAAAAGCAGCAAGACAAACTGTGGGACCAGAGCTAAAAAAAAGAATTCAATTAATTTTAGATACAGGTCTAATAGAAATTAAAAATGATTTTAAAATTTATTGGAGAGATTTTCCTATAGCAAAATTAGAGCAAGGAAAAGACTATTTAAATCCAGAAATATTTATAATTGTAGATGATCTTTTAGATAATAAAGATAAACAGAATTTTTCTAACTTTATTGAAAAATGGATTAAAGAAAAGATAGAGCTAGTATTAAAAAGTCTAATTGACTTAAAAAATTTAAAAGAAAGTAACTCTTCAATTAAAGCCTTAGCTTATCAGCTGTATGAAAATAATGGGGTTTTAAAAAGAGAAAATGTTACAGATTATCTAAAAAAACTTGGACAAGAAGAGAGAAAAATTCTGAGAGAGCTGGGAGTTAAATTTGGAAGATATCACATTTTTTTATACAAATTACTAAAACCTGAGGCTGTTTCTTTGAGAATTTTATTATGGAAAAACTTTCACCAAAAATTTTTGAATTTAGCACCTCCTACTTTTGGATTAAATTTTGTAGAAGATAAAAATGCAAAAAATAAAAACTTTATGCTCCTATGCGGATTTGAAAATTTTGAAAATTATTTTGTTAGAATAGATATTTTAGAAAGACTTTTTGTTCAAATAATAAATTCAAATCCAGATAAAAATAAAGAAATCAGGTTAGTACCAGAAATGCTTAACCTACTTGGTTGTAATAAACAAAATTTCCAAAAGTTAATTGAAAAAATGAATTATAAAACTTTTGAAAAAGAAAATGAACTTTATTTTAAATACCACCCAAAAAAAATAATTAAAAAAAGTTCAAAAAGAATAGTTACTTCTAATAGTCCTTTTAAAGTTTTAAAAAATTTAAATCTAAATTAATGCTTAAATTTTTTAAAGATAAAGGTAAAAACAAGGTAAATTGTAAAGAAAACTCCTTTTCTAAGATTGCATCTCTTTTGATTTATGCTGCAAAACTGGATGAGGACTACACAGAAAAAGAAGAACAAATTATAAAAAAAACATTATTGGATTTAGGGGCAAAAAGCTCAGAGATTAATGAGTTTATTTTAAATGCAAAAACTTTAGAAAAAAATTCAAATCAAATATTAGATTTTACAAAAGAGGTTAAAAATATGCCAGAATTAGAAAAAAAGAAAGTCATCGAATCTCTTTGGAAAATTATTTATTCAAACAACGAAGCTGATATATATGAAACAAATTTAATGAGAAGATTGACCGGCTTATTATATATAGACTCAAAAACTATGGGTGAAATTAAAGAGAAAGTAAAAAAACAATTAAATAAATGACATATCTAGTTAACGATAAATGTATTAAATGCAAACATACTACTTGTGTAGAAGTCTGTCCTGTTGATTGCTTTTATGAAGGTGAAAATATGCTTGTAATTAAACCTGATGAGTGTATAGATTGTGGCGTTTGCGAACCAGAATGTCCTGTTGACGCTATAGTTGCTGACACAGAATCTGGGAGTGAAAAATGGCTTGAGCTGAATACCAAATATTCAGAAATTTGGCCTAACATTACACAACAAAAAGATCCTCTAGAGGATCACGAAAAATATAAAAATGAAGAAAACAAGTACGAGAAATATTTTAACGAAAATCTTCAAAAAAAGTAGATTAAACAAAGTTAAAAAAAAAACAATTACTAAAACTAAATCCAAGATAGCTAAAAAAACAAAAAGCAAAATTACCAAAAAAAAAGTTTTAGTAAAAAAAGTAAAATTACCCAAAAAAAATATTTTAAAAAGTCTTAAAAAAAAAGAAAAATTAATTTCAACAAAAGATGATAAAATTAATCAAAAAAGTGATGGATTAAGAATATCAAAAAGCAATGAAATTAAACCTGAAATAAAAAAAGTAAAAAAACAAGAAACAGAAAAAAGAGAATATAAAGTAAAAGACTACGTTGTTTATCCAAAACATGGTGTGGGCCAAATTACAGAATTTAAAAAAATTAATATTGGTGGAATAGATGTTGAGACATATGTGCTTAAATTTGAAAAAGATAAAGCTAACGGAATGGTCCCTGTCAATAAACAAGCTCATTTGAGACCTCTAGCAACAATTAATCAAGTTAATAAATGTATTACTATTTTAAAAAGTAAGCCAAAGATTAAAAGATCAATGTGGAGTAGACGGGCTCAAGAATATGAGTCAAAAATTTCTTCTGGTAAAATTTATGAACTTGCAGAAGTTGTTAGAGATTTAAATAAAGGTGACGATATAATGGTTGATCAATCTTATAGTGAAAGACAACTTTTTGAAAAAGCTTATGAAAGAATTCTTTCAGAATTTCAAATAGTGATGGGCGTTTCATTAGAAGATACTCAAAAAAAATTAGATAAAGCTCTTAAAAGAAATTTAGATGCCCAGCAAAAAGCTCCTATTACATCAGAGCGAAAAACAGACCTGCAAGTTCAATCTGAAGAACCAACTACAGAAATTCAAGAATAAATATTTGAGACAAAAAAAAACGCCTCTCACACATAACGTTATGAGAAGCGTTTTTTAAAAAGAAAAATAAACTATCTTCTTTTTCTTTTTTTAGCTTTTTTAGCTTTTTTAGCTTTTTTCTTAGTTTTCTTTTTAGCTTTTTTAGCTTTTCTTCTTGTAGCCATCTTTAGCTCCCTGTTTAAGTTAAACGAATCAAAATGATTCGTTATTAACTTATTTTTATTTTTTTATGTAAGTGATGTCAAATCTTTAATTTAAAGAATATTTTATAAATTTTTTTTTAAAATGATTTTATTTATAATTTTTTTTTATTAAGTAAAAAGTTAGAGTTTATGCGACTAATAATCTATTTTTAAATAAATTATCAAAAAAGTTTTTCAATTTCTTTTTTATACTTTTTAATAATTTTATATCTTTTTAATTTTAATGTTGGTGTCATTAATCCATTTTCAATTGTAAATTGATCTTTAATTATTATAAATTTTTTTATTTTTTCTATTTTAGTTAAATTTTTATTCATTTTTTCAATTTCTTCTTTAATTTTTTCATTATCAAGCTCATTGTTTTCTAAATTTAAAACAATTAAAGCAATTAAATATGGTTTGTTATCTCCATAAACTAAACTTTGTTCAATAAAATTTATTTTATTTAAATCATTTTCAATTTTGATTGGAGAAATATTATCTCCACCTGGAGTAATAATAATATCTTTCTTTCTATCTGTTATTTTTAAAAATTCACCATCAAATTCTCCAATGTCTCCTGTAAATAACCATCCATTTTTTAAAACTTTTTTTGTTTCCTCTTCATTTTTCCAATAACCCAACATAACATTTTCACCTTTCACAAGGATTTCTCCATCATCAGCAATTTTAACTAAATTTCCTTTAAATGGGGGTCCAACCGTTTCGACTCTGATATCTTCTATGTGATTGCAGCTTACTACTGGAGAAGTTTCGGTTAAACCGTACCCTTGTAATGTTGGTAGCCCAATAGCATTCAAAAATAATCCTACTTCTTTATCTAAGGCACCACCTCCAGAAACAAATGCTTTTAAATTCCCTCCAAACTGATTTTTAATTTTTCGTCTAACTAAATTATTACAAAAAAAATTAATCACTTTTTCTTTTGGGGAAAGTTTTTTTTTATGTATCTTTTTCAAACCAAGTTTTACTGTTTGCTCAATTAGTAGTTTTTTTAGGCCAGTTGTTTTATTAAAAGACGAGTTTATTTTTTGGTATAGATTTTGATAAAATCTAGGGACTGCAGTCATAATTTCTGGTGAACAATCGTTCATATTTTTTATCAATTTTTCTATACTCTCAGCATAAAATACCTTTGCTGAAACAACTATCTGTACAAATTGAACTGTATGTTCATATGAATGTGAGAGTGGTAACCATGTTAAAAATTTTGGCTTTTTTGAAATAAATGTTTTTAATAAATTGTAAGCACCTTCACAATTATTAATTATTCCTCCGTGACTTAACATTACACCTTTTGGGTTTCCTTGAGTTCCTGAAGTATAGATAATACATGCGGTGTCAGTTCTTTTAATTTCTAATGCTAAAAAGTTTTTTTCTTTAAAATTTTGTCTATCAAAAATATCTTCTACATTTATTATTAACTCATCATTAATAGTGCTTTCTTTATCAAACAAAATTATTCTTTTAATAAAATCTTTTCTTGGAATAATGTTTTTAATTTTTTCATATAAATTTTTATTAGAGACAAGAATTAATGTTGGGCTGCAGTCATTAATTATATATTCAAAATCTCTTTCTGTGTATGTCGTATAAGCTGGTACAGTTATCCCATTAGAAAGCATAATCGAAAGATCTGCTATCATCCATTCAGGTCTATTTTCTGAAATTAACAAGCACCTGTCATTTTTTTCAATATACTTTGAAATTTCTTCAGATAATTTTATAGTATTTTTATAAACATCTCCCCAGGTATATAATTTTCTATTTTTATCTAATGATTGTAAGAAAACATCATTGCTGTTTTGTTTTTTATATTTTTCAAAAAACAATTCTAATAAATTATTAATTTTATCTATTTTCATATTTTTGGTGGGCGAAGAGAGAATCGAACTCTCACTTCTTGCGAAACACGATTTTGAGTCGTGCGCGTCTACCAGTTCCGCCACTCGCCCTGAATTTAACTATTATAACTAATAAATTTAATAGTATAAGAACTTAATTTATATTAAAACCAAAAAAATGATTAAATATTTATATC
>CAJQJC010000073.1 GCA_905478565.1 uncultured Candidatus Pelagibacter sp. | reverse complement strand
TAATTAATTTTTTAAATGGAACTGTTACATTAACGCCAACTAAATTTTCTTCTCTAATTTCGTTTATAATATCTTTTAAGTTTTTTTCTTCTACTTTTCTTTTTTCATAAATACTGTCTATTAAATTATACTTCTTCATCCAATAATTATGGATCATTGGAGACAAAGAATGTTCGATTGGATTTCCTATCACTAAATATTTTTTCATTTATAATTATTTAAATATTCTTTAATTTTTTTAATTGGCAACCCCATTATTGTATCTTCATCGCCTTCTATTTTAGAAAAAAGTGATCTACCCTCACCCTCAATTTGATATACATTATACGCGTAAAGCGCTTCATCACTAATCTTTGCCAAATATTTTTTAAGTTGCTCCTCACTCATTTGTTTCATTGTTAAAGAAGCTTTATCTGTATGATTCCATATCATAGAGCCATTTTGAGAAATACAAACTGAGCTTATTAAATGATGAGTTTTTCCATTTAATCTAATAAGTATTTCTAATGCTTCTTCTCTATTAAGTGGTTTTGAAATTATTTTACCATTCAAGTCTATAACACTATCAGCACCTAAAACTAGATTGTTATTTCTTTTTTGGCTAATTTTATTTGCTTTTAATTCTGCTAAATTTTTTGAAATGATTTCTGGTGAGGCATTTTCTTTTAATAAGCTTTCTTTAACCAGGTCTTCATCTATATTAGACGGCTCAACCGAACAATCTATTTGGTTTTTTTCTAATATTTGTTTTCTAACACCGCTTTTGGATGCTAATATTATTTCTTTATTCATTGTTTTTGTATATTTCGTGTATTTTAATTATAGACGCTGCAACTTCTTCAACTGATTTTCTTGTTACATCAATTGTTGGCCATTTATACTTTGCAAAAGTTTTTTTGGCACTTTCTACTTCTTCTCTTATCTTTTTAATATCTGTATAACTTGTGTTATCTTTTTCCTTTAGAGTTATCATTCTGTTTTTTCTTATATCCACTAATCTTTCGGCTTCTGTTGTAAGTCCAACTACACATGTAATTTTTGGATTGTCTTTTAAGTTTTGTGGTATTGAATTTTCATTAACAAGTGGAATATTTGATGTTTTAAAACCCTTATTTGCTAAATAGATAGATGTTGGTGTTTTGCTGGTTCTGCTAACACCCAATAGAACTAAATCTGATTTTTCTATTTCAGTAATTAAATTGCCATCATCATGATTCATTGTAAATTGAATGGCTTCAATTCTTTCATAATATTCCTCATTAAGCGCGTGTTGTCCGCTAGGTACATGTGAGGCCTGTTGATTTAATAATTTAGAGAAGCTTAAAATTAAATTTCCCAAAACTCCAAAACAGGGAATCTTTTTTTGATCACTTTCATTTGCTAAAAATTTTGCTAATCCACTGTCAACTATAGTATATAAAATTATTGAATTTTTGTTTTTATTTGCTTCTTCTAAAATTTTCAAAACCTGATTCTTTGTTCTTGTAAAAAAATATGACTTTACATCATACTCAATATTTTTAAATTGTGCTTTAATAGCCAAAAAAACCCTATCGAGAGTTTCTCCGGTAGAATCTGATATTAAATAAATTTCGTAATTATTACTCATGTATAAAGTGTTGGCAACTTGGTATTTTAATTAACATTATTTAAAACTTTAAAAAAATATTTTTTTTACTGTAAAACCTTTTTTTTATTAACAATAGTAAACATGTTAATTATTAATATACATTTTATATAATATATTTAAATAGAACCTCAGTTTTATCAGTTTATTTTAATTTATTTAAGAATTACTTGTTAATATTTGGTAGATAACATGTGAAAAACAATTAATTACCGTTATTCACATACTATATTACTAATACTATAATTATATATATACATATTAATATGACTCCTATTCAAGATATTTTAATAAATAACAAAACAACTAACTCTCCAATTTGGTTAATGAGACAAGCAGGTAGGTATCTTCCTGAATTTAGAAATATAAGAAGCCAAAATCCAAATTTCATAAATCTATGTCTTAACGAAACTTTATCATCTGAAATAACCCTACAACCAATAGAAAGATTTAATTTAGATGCAGCAATAATTTTTTCTGATATTTTAATGTTACCATTTGGTTTAAATCAAAAAGTTGATTTTAAAAAAGATTTCGGTCCTCAATTAGGCAATTTAAATTTAGAAGAAATGTCCAAATTAGACGAAATAGACTTTATTGAAAAATTATACCCAATATATAAATCAATAAAAAAAGTTAGCCAAAGTAAAATTATGATTAACAAAGATTTAATTGGTTTTGTAGGTGCTCCATGGACACTTCTTGTTTACATGATTAATAAAATTTCACCCAAAAAAGAATTAGTATCTAGTTTTTTTAAAGACGAGTTTTTAATTAATAAGCTTTTAAATATAATTGAAAAATTCTTAAAAATTCACATTAATGAACAGATAAAAAGTGGTGCTACAATAATACAGATTTTTGATAGTTGGGCTGGACTTTTAAATGAAAAAGATATTCCTAATTATATTTATATTCCAACACTTAATATAGTTAATCACATAAAATCTCTAAGTATCCCAGTTATCTGTTTTCCAAGAAATATAAAAAATTATAAAGAATTTTGTGAAATTGTTAAGCCAGATGCTATAAATATAGATTACAATGTTAATCCATCAAAAATTGTTAATGAATTGAATTTACCCATCCAAGGGGGACTTGACCCAAAAATATTATTAAGTGATAAAGAAAATTTAAAGAAAAATACTTTAAAATATTTAGATATTTTTAAAGACCATCCATATATTTTTAATTTAGGGCATGGAGTTTTACCAGAAACAGATCCAAACATGGTTGACTATTTAGTAAAAACGGTAAAAGATTATTAAATGAAAAAGGCAATTATATTATTTAATTTGGGAGGTCCAGATAAATTAGAAAACGTTAAACCTTTTTTATTTAATTTATTCAATGATCCAGCAATTATAAATCTTCCAACTTTTTTTAGATATCCTCTTGCAAAACTAATTGCAAAAAAAAGAGAGCCTGTTGCCCAAAAAATTTACCAAGAATTAGGTGGATCCTCTCCGATTTTAAAACTAACTAAGGACCAGTCTAGTGCGCTTGAAAATAATCTTAATAAAAAAGATTCAAACAATGCACATAAATGTTTTATAGTAATGAGATGCTGGCATCCAAGGGCAGAAGAGGTAATTAAAGAAGTTAAGTTATACGAGCCTGACGAGATTATTTTAATGCCATTATACCCCCAATATTCTGCTGCAACGTCTGGATCTTCAATTAAAGAATGGAAAAATGTTTGTAAAAAAAATAACTATAATATTAAAACCAGCACCATTTGTTGTTATCCTACAGATCAAAAATTTATAAATGCTCACTGCAAAGAAATCCTAAAAAAAATTGAAGGTCTTTCAAATTACAAATTAATTTTTTCAGCACATGGTTTGCCTGAAAAGAATATTAAAAATGGCGATCCCTATCAATGGCAAGTTGAACAATCAGTTAAAAAAATAGTGGATAATTTATACATAAAAGATTTAGATTGGATTTTGAGCTACCAAAGTAGAGTTGGTCCACTAAAATGGATCGGACCTTCTACAGAAGATATTATTGTTGAAAATTCCAAAAACCAAAAACATATAGTGTTAGTTCCCATTGCCTTTGTGTCGGAACACTCAGAAACTCTAGTGGAACTTGATATTGAATATAAAGAACTTGCCATTAAAAATGGTTGTAAGGATTACACAAGAGTCCCTGCACTTGGTATAAATGAAGATTTTATTGAGGCCCTATCCGAATTAATTATTAAGAAGAATGAATATAAACTTAATGAAGAACTTTACCCACCTAAAGTTCAATGCCCTTCTAATTTTAAAAAATGCCCATGTTTAAATTATGAATAGTTATTTATTATTTAAAAGCTTGCATTTAATTGCAGTTATTTCATGGATGGCAGGATTGTTATATTTACCTAGAATTTTTGTTTACCACACCGAAAATCTTGAAGATAACAATACCTCATCAATATTTAAAATTATGGAAAAAAAATTATATTTATACATCATGATGCCAGCTATGGTTTTGTCTTGGATTTTTGGGATGATTTTGATTTCTAATATTGGTTTTGAAACTCTAAGCACCTTATGGATTAAAATAAAACTGATACTAGTTATTCTTTTAACGTTATATCATTTTTATTTAGGTAAGTTGCTTGAGGATTTTAGGTTGAACAAAAACACGAAATCTTCAAAATTTTTTAGAATTATTAATGAAGTGCCTACATTATTGCTTATTTTGATTGTTTTTATTGTTATTTTTAAACCACTCTAGACTTGTAATATTTAAAAGAACCTATATATTTAATATATCTTAGAAATCCTAACCACAATCCCTCATTAAATGAATATACAAGAATTGAAATTACAATCATCGGAACAGCTTATTACTAAAGCCGAAGAGCTTGGTATTGAAAATGCTAGCACATTAAGAAAACAAGAAATTCTATTTGCAATACTGAAAAAAGTTGCAGAGAAAGAAGAAATCACTGGTGCTGGTGTTTTGCAATTACTTCAAGACGGTTTTGGTTTTTTAAGGGCAATGGAGTCAAATTATTTGCCTGGACCAGATGATATATACGTAAGCCCAAGTCAAATTAGAAAGTTTGGTTTGCGGACTGGAGACACCGTAGAGGGCCCTGTTAGAGCCCCTAAAGAGGGTGAAAGGTATTTTGCACTACTGCAAGTCAGTAAAATAAACTTTGAAGAACCGGAGAAAGCTCGTCACAAAATAGCTTTTGATAACCTAACCCCACTATATCCAAACAAGCAATTAGTTATGGAGGTTGAGACTACAAAAATTGAAAAAAAACCAGATTTAACTCCTAGGTTAATTGACCTGGTAAGCCCAATCGGTAAAGGCCAGCGATCAATCATTATTTCACCACCAAAAGCAGGAAAAACAATGATATTGCAAAGCATAGCAAACTCTATAGCAAAAAATTATCCCGAGTGTTACTTAATGGTTTTATTGATTGACGAAAGACCTGAAGAGGTGACTGATATGCAAAGAACAGTGAAAGGTGAAGTTATTAGTTCCACATTTGATGAGCCTGCATCTCGCCATGTTGCTGTTGCAGAAATGGTTATTGAAAAAGCAAAAAGATTAACTGAACATAAAAAAGATGTAATAATCCTTTTAGATTCAATCACTAGACTTGGCAGAGCTTACAATGCTGTTATTCCAAGTTCAGGAAAAGTTTTAACTGGGGGTGTAGATGCAAATGCGCTGCAACGCCCAAAAAGATTTTTTGGTGCAGCTAGAAATATTGAGGAAGGTGGATCCTTAACAATTATATCAACAGCATTAATTGATACTGGTAGTAGAATGGATGAGGTTATTTTTGAAGAATTTAAAGGAACTGGTAATAGTGAGACAATACTAGATAGAAAAATAGCTGAAAAAAGAATTTATCCAGCAATTGATATAACTAAATCTGGAACAAGAAGAGAAGAATTATTATTCAATAAAGATGATTTACAAAAAATGAATGTCCTGAGAAGAATTATTGCTCCAATGGGAACTATGGATGCTATTGAATTTATTAACTCAAAACTAAAGGACACGAAAAATAATGCAGAGTTTTTTAATTCAATGAATAAACCAGCTTAAATTTATTTTTGAATAATTTGTAATAGTTCATTTAATTCAGAGCTATAATTTTTCCATTTTTGTACAGACGATTTATAAATAGGGCTTCGTACTTGCGCCAAGCTTGCTGTAGCAACCGATTTTTTGTTTTTATAAAAAGTCATGCAATTTTCATCCCAATCAAGTTCACAATTTTTAAGTAATTTTTTTACTTCAGTTTCTTGATTTGTTATTAAATCTTCATAGTTGATATCGTAAATTCTGTCTCCAAATTTACTTTTCCAAAATGTCATTAATTCTTTATATAATATATAATATTTTCCTAAATTTTCTAAATTGTAACAAAAATTCAATTTCTTTGATGAGAAAAAATTTTTAAACATTGACCAGCAAGTATCCATTGGATCTCTATTGGAATGAATAATTTTACAATTTGGAAAAGTAGCAAGCAAAAATCCAATCCACTTAAAGTTTAATGGGGCCTTATCAGTGACAATATCTTTTTGAGTATCAAGTTTTTCAATATAATAATTTTGAAATTCTAAAAGTTTTTTTTCTGGTAAATTTTTATCATTTAGAAACAAATTTTTCTCTATAAAATTACCTATGTGGTTTAACTCACCTGCCCCATGCACCTGCTCATGAGAAGAAAGTATTTGTTCTATAAGACTTGTGCCTGATCGTGGCATCCCAAGAATAAAAATAATTTTTTTATTTGAAGGTTTTATTTTTGTAAAACTTTTATTTTTAAAAAAATTTTTTATATCTAGAAATAAGTTTTTTTCACTTGTAATATTATAATTTAATTTTTCATCTCTCATTTTGTTTGCAATGTCTAAGTACTTAAAAGATTTCTTATACTCCTTTATGTCCTCAAAAGCCTTTCCAAGAGCAAAACTTAATATCATTTTATGATCATCAGATTTAATAGCTTCAAATTTTTCTTGCATGTCGTTTAGATGTTTATGTCCTGGTGTATATTTAGTAATAAGGCTAATCGCTTTATCTGGAGCTGTATTTTGTGGGTCTAACTTTAGGCAATAGTTTAAGTGATAAATTGCTTTATCAAAATTTCCAACTTGTTGATATATATTCCCCATGGTAAAATTTAGGATATAGCTTTCTTTATATGTGTTCTCTAATTTACTTAAAATCTCAATTGCTTCTTCATTTTTATCTATCTTTGACTTAAGATTTGCAAGAGTGATAGATGCATCTAAGAATAATGGCTTCACTGCAATAGCTCTATTTAAATACTCTTCTGCAGTTCTAGTGTTTTCTAAATTTGAATGAACAAGACCAAGATTATTTAATATAAATATGTTGTTAGGGTCATTTTTGATCGCGTTATCTAAAACTTTAATAGCTTCTTCGTATTTATTTTGAGCATTATAAGATAATGCTAATAAATTTTTTAAAATATATGTTTCGGGGTATTTTTTTATAAGTGGAATTGATTTATTTATAACATCATCATATGACCCAACATTAAAATAATTAATAATTACTTGTATATCAGCCTTTAATTTTTCTTCTTGAGATATAATTTTCATCAAATTAAATAATTTTTTTATTTTTAAAAATTCTTTTTAAAGTTAGGATCATTAAATAATATTTAATTATATGAAACTTTTGTGGAATACCAATAAAAATCTTCCAGTGGGCTCAAATCTTGGAGAAGAGAGAACTATATTTTGGGGAAATTATCATTTTGTTAATTCATATCCTTGGATTTTAAATTTGCTATCTAAATTAGAAATAGAAATAATTAATGACACTCAAAATTTAGATGAAAATGAGAGCCTAATTATAGTTGATCATATGATCTCAACTAAAGAGTCCTTTTATTTTGATTTAAGCAATAAAGTAAAAAAAATATTTCTTATCCATCTAGGAGACGAAGGTGGTGCTGAAAAAAAAGACTTAGTTTATCCTTTATGTGAGCATATATGGAGAACTTTTAGTTTACCAATGTTTAAAAATTTTAAAAATGTTACATCTATTCCAATTGGTTATAAGTGCGATCCAAAAAAAGATAAAATCAATATTTTAAAAAGGAATTATAAGTGGTCTTTTTTAGGAACAACCCATGGGTCCAGCAGATATGATTTACTTGATAAACATAAAAATATAATGCCAAACTTTATAAATTTAACTGAGGATTTTTCTGGTAAAAAGTCAATGGATACAAACGATTATTATAAAATTCTAAATAATAGTATTTTTGCACCAATCCCACATGGTTATTTTCATCCAGAGACATATCGTTTATATGAAGCTCTAGAAGCTGGTTGTATACCAATAATAGAAAATCCATTTAAATTTTTTGATAATTTTCTACCAAATAACCCTTTACCAAGTGTTAATAGTTGGGAAGATTCATCAACTATTATTAAAAAATATTTAGAAAATAAAAAAGATATAGAAATCGTTGGGAATAAGATAAATGATTGGTGGACACAACATAAGGAAAATTTAAAAGAAACCTTTTTAATAATTAAAAATGTTTAAAAAAAAAGAGTTAGAAACAGTTTACGATTTACTCATAAAAAAAGAATTATCACAAGCAAACAATCTTCTAATTAACCTAAGACAATTTGGCGTACTTCATCCAGAGTATTTATTTCTAATGTCACTATTTTTAATGGAAACAGGCAGAACTTATCTTGCCATAGATTCTTTATTGTTATCATTAAAAGTTGACAATACACCTGAGGTTATGAAGAAAAATAATTTTGAAGGTACTACTGAAAAATTAGTAGAAAAAAGATATGAGACACTTATTTCGATATTTGAAAAAATAAAAATTAGTGATTTAAAAAATATGGTAATACAAGCTAAGGAAAAAAATGATGCTTCTGAATTCCTTGAACATTTAAGCAAAGTAATGCCAGGGATTAGATTAAAAAATAAGTTATAAATAAATCATGACAATTTATGCATTATCTTCAGGACCCGGGACATCTGGAATTGCAGTTATAAGAATTTCTGGCCCAGAAGCTTCATTAGTAATCAAAAAGCTAACAGAAAAAAATATTCCTGAACCTAGAGTGGCAACCCTTAGAAAAATTAACTATATCAACACTTCTGAGCTCATCGATGAGGCTATGATTCTATGGTTTCCTGGACCAGAGAGTTACACAGGCGAAGATTTGGCTGAAATTCATGTCCATGGGAGTAAAACAGTGGTTGAAGCTATACATTCATCCATCTCTAAAATTAAAAATTGCAGGTTAGCTGAACCTGGAGAGTTTACAAAAATAGCATTCCAAAATGGAAAAATAAATTTGCTTAAAGCAGAAAGTATTGGTGACTTAATAGCTTCAGAAACGGAGATTCAAAGAAAACAAGCAGTGCAAATCATGAATGGTAAATCAGCTGAAAGATTTAATTCATTAAGAGAAAAACTTCTAAAAATTTTATCACATATTGAAGCTAAGATTGATTTTCCAGACGAGGACTTACCTTCAAATATTTTAAAGAATATTAAAAAAAGCTCATATGATGTTATTCAAAATTTAGAAAAAATTCTTAATGATCAAAAAATAGGAGAAAGAATTAGAGATGGTTTTAAGATTGCAATAGTAGGCCCACCCAATGCAGGCAAATCAAGTCTATTAAATTATTTAGCTAATCGAGATGCAGCGATTGTTTCGGAAACAGCAGGAACTACTAGAGATGTTGTGGAGGTACATTTAAATATCGATGGTTATCCTGTTATTATGTCTGACACGGCTGGCATACGTGAATCAAGAAATGAGATAGAAAGAAAAGGAATAAAATTATCAATTAATAGAGCTGAAGATGCAGATTTAAAGCTGGTAGTAATAGATGCAAAAAACGTTGAATTTACTGATCTTTTGTTGAATTTGCTTAAAAATGACTCAATATTAGTAGTCAATAAATCAGATTTAATAGAAGGAGTTGAGACAACTGATTTTAAAAAATTTGATCATATTCTAATTTCAATTAAAAATAATATTAATTTAGATAACTTAATTTCAAAAATTAAAGATCACTTAAAAAATAAATTTATATCAAGTGAAGATATTTTAATTACTAGAGCAAGACATAGACAGCATCTTGAAAAATGCTTAGAACATCTAAAAAGTTTTAATGAAAAAAATGAAATCGAAGATTTTGATAAAGCAGCAGAAGATTTACGACTTGCTACTAGAAATTTAGGAATGATAGTTGGAAAAGTAGATGTAGAGGAGTTATTAGGCTCTATTTTCAACGATTTTTGTATTGGCAAATAAACCCTTTTTTCCTGGACTTTTGCTATAAATACACCAATTTTTGTTGATAATCGTATCTTATTTTACTATCTAAACTCAAATCTTGTAAATATTTGAATCAGCTATAAATTTAATTCATGAAAAATGATTTATTTTTCGATGTAGTTGTTATTGGAGGCGGACATGCCGGTTGTGAAGCTGCGGCAGCTTCTGCTCGGCTTGGGGTTAATACTGCTCTGTTTACACACAAGATAGAAACAATTGGTGAGATGTCTTGCAACCCTGCTATTGGTGGTTTAGGTAAAGGTCATCTTGTAAGAGAGATAGATGCATTGGATGGAGTGATGGGTGAGGTTGCTGATAAATCAGGTATACAATTTAGACTATTGAATCGAAGCAGAGGCCCAGCCGTTAGAGGCCCAAGAACGCAGTCCGATAGATTCTTATATCGTAAATTTATGCAAGAAAAACTTTTAAACTACTGTAATTTAACAGTTTTTTCAGATCCTATTATAGGTTTTATTTTTGATAAAAATAGAATAAGTGGTTTCCATACAGAAAAAGGTAAGGAGATATTATGTTCTAGATTAATTTTAACAACAGGTACTTTTTTGAATGGTCTTATACATATTGGGGAAGAAAGAACATCAGCTGGAAGATTTAATGAGAGTGCATCCATAGGTTTATCAGAACAGTTAACTAAACATAATTTTAAAATTGGAAGACTTAAAACTGGAACACCTCCCAGACTAGATTCAAGAACTATTAATTATAAAAACTTAGAGGAACAGTTTGCAGATGATAATCCTTATTTTTTTTCTTTCTTAACTAAAAAAAATTACAACAAACAAGTCTCTTGTAGAATGACTTATACAAATGAAAGAGTACATAAAATTATCGAAAAGAATTTATCATCGAGCGCAATGTATTCTGGAAACATTAAAGGTGTTGGCCCAAGGTATTGCCCTTCTATAGAGGATAAAATTGTAAAGTTTGCTGATAAGAGCCGACATCAAATATTTTTAGAGCCTGAAGGCTTAAATGATCACACTATTTATCCAAATGGCATATCTACGTCACTTCCTGCTGAAGTACAGCAAGAAATATGTAATAATATCAGTGGTTTAGAGAATGTTAAGATTATAAGACCTGGATATGCGATTGAATATGATTATGTTGACCCCAGAGAATTATTTTTAACTCTAGAAACAAAAAAAATCCAAAATTTGTACTTAGCAGGTCAGATCAATGGTACTACAGGGTATGAAGAAGCTGCAGCTCAAGGATTAATAGCAGGAATAAATGCTGCTTTATCACTAAAAGAACAAGAGCCTTTTATTCTTGATAGATCGGATGCTTATATTGGAGTTATGATTGATGATTTAGTTACTAAAGGGGTAGCAGAGCCCTACAGAATGTTTACTTCTAGAGCTGAATATAGATTAAGTCTACGAGCTGACAATGCTGATCAACGTTTGACACCAAAAGGTATTAAAATTGGATTAATTGGTAGTTTACGAAAAGATTTATTTGAGGATAAACAGCAAAAAATTTCAGAAATTGTTGATAATATGAAGAAATCTAAAATTTCGCCCTCGAAAGCTGTTAAATTTGGAGTAAATATTGCTAAAGATGGAGTTTTGAGAACTTCTAATGAGATATTAACACAAAAAGGTGTTGATATGAAAAAAATTAGAGAAATTTGGCCTCAAATACCTTTTTTTAGCGAAGAAATTGATGAACAAATTGAAATTAATGATCATTATAGAGGATATTTAAAAAAGCAAAAAGCTGATATTCTTGCCTTTAAGAGAGATGAGAACCTTATAATTCCAGATAAAATTGATTATGATAGCTTATCCGGTCTCTCAAATGAAGTTAAATCAAAATTTAAGTCGATTCAGCCCAAAACAATGGGGCAAGCTTTAAGAATTGACGGAATTACGCCTGCTGCTGTATATATTTTGTTGTCACATGTCAAAAGAAAGTCTATTAAGCATACAGCTTAATGGATAAAGTTATTGATAAATACTTAAAAATAAATCATTTAAATGTTTCACGTGAAGCGTGTCTAGATTTTGAAAAATTCATAGACTATGTTCTTAAAAAAAATGAAATATTAAATATAATAGCTAAAAGTACTCAAAAAAGAGAAATAATAAGAGAAAGACACATAATAGACTCTGCGCAAGCAATTGAATTTATTGATTTAAATAGCAATTCTGTATATGATTTAGGGAGTGGAGCTGGTTTTCCAGGCATAATATTAGGAATAATGTTAAAAAATAGAGGCAATAAAGTTAAAATGAAATTATTTGAAAAAAGTTATCACAAAAGTGTTTTTTTAAGAGAAGTTGTTAGAAAGCTCAATCTGGATATAGAAATAATCCAAAAGGATATCTTTGAAATAGCAGAATTGAATACAGGCACTATAATAGCTAGAGCATTTAAACCAATGCCTGTAATGCTTAAGTTAGTAAATGAAAAATTTGTAGAATATAAAAATTTAATACTATTTATGGGAAAAAAAGGAAGAGAAGCTTTGGAAGAAAGTAAAAAAAATTGGATATTTGAATATGAAGAAAAAAAAAGTTTAACTAGCGAAGACTCATTTTTGATCAATATTAAAAATATTAAAAAAATATAAAATGCAAATTATATCAGTGATAAATCAGAAGGGTGGAGTTGGAAAAACAACTACAGTTATAAATTTAGCAGCAGGACTAGCACAACAACAAAAAAAAATATTAGTAATTGATTTAGACCCACAAGGAAATGCTACGACGGGTCTTGGATTATCAAATTTAGAAAACTCCAGCGATACAATTTATGGAGTACTTAATGGAGAGACGGAAATAGCTGCTGTAATTAAAAAGACAAATTTTAATAATTTGGATATAATAACATCTAACGTTGATTTATCTGGTTTAGAAGTGGAAACTGCTGGAGATAGTAAAAGAGCCTTTATTTTAAAGGATCAATTAACCGCATATTTAAACAATTCTAGCACAACATATGATTATATACTTATAGACTGCCCCCCATCGTTGAGCTTGCTGACTGTTATGGCTTTAGTGTCGTCAAACTCACTTTTAGTACCACTTCAAACTGAGTTTTTTGCCCTAGAGGGAGTTACACAACTTATTAAAACGATAGAAAGAGTGAAGGTTAGTTTAAACCCTAATTTAGAAATTAGAGGTATACTTTTAACGATGTACGATAAAAGAAATAAGTTATCATCACAGGTAGAAAAAGAAGCTAGAGATTTTTTTAATGAAAAAGTCTATTCAACTGTAATTCCTAGAAATGTAAGATTATCTGAAGCACCATCACATGGTATGCCGGTATTAATTTATGATAAATTATGTCCTGGTAGCAAATCTTACTTTAGCTTTACAAATGAATTTATGAACCAAGAAACTATTATTGGAAGTGTAGCTTAATGGATTCAAATAAAATTAAAAAAGGGTTGGGGAGAGGTTTATCATCCTTAATTGGAGAAACAAAAGTTCAAAATAGTGTAAATAAATTATCTATAAGCAATTTGGTAAGTAACAAGTATCAACCAAGAAAAAATTTTGATGAAGAAAATTTACAAGAATTAGTTAATTCTATAAAGGAAAGAGGAATCATACAGCCGATCATAGTCAGAAAGTCTAATACAGATAAATCTAAACATGAAATCATTGCTGGTGAAAGAAGATGGATTGCGGCTCAAAAAGCTGGCTTGCATGAAGTTCCGGTGGTGGTTACCGAGGCCGATGATTTAAGATCTTTAGAATTTGCCATAGTAGAAAACGTGCAAAGACACGACTTAAACCCAATTGAAGAAGCTGAGGGATATAAAAGACTTATTGATGATTTTGCATATAACCAAGAAAAAGTTGCTCAATTTATTGGTAAAAGCAGAAGTCATATTACCAACTGTTTAAGATTATTATCTCTACCAATAGACGTAATAAATTTTATTAAAGAAAAGAAATTAACAACTGGCCACGCAAAAATACTTATTGGTTTGGATAACCCTACGCATGTTGCTAATAAGATTATTGAAAAAAAACTTTCCGTAAGACAAGCTGAGAGCCTTGTTAGAGTTTTCAAAATGAAAAAAGGATCTTCAAAAAATTTAAGAGATCCAAATTTACAATCTTTAGAGTCGTCCATTATAGAAAAAATTGGTCTAAAAGTTTTTATTAAAAATACTAAAAAAAATAGTGGTGCAATAACTATTGAGTATAAAGATTTAGACCAGCTAAATAAAATTGTTAAAATATTGAAATCTAATTACTAGCAGTAGAAGCTTGCTCGATAATAAAATCTGACAGCACACTTAATGAAATGGATGAATTTTTTTTAATTAAAAGCTCTATTTCATTAATCCTAAAAATTAAAAGCTCTATATTTTTGTGAGACCATTTATTGATTTGATCTTTTACGATCTGTTTATCTTTCCAAAATATAGGTGGCTTAATAGATGAAATTGCAGTGTCAATATTGTTTGATATTTTTATTTCTTGAAATAGTTTTAGAAGCCTTTTTGATTTTGCTAACATAGTTCTAATTATAATAATACAATCTTCTAAGTTGTAATTATTTTCGTTTAAAATATTCAAAGTTTTATTTTTATTTTTGGCCAAACAGTTGTCAACCAACTCAGTTACTGAATAGTTTTCTGCTAAATTTGTAAGTTGTAAAATTTCTGATATTTCAATCCTTTTTTTATTTTTAATAAAGCTTTCAATTTTATTGAGTTCATTTTTAAGGTTTTGTCGATCACCCCTACATCTATTTATTATTAAATTAATAGCTTGTTGAGAAATTTGAATTTTATTATTTCTAAAAAATTGGCTTGCCAAAGAAGATAGAGTTTGATTGTTATCTTCATAAAAAGCTATACAAATAATTTCTTTATTTTTTTCAAATAATAATCGTAATTTTGATCTTTTTTCTAAACTTCCTGAATTTAATATTAAAACCAAATCATCAATTTTTTTTTCTAGTATTTCCTCTATAATTGATGTGATCTTATCTGTTGAGCGGCTTATTATAATTAATTTTTCATTTTCAAAAAAGGATTTTGATAAAATTTCCTCAAAAAAATTACTTTTATTATTTAATACTTCACTTTCATCATAATAAAATGTTTTTTTGGGATAATTATTTTTAAAATTACTTTCTATTATCTCTTTTTTTAAACCTTCATTTTCTCCATAAAAAAGAAAAAAATTATTTTTTTTTAAATCAATTTTATTTAATTCAAAAGATTTAATTATCATAGATTACAAACTCAAATACATAACAATTTTTTTAGATGCAGCTTCAATTAAATTATTTA
>CAJQJC010000072.1 GCA_905478565.1 uncultured Candidatus Pelagibacter sp. | reverse complement strand
ACCTAACGAAGCAGGACTATGAAAATCTTGCAGATACGAACAAAACGGTAAATACTGATGAAATGTCAGAAGAACTAGCAAGAATCACTAAACTAGCAGGTGTTACAGAAGGCCTAACAGGCACTGCAAAACGTTCGTACGAGAACCTAAACAAAACAAAATTGATAATCAGACACAAAGGCAAAGTTGACGAGACTGTGCCAGGTGCAAGATCAAGACAGATACAATCACTATACATTGAAAACGAAGACGGCGAAAGATTCAAGTATCCATTAACTCATTTAGCAGGTGCGAGAGCAATGATGAGACACGTGTCAAATGGTGGAAGACCACATGATGAATTTGGACAGCACATCGTTTCAACATCAGAGGACATAGCAAAACTAAATTCATTCTCGAGATATGTTACTAACAAAGATCAGTTGAACGACAACGCAGGCGACATCATTGAGCAGACAAAATTGAAACTAGAGAACCTAAGAGGTTACATGAAGAACCTTTCTAACCAAGCACACTACGAAAACGCAAGTAAAGATTTCAAAACATCAGAAGAACAAATACTGGACGATGAAACTGTTAACAAAATGAGAGAGAAGTTCACAATGACAAACCTAGACAGCAGAGTTGAAGATGCATTACCAATCATAAACAGAATAATGAGTGAACTAGAAAATGCTCCAAAGGAAGAAGAGCAAGTGAACGAATTAGAGCCAGATGCAGAACCAATTGACGCACCTGTACAAGCACCAGTGGACCATGGAGCAGTAGTTCAAAGTTTCTTAAATGATCCTGATCAAAAATTAGTTTTAAGGAAAGACGATTCAGCAGACAAGATGTTGAAAGTTACAAAATTCACAAACAAGAACACGATGTTAAGTTCTATACTATCAGACATAGCATCAAGACTGTTGACTAAAACAGGAGAGGAAGACAGGGTGGCAAACTTCGCTTCTAGAGTAGCAGATGAGATGGAACAAGAAAATTCAGCAACATTCAAACCAACACCGGACTACATCAAGAACAAGAAGATCGCGGTTCAGTTGGCCAAGAGATACATCGACGACTACAAAAAAATGCAGTCAGAGCCAGGATACACAGATCAAGTAAGAATGGAACCAGGTGCCTTTGCACCCAAGAAAGATTTAAAAGGCAAGGCCAAAGAGACTGAAGCGTTTGAGAATTGGGTTAATGACATTGATGAATATGCAACAGAACCAAAAGATTCTGAAATCGAAAAGAAAGACAAAGAGAATGCAACCAAATTAGATGTCACCAAAGCAGATAAAATGATGAACACAACTGCTTACAAAAGAATGAAATCAGGTACACCAGGATACACAGATAAAACTAACGAAGGCAATCAATTCGCACAGGCAGTACAGAAAGCCAAAGCGGCAGGCATGAAAGCAGGCGACAAGTTTAAAGTTGGTGACGACGAGTACACACTGAAGGATGCTATAGAGATGGCAGGCTTACAACTTGAAGAGTTTTTTTCAGAAGAAGAAATGGAAGTTCCAGCAGAAGCACAAGCGGAAGCAGAAGCGATCAACACGGAACTGGACAGAATCAAGACGCTGGCCAACATAGCATAATAAAATCTCCATATTACCAATAATAGTAGTAGACAACTGATAAATATAGTTGTATATTATGTACTATATGTCTAATATACACTTAGGCAAACTAAAACAAACATAGGCACAATAAAGGAGGCTTACATTATGGCATCATTGGCTGAAATAAGAGCGAAGTTAAAATCTCAAGAAGTGAATCGCTCCACTTCCAACACAGGCGGAGACAACGCCATCTACCCACACTGGAACATATCAGAAGGATCAGAAGCAGTAGTTAGATTCTTGCCCGATAAGGATGAAACTAACACATTTTTCTGGACTGAAAGAAACATGATCAAATTACCTTTCGCAGGTATAAAAGGTCAGACTGATTCAAGACCAGTGACAGTGCAAGTACCGTGCATGGAAATGTATGGGAAAACTTGTCCAGTACTGACAGAAGTCAGACCGTGGTTTAAAGACAAGAGCATGGAAGACATGGGCAGAAAATACTGGAAAAAGAAGAGTTACATTTTCCAAGGTTTTGTCACAACGAATCCACTAGCAGAAGACTCAACACCTGAGAATCCAATAAGAAGATTTATCATTGGACCTCAGATCTTCAACATAATCAGAGGAGCACTTATGGATCCAGAGATGGAAGAAATGCCAACTGATTACTTGAAAGGTGTGGACTTCAGGATCACTAAAACAACTAAAGGTGGTTATGCTGATTACTCAACATCAAAATGGTCAAGAAGGGAAAGACCGTTGGACGAGGCAGAGAGAGCCGCGATCGACACACATGGGTTACACAACCTGGGTGACTTTAGACCAAAAGAACCAACAGAAGCAGAGGTAAAAATAATCGCAGAATTATTTGCTAAATCTGTGGAAGGTGAGGCTTATGATCTTGAGCAGTATGGACAGTACTTCAGACCAGCAGGCGTGGCGTATCAAGGTAAACCACAGGTAGCAGTACCAACAGCATCGGCTCCAGCGGCGACACCAGTGGCAGAGGCGGCTCCTACAGCGGCACCTGTGACTGCAACTGCACCAGCACCACAACCTGAGGCGGCTCCGGCGACGGCGGCTCCGGCAGGCGACAGTGCCAAGAGAGCAGAAGACATCTTGAAGTTGATTAGATCAAGACAAGCAAAATAATCTGACATTTACCAAGGCCTTGATCTTGACTATCAGGGCCTTGTGTAGTAAAATTATATTATGAAAAAGAAAATACAAAAGGCTGTTGAATGGATATTGTACAAACAAATACCTGCATGGATGTTGATTGTGGCAATTATTCTTTGGATAGTCTTATAAGGGAAATAAAATGACAAAAGTGTTTGACGCAACAAAATTTAGAAAGAGTATCACAAAATCAATACAAGGCTTAGGCATAGGATTCAGCGATCCCACAGACTGGATCTCAACAGGAAATTATGCATTGAACTATTTGATGACCAGTGATTTCAATAAAGGTATTCCGCTAGGCAAAGTGACTGTACTTGCAGGTGAATCAGGAGCAGGCAAGAGTTACATAGCATCAGGAAACATAATCAAGAACGCACAAGAGCAAGGCATCTTTGTTATATTGATCGACACAGAGAATGCACTGGATGAGAAATGGTTACAGGCATTGAAAGTAGACACATCAGAAGACAAACTACTAAAATTGAGCATGTCAATGGTCGATGATGTGGCAAAAACTGTTTCAGAGTTCATGAAAGGTTACAAAGAGCAACACGCAGACAACAAGGAAGGTGCACCTAAAGTGCTATTTGTCATAGACAGTTTGGGCATGATGCTGACACCAACGGACGTGAATCAGTTTGAAGCAGGTGACATGAAAGGCGACTTGGGTAGAAAACCTAAGGCGTTGACAGCCCTTGTGAGAAACTGTGTGAACATGTTTGGTAGTTGGAACGTGGGACTGATAGCAACCAATCACACATACGCATCACAGGACATGTTTGATCCGGATGACAAGATATCAGGTGGACAAGGATTTATCTACGCAAGTTCTATTGTTGTTGCAATGAAGAAATTAAAATTAAAAGAGGACGAAGCAGGTAATAAAGTCTCAGATGTGAGAGGTATAAGAGCCGCTTGTAAAGTCATGAAGACCAGATATGCCAAACCATTTGAAGGTGTACAGGTCAAGATTCCATATGAAACTGGTATGAATCCATACAGTGGATTAGTTGATCTTTTTGAGAAGAAAGGTCTGTTAGTTCAGACGGGAAACAGACTGAAATACATCGATAAAGCAGGTAAAGAACACATAGACTTTAGGAAAGCATGGGTTGGTGATAAATTAGATATGATAATGGCAGAATTCAAAGAAGAAGCACCAACAGAGATAGAAGACACTGATGCCCCTATCGAAGTGGAAACAAAAACAAAGAGTAAAAAAGAAGAGTAATGATAGATTTCACACACGAGGACATCGAAAGGTTATGGAACTCCATAACACACTACGTTCCAGAGAGACAGAAACTGGACTGTGCCATAGACTTTATTAAAAGCCTAGAGGACATAGGAGTAGAGCATGACGTACTCAAAGGATCTGCAGAGCTTGATCCCAAGTTAGAAGAAGCCGTTGCTACTGTGTTCGAGGAAGACGAAGAGTCAGACGGATACGGCGAAGATGATTAATTGGTACAACGAAGTAAGCAGAAACCTAGACAAGATACCAGACTGCGTGGCATACTTTGACCAAGAATTGTTAGAGGCCAAGAAGCAGTGCAAGATATACGGTAACCTGGAAAGGGCCAGTGCGTCACTACCAGGCATAGTGGAAGAGAGATTCAGTCAACTGCAACAACTAGAAGCGATATTAGAATACCTGAACATCGAGTTGAGGAGACTCAGATCAAAGACTTTCAGGAAATACTTAGAAAATTACAACAGAGCGTTATCAAGCAGAGATGCAGAGAAGTATGTGGACGGCGAGGACGATGTTGTCGACATGGACAAGATCATAAACGACTTCGCACTAATCAGAAATCAATGGCTGGGCATAACCAAAGGACTGGACCAAAAACAATGGCAGATCACAAACATTGTCAAACTGAGGGTCGCGGGAATGGAAGATGCTGACATCAAATAGGATTATACTCACAGACGTAGACGGTGTGCTGTTGGAGTGGGA
This sequence comes from uncultured Candidatus Pelagibacter sp., assembly GCA_905478565.1. GTDB lineage: Bacteria > Pseudomonadota > Alphaproteobacteria > Pelagibacterales > Pelagibacteraceae > Pelagibacter. The sequence continues at coordinate 2,556 of CAJQJC010000072.1, read as the reverse complement.
ACACCACTTTACTAAATGGATGTTGCAACGAACACTGTTTGACGAGAGGGGTGCGAGATATCACCCACACAGACTACTACCAGACAAACAGAACACATACGAAATGGCAGAACGTTTTGGTGTGACCAAAGACGAGATCAGGAAGCACATCAGGGAGTTCAATCGTAGTGCCTGGATAGGCACACAGAGACCAATGTTGGAATCACAGACTTGGGTAAAACTGTTGGCGGCCGAGGGGTGGACATTCATACCCATTACTTCTCAGACATCAGATATACCTGCACAACAGTTGCGTAAAAGAAGAATGGGAGAACTATTTGGTGATCATGTATTCACAAATTACCATATACTAGGCACTGGTGCGGACAAAGACAGTGCTTTAGCGGAGTTTCACGATACCGGACTGTATTGGGTCGAGGACAAGCCAAAGAACGCTATAACCGGGCTCAAATACGGTTTAAAACCTATATTAATAGACCATCCATACAATCAAGACCTACAACACCCTGACATTATACGTGTAAGTAATTGGAAACAAATACACGAGATAGTCAGTGGAAAAATTAAAAAATAAAAGCAATTTCTGTATTCGACCATTCAACAGTGCTTGGATAGATGCCAAGGGTGACATCAGTCCTTGTTGTATGTTGGACCCTTTACAATCGGAATACACGAAGAAAAATCAGTACAGCATTAAGAAAACCGATCTAGCATCATGGTGGAAAAGTGATTATCTGAAGTACTTAAGATCACGTTTCCTCGAGGACAAGAGACCAACAGAATGCTCAGAGTGTTGGAAAAAGGAAGACACAGGCCTTTCCAGTTTTCGTATGAGATCTAACACAGAACACCATGCAATATTCAAAAACAAATATCAAAGAAACTTAAAATTGATCGGCAAAGAGGACCTAGAATTTCCTGAAGATGTTCATTTTAATATAACAAATTTATGTAACTTGAAATGTCAAATGTGTAGTGGCGAAAATAGTTCTAAACTACTTGTTGAAAATAACGCACTAGGTTATGAAGATTTAGACCAAAAAGATTTTGATCTCAAAGATTCGGATTACGTAAAAATGTTGGAACTAGTGAAACATGATCTAAAAATATTGAAAGTCCTAGGCGGAGAACCTTTATTCAATCCCCGTGTAATAAAGTTACTCGAGATGCTTGTGCAGAACGGACAGGCAAAAAAAATAAAATTACATGTCACAACTAATGGTACAATGTGCAACGACAAGATAATATCATTGTTGAAAAAGTTCAAAGATTTGAGGTTAGTATTCAGTGTAGACGGAGTAGGTAAATGCAATGAGTATATGAGATTCCCATCTAAGTGGGAAGCGATCAGTGCCAATATAAAAAATTTTAAAGAAAATTTAGTGCATGCCTATATAATGATAAACTGTGTTGTACAAAATCTAAATGTGCTTTATGTGGATGAATTATTAGAATTTACTAGTCAAAAAAAAATATTTGTTAAATTTGATCTAGTCCTTGAACCACATTGGTTGCATCTGTCAGTGTTGCCAAAAAACGTGTTGAGTATGGCATACAAAAAGTTATCCAGCGTAAAGGAAAAAAACTTACTGCACACAGATAACGTCAAGGAGATAATAAAACTTTTGAGACACCACATTGATAATTATAATCTCAATGAGGAGAAATACAAAAATTTCTTAGATATGGTCAACAAGAGAGATAATTACAGGAAAGTAGAACTAAAAAATTACATGCCTGAACTGGCGAAAGAAATATTCAAATGAAAATATACGTCGGTCACGACAGCAGAGAAGACATAGCATACCAAGTGTGTGAACACAGCATCAAACGTAGAGATCCGTCGGCAGAAGTAATTCCCCTCAAACAAAAACAGATGCGGGATCAAGGCATATACACTAGACCTGTAGACAAGTTAGCATCAACAGAGTTCACGTTCACTCGATTCTTTGTACCTTACATGAACGACTTTAAGGGATGGGCAGTGTTTTGTGATTGTGATTTCCTTTGGAAGATTTCAAGCCATGAACTTGTGAAATATTGTGATCCAAGCAAGGCTGTTGTTGTAGTACAACATGATTATGCACCAAAAGAGACAACCAAGATGGACGGACAGGTGCAGACATCATATCCCAGGAAGAACTGGTCTAGCATGGTGCTTTGGAACTGCGAACACCCCAAGAACAAAATTCTCACACCAGAACTATTGAACGAAGAATCACCAAAGTTCCTACACAGGTTCAGTTGGTTGGAAGACAATGAGATAGGTTCAATGCCCGCAGAGTACAATTGGTTGGTAGGCTGGTACAAAGAGTCAAGGGATGGTACACCTAAAATACTACACTACACAGAAGGTGGTCCGTGGTTCGATGGATACCGAGATTGTGAATACGCCGATGACTGGAAGAAAGAGCTAATAAATCTTTTTAGTTCGTAAAATCAAAAATAAATCTTATCTATTTGGTCGACATTTGGTTTCTGTTCAATGACTTCGCTATGATCAAAACCTAGTTCAAACATAAATTCATCCATTTCGTTTTCACACGGTATACAGGG
>CAJQJC010000071.1 GCA_905478565.1 uncultured Candidatus Pelagibacter sp. | reverse complement strand
GATATTGCCATCTGTTTCTCCTATTTATTCAAAATTAGTTCCCTAACTTTGCAATTTCTCCTGTGTTTTTGATTCTCAACGGTATGTAAATAAATTCAACTGACTTGATCGGCTCAATTGCTATATCCACATAAAGTTCGTTCCTGTCAATCCTTGTAGGTGTGTTGTTAGTGTCATCACAAACTACTAGGAAGTCAAACAATGCTCTCTGACCTGTTAACTCCAACAAGAATGATTCTATTGCACCCTTGATCTCGTTTCTTGTAAGTTCATCATTTGGTTCGAAGATGAATGGTTTAGCGATTGCATCCAGTTGTGTTCTTAGATACACTGCTAATCTTGAAACGTTGATCCTGTCTAATGCAGAACTTGCCGATGTTTTAGTTAAGTTACCGAAGTTAACAATTCCTGCACCTGAGAAGAAAGTGATTGGATTCACTTTGACCTCATGCATTGAATCTCTCACTGACTCCGTAACAGATATTGTTTCGAATTCTCCACTTGCTGTGTCGATGTAACCAACTGCTGTGGCGTTGTCAACGACACCTCTTCTTGTTCCTGCTGGTGCGAACCATGGGAAAGCGATGTTGTCGTTGTTGGCCAGTGTTCTCAACATCATGTGTGATGGTGGAACAACGATTACTTTACCTGTGTTGTCTGTTGTAGATCCAGACGGATAAAACACACCCAAGTAATCACTTGAGCTTACTAGGCCGTCTTCACCGTTGTCCAGTGCTGACGCTGTGTTGTTTGCCCAGTTTTGTATTGAAGTTGACGTGCCCTCTAATCTTAAAGGAGTGTCCCCTACAACAAACGCTGTGTTGTTTCTATCTGTGTTTAGGTTAATCATGTTTTGAATCAGTTCTGGGTAACCAGGTGTAGCAATTACATTGTAACCTCTTTGGTCTTCTCTGATTGCTTGGTTAGTGTCGATCTCTGATTTCAATTGTTCAACAATTACTTTTCTCTGTGCTTTTCTTCCAAAAGATCCAGAGCCGTCTGCGTTGTTGCTTGATTTAGTAACCCATCTATCAGGGAAGTAAGTTGATACGCTCTCGTTACTTTGTCTGATGTTACCTAATCCTGCGGAACCGCTACCTGGATATTTCGTAGTTGTGATGTAACTGTTTTTGTATTCTTTCACATTGTAACCAGATCTTCTAGTGTTCCAAAGCATGATACCTTGTGGGTAGTTGTCTGGGTTAGGAGCATCTGGATCTAGGAAACCATCGCTCAACAAGTCTTTGATTGTGCTGGATGTACCCGCACCGCCTGTTGACAATGAATCTGCCTTGTCAGCCGTTGTGTGTAATCTAGCATCTGCAAACACAACACCATCTTCTGTTGTTTGGTCTGCTTTATCAACTAATTCCCAAGCCGCGCCTGATGTAGTTACTGCAACTTGGTTCGCTGTGTTTGTAGAACTCAAAGTTGCTGATGTGTTGTATTTGTAAAGTTTTGGATAGTTTTCTAAGTCTGAAGTGTCAATCCATAAGTCGTTAGTTACAAGTGCAGTACCGTCTGACTGTGTAGTCGGTGCTGTTGCTGAAAACTGTGGACCATTTGGATCTGTTGTTGAGTATGCTGTCGCATATCCAACCCAAGTCGTTCCATTGTGTGCCATGATGTCTGCTTCGTCAGTCGCAGTGTGGTACCATAATGTACCGTCCGCTGGCTCATTAGTTGGAGAACTTGTTGAAGCAGTGTAGCTCAATCTCTTCCAGTTACTTGCCATGATACCTGTGTTAACACTCGAGTCAAGGCTCTCACCTGTTGGTAGGTCATACAAGTTGTCAATCAATGTTGCACTGTTTGCCGTGTATGTTCCATAACTGTGTGCCGTTGTTGCACTGAAACCTGCATCTGCTAATGGTGTTCCTGTTCTGTCAACCATTCTGAACTCACCGCCAAGTTTGTGTGACATCTGGATTGCACCTGTGCTTAATTTAGTTGCAGTAACGTTAGTCAAACCTGCCGCACTTACTGCCGCTACAAAGTCATCAGCACCAGTACCACCTAGTGTTACTGTTACTTCTGAGTTAAGTGCTTCCTGGTTCTTAACTGATTCTTGAATCGCAAAAGTTTCTGAACTTGTGAAACTTGGTGAAGTAGTATTACTTGTGATAGTAGTAGCACCACCTTCATATCTAAAGAATTGAAAGTCTGCAACATTTCCAGTTGAGTCTACACCACCTAAATCATTGGCACCCATGCTTTCTTCAGTGACATTGTACTGTGCATACAATGTGCCTGTAGTCAAAGCAGTTCCACCGTTTCCTGGATCTAGATTAAAGATTGCAGAGTGATGATTACTGTGAAGTGGACTAGCAACTTGAGAGAAACTTCCACTTGCTGTAGCATAAAGTTTTGCAACTAATGCCGCACCTGAGTTTGCTGATGTAGTTTTGAACCAAACTGAACCGTTAGGTCTGTTCTCGTCTGCCGTTTTCCAAGTTGGTCTGTTTGTGTGGCTTTCTTGTAAAAGTTTCACACCGTTTTTCACGCCTGCTGTAATTCCTAGGTCTGCTAAACCAGTACCTGTATTTGCTTCAAACCTGATAGTGTTAGCACCACCTGTTGAGTCACCTAAAAACTTACCGTTGTGGAAGATTTCTAAGTTACCTGTTGTGCTATTGATCGCTGACGTAACGTTAGTAACATTACTGCCAATCGCTGTGTTAACATCTGACAATGCCGTACCACCAAAGGTAATTTCAACACCGTTCATTGTGATCTTGTTACCACTTGTAACTGTTGTTCCTGATGCAACTGTCACTACCGGTAAAGATGTGTGCCAGTCGGTAGAACCAACATGCACCCATGTGTTACTTGCTGTTTTCTTGTAGATCTTGTTTGTAACGTGTGTCGTATTGATTGCGTAATCACCAATTACACCTATTGAAGTTTTTGGTGCACCAGTTGAGACACTGCCAACTAGGTCACTTGTTGAAGTGATCAGTGTTGGAGTAATTGATGTGAATGATTGATTAGTCTGTGACCACTCAAATAGACCGTAACTGCTTGATGCAAGGTCAAACCAGTATGTGCCATCTGTTGGTGCCGCTGTTGGTGCCGAGGCACTTCCAACTAATTCTGCTGTGTCCACATTCGCTCTTAGTACGAAAGCTCTGTTGGCAACTCCTAAAAATGAGTAAGCCGCTTGTAAGCCATACTCATTCAGCTCATAACCATTTAGGCTGTTTCCCGATGCGTCTGTGTAGAATTTCGGATCTCCGAAAGTCTCTGTTAATTCTCTTTGTGACGAGATCAAATATGCAGTGTTGGCGTTGGCAGTCTGTGTTCCTGCCGCTGTGCCGTCTCCTGCACCATTTTGCTTGTCCTGTGATGATGCTACTATGAATAGTGGTGTAGTACCCGCATCTGATGGTACGTAGAAACTCTCGTTTATTACTGAAACCTCTACTCCTGGTGATGTTAATGCCATTTTTCGTATTCTCCTTGCAAGTTACGTATATACTAGAGTTATTTATTCAATCATATGGTTTTTACGACATAATTTAACGTTTTCGAGGTGCCTATATAGGCGACGTAAATACACACATGCAGTACAAAGACAGACCGTTGTGTACGGAGTGTAAGACCAAACCCAAGGCCTATGCCTACAAGAGATATGGCCGTGTGTATTGGCGTAGTCGGTGTGACACCTGTATCAGGAAACGGGCTGGCAAGCGAGTTGGCGGTGTGACCGCACTACAGAGATCTGGATACAAGAAGCACAGGAAATGTGAGTTGTGCGGGTTCAAAGCACAAGATAAGGCACAACTGGATGTGCTGTTTGTGGATGGTGATATGAGGAATACTGTGTCTACAAATCTAAAAACTGTTTGCGCCAATTGCCAGAGGTTGGGCAGTACTCGTAGATTGGGATGGCGTGTTGGTCATCTTGTCGCTGACGATTAGGTCGTCTATCTTTACGTATAATTCTTCTTTGGAGCCATTGTTCTCGATGACGAAATCAAACTCTTCCTTTGCCCAGGCGTATTCTGAACTATGTATGCCTTTGGGTTCTATGTTGCCTTCTGTGTAGTCAACAAACCAGTCCGGGTCTTGTCCTCTTTTTACAAGTATGATCTTGCCTCCACGTTCTCTGATCTGTTTCACTTCGTTGGGAAATCTTGTGTCCGCTATCACGGTGTTTTGGCCTTTGTATCTGCCTATGCAACTGTCCACCCAGATACCGTCGTACATCTGACCACGCATCACTTCCGTCCCGAAGTATTGTAGTACCCATCTTGGGGTTGTTGGTTTGCCAAATTTTGCACTCCAAAACTTGTCCGGTTGTTCTCTCCATTGTCTGCTGGATTCCGTGTCTCCTTCGAGTAGAGCCCTGTCCCAATTGAACATGGATGCCACTGCATCTTTGAGACTTTTTGCGAAACTGTCTTTTTGATAGTCGTGTTTCTCCACCAGCCTATCAGACACAGTGCCTTTGCCAGAACCTATTAAACCTACTACACCTACTAACATAGGTTTATTATACTATTTTTTTAAACGTTTTTCAATCTCTTTGATTGCTTCTTTTACAGATTTTAATATGGTAATTCTTAGACTCTTTTTCCTTTGCTTCAGTGCCTTCATGCTCATCAGTTCTAAATCTTGGACCAGTTGTTCCAATTCATCTAGCGTAAGATCTGAATAACTTTTGTAATTGGAATCTTTCATTGCAGGGTATTTAAATGTAGTTTGTTACCAATTAACCAATAACAAAACTGTGTGGAGTTCCGCCTTCTTGGAAGTTTCCTATGTCTGCTTCTAGTCTGTCAATTTCCGCTTGACCTTCTTGCTTCAATGCATCACCGTTCAGTGTGGTACCACCCTGTGGACCTGCTATGGTATTGAATTTACCTCTCGCTTCGCCTAACATTATTTTAGAAACAGCGAGTGTGTAATCTCTTATCCACGGTTTACTGTAAATGTCTTTGAACAATGTGATGTCAGGTCGAAAGTTGTCTGTGTGCATAAGAACTGTCTCATCGTCTGCTCTTGGTCTTTGAGTGATGGTCAATTTTTTTGTGGCCACATCAAAATGGAATTGTATAAAACTTCCAAACATTTTTCCTATCATTTCCTGGTACGATGCAAAGGCATAGTAGGTTGCTAATCCACCTGTTGCACCCGCTCTTAAAAGATATGTGTTTGTGTAGGCCAGGTTGAATGGTTCAAACAATGTACCACCTTCACCGCCTTCTGTCCTTGATCCCACAGTCCTCCTGTTAAGGTTCCTAACATTGATGATCTCATCTGGTAGGATGTAACTGTTTTGATTTTTCTTCAATTCTAAGAACGCATATGATTCTTCCACAGCGTTTGAAGATCTCTGTCTGAATTTGTTTACGGCTCTTTCCAGGGCCGTTTGATAGTGTTTTGGGTCTAATTCCACGTCAATCATCCCGTCACCGAGATTGTTCTTAACGTAATCGAAAATTTCCTGTTGTCCTGTTTGTAGTTCTGACATACTCATATTTATAGTCATTGCCTGTGCAATAAATATGTATGATATGCCAAGATTATCCATTTTTAAGCCTGAAAAGGGCAATGACTACAAGTTCTTCGATCGCAACATCAACGAGATGTTTCAGGTGGGCGGCACGGATCTACACCTACACAAATACCTAGGTCCATATGATCAGGGAGATACCAACAAGGACGGACCTGCATCACCTAGCCAGCCTAGAGTGACCGGAAGTGATCTAAACGAAACGACCATACAGGATTTGCTATTTTTAGAAAACAGAGACAGGAAGTATTCAAGCGACATCTATACTGTCAGGGGAATATACAATGTACAAGATGCAGATTTCAATCTATCACAGTTTGGCATGTTCTTACAGAACGACACATTATTTTTGACTGTGCATCTAAATGATATAGTAGAGAGAATTGGCAGGAAACCAATGAGCGGTGATGTTATTGAATTCCCGCACATGAAAGAAGATTATTCATTAGATGAAAGTGTGCCAATAGCACTCAAAAGATATTACGTAGTTGAAGATGTAAACAGAGCGGCAGAAGGATTTTCGCAGACTTGGTGGCCGCACTTACTAAGATTAAAAATGAAAACTCTAGTAGACTCTCAAGAGTTCAGAGATGTAATTGGTGATGCAACAACAGAAGGATCTGTTGCCAGTTATATGAGTACATACAACAGGGAAAAAACTATAAACGATCAAGTTGTGGCACAGGCAGAACAAGACGCACCAAAGGCAGGATTCAACTACAAACAATACTACGTTGCACCTATCGATGAGAGGGGTAACATACGTACAGAAAATGTCAATACAGAAGAACAAAGGGCCAGTAGTGATAATACTGTTAATGCAACAATAGACACACCGGCAAGTTCACATTATGGATTTTACCTAGACGGTGATGGTGTGGCACCCAACGGAAATCCTGCAGGGTTTGGTATAACATTTCCGACAACAGGCGTAGACACAGGTGACTACTTCTTGAGGACAGATTTCTTACCGAACAGGTTGTTTAGATATGATGGAGCCAGATGGGTTAAAATTGAGGACAGTGTGAGAATAACTACAACTAACAATGATTCTAGAGGAAACTACAAAACAGGTTTCGTCAACAATACTACTGAATCAACAATAAACGGATTAACAGTTACACAAAGACAGTCATTGACAGATGCTCTGAAACCAAAGGCTGACAATTAAGAATGCTACACTTTTACGAAGGACAGGTTAGGAAATTTTTAACTCAATTTATCAGGATTTTGAGTAATTTTTCTGTAGAGACAGGAAAAGCGAGTGATGGATCTGTGGCTCTGAGAGCAGTGCCTGTGGTGTACGGAGATCCAACAAGACAGGTTTCAAACATCATCAGGAACAACAGTGAGAACGCATTGAACTATGCTCCCAAGATCGCTTGTTACGTGAGAGAATTGAACTATGACAGGGAAAGAATGCAGAATCCATATCATATAGAAAAACAACATTTAAGGGAAAGAGATGTGGACAGTGATGGAAACTACACAAACCAACTGGGTGCAGGATACACCGTGGAGAAGGTCATGCCTTCGCCTTTTAGATTAGAAGTAACAGCGGACATTTTCTCATCTAACACTGATCAAAAACTTCAGATACTAGAACAGATACTGTATTTGTTCAACCCGGATTTCGAGATACAGAAAACAGACAACTACATTGATTGGACCAGTTTAAGTTATATTGAGTTGGGAAACATCACATTTAGTTCGAGAACCATCCCAGTGGGTGCTGATACTGAAATTGATGTAGCAACATTACAGTTTAGTATGCCAATATGGTTATCACCGCCGGTCAAAGTTAAGAAATTAGGTGTTGTTCAAAAGATTATAATGAGCATATATGACGACGACGGAGGAATAGCAAAAGGTTTAATAGATGGAGAACTTACATCTAGAAGTTATATTACACCAAACAATTTTGGGTTATTAGTGACTGGGAATCAATTAAGATTGCTTGGTTCGACAGGTACAAATGTCAAATCAGGAGGTGACGGATTCCAAACAGGTGCTAACGAACCCAACAACTTTGATCCTTTTGAGACCTTTGGTCCAGCGGTAAACTGGAAAGTGTTATTAGATCAGTACGGAAAAGTAACGAATGGTACATCACAGATAAGATTAACGCAACCAAATGGAAATGAAATTATAGGCACCGTTGCGACTACTACGCTTGATGATACCATCTTATTGTACACAATCGATGGCGATACAATACCAAGCAATTCACTGACTGCCGTCAAGAAGATAATAAATCCTGCAACATTTGATCCAGGTACGCCGGCAAATGGAGACAGATATTTGGTTATAAATGATGTAGGAGACAGCACAGCAAGTTTCCGAAGTGCCACTTGGGGTACACTTGTAGCAAGTGTTGGCGATATCATAGAATACAACAGTGCAACATCAAAATGGAACGTGGCCTTTGACGCTTCAAATCCAGACAGTACACAACATTATGTAACAAACTTGAACACGGGTATTCAGTACAGATTCAATGGCACTGAATGGGTAAAATCATACGAGGGCGTGTACACACAAGGTAATTGGAGCATAGTGCTTGACGGCGGCGCAGACCCCGGTTACAACTCAAGCCTTGACGCTACCACTCCATAATTGTTATAATAACTTATGAAAGATAACATTGTCTGTTCGGGTGCCCTGTTTTATGCAACCAGTACCAAACGTTTCCTATTCTTACAGAGGACTGACCGGAAGACACAAGGAATGTGGGGTTTGGTAGGTGGTAAAAGTAAATTCACGGAGAGTGCATTTGAAGGACTCAAACGTGAGATAGAAGAAGAGACAGGAAATGTACCTAAGTTCAAAAAAGTTATACCTCTGGAGATGTTCACATCAAACGATCAGAAGTTTTTCTTCCACACATATCTAGTGGCCATAGATGCAGAATTCATACCTAAGTTGAACGAAGAACATTCAGGATATTGTTGGACTGCGTTTGAATGCTGGCCAAAAAATCTACACATGGGCCTTAAAAATACTTTGAACAATAAAAGTATTAAAGGAAAACTACAAACTATTTTGGATCTTATAGTCTAAAAAAAAGGCGACCGAAGCCGCCTTTTTGTGTTCTACTAAAAAGTATAGTTATTTACTAGTGACTAACTCTGACCGCCGCTAATACTGATCCTTGACCAGCAGTAGTTTTGCTTGTAAGAGCTCTACCAATCACGTTGAATGCTGTGCATTCTGATTTTTGAGCCACTTTAGCATAACCTGGCACTGATGCAGATACTAGTCTGTCACCTTTGTTCACTGTACCGATAACTTTTACGTCTACCCTTCCTGTCATTGCTACAAACGGGTGTGAATCATCTGATCCTGCACCTGCGTTCATTTTGAATGCCGCTTGGTGTTCACCAGATATAACACCAAACACTTCGTCTGATGCTTCTTCGTTTACCTGTGTGATCTCTTCTGCGCCACCTAATGCAACAACTGTTCCTGGTGCGTATACTGAGTCAGATGCGAATCTTTCCGCTACGTCAGAATACTGTGCCGCTGATGCTGTACCTGTTAAGGTACCTATAAATCCAGTAGCGGTTATTTTACCTGTGCTTGGATTGTATGTGCATGTACCATCTGATTCAAGTCCAAGGTTACCACCGTCTAAGTCTCCACCTGCAACAAATACAACTGGATTGTTTTCATTAGTACTTTCGTTGTCTGTAATTGTGACTGTTGTTGCTACTGTGGCCACGTCAGCCGTACCTGTTACGTTACCTGTCAAAGCACCAGCAAATCCTGTTGCAGTAAGCACTCCCGAACTACTGTTGAAAGTCAAGTTGGTTCCTGTTTTAGGAGGTAAATCTCCAGTGGCCGCTGTAACAAAAAGTACGTTACAACTTGTATCACTGCTTTCGTCTGCGGCTGTAACTGCCGTTGCCACGTCAGCCGTACCTGTTACGTCACCTGTTACGTTACCTTCTAGGTTCGCTAAAAGTGTACCTGTTGATACTGTTATACCACCCGACTTGTCAGCCGCTGTTGAAGTTGTTAAACCCATTGCGAATTTGTCTGCTGACTCATCAAAGATGATTGCCGCGTTGTTACCTGTTGAACCCCTCTCGATGATGATACCTGCATCATTGTGTGATGCTGATATACCTGTGTTAAGTTCAATCAAGTTATCTGCGATAGTTGTGTTTACTGAACTAACTGTTGTTGTTGAACCGTTTACAGTCAAGTTACCTGTTAATACAAGGTTACCACCAATTGTTGCGTTGTTAGTAATTGCCGTGTTGCCTGTTGCTGTAAGATTCAACACACCTGAAGAAGCGATTGTTAAGTCTGTGCCGTCACCTTCGATCTTCTCACCATCGTTACCAAAAGTCATACCAATGTTTGCTGGTACGTTGATGTCTCCACCTGATCCAACTGATATTGAAAGGTCAGTTCCATCTGATTCTATCTTCTCTGCACCATCGGCAAACGCTAGACCAATGTTGACCGGTAATACTACGTCTGATGTTGCTGTAAGATTGATCTTTGCTCCAGAACTGATTGTTAGGTCCGTGTCATTAGATTCTATCTTCTCACTTCCATTGGCATCAAATACTAAACCTATGTTTTGTGGAATGTGTACGTCTGATGTCGCTGTAAGATTGATCTTTGCTCCAGAATTGATTGTAAGGTCTGTGTCATCTGATTCAATTTTTTCACTTCCGTTGGCATCAAATACTAAACCTATGTTTTGTGGAATGTGTACGTCAGTTCCTGCTGTAAGATTAATTTTGGCACCTGATGTCACTGTAAGGTCTGTGTTGTCACCTTCAATCTTCTCACCTGTACCAAATGTTACACCTACGTTAGCCGGTACTACTACGTCAGTTCCTGCTGTAAGGTTGATTGCACCCGATGCCGTGACTGTAGTCGTCGCCGCCGTCTGGCTCAATACTGCGCCGCCGTCTGCTGTGTTAGTGATTGTTCCGTTCGAACCTGTGTCTGCTACTGCGACACTAGTGTTAAGGACTGTAATATTTGCCTTGTCGTCTACGTATTTCTTGTTGGCCACGTCACCGTCTGCACTTGGTGCCGCTGTGGCTAGACCTGTGATGGTGTTAGCACTTGCTGATATCGTGATATCACCAACTTCTAATCCGTTGTTTACTCTAAAGTTTCTTGTTGTCATGGTTCCATATCTCCCGCATGATTGTTAATTTAAACTGTATTTATGCTGTTTTGGTAATATTATTCTGCTAGACAGTTGATTCTGTACGCATTAACCGTTGTAGATCCACCCGATGTTGATGCCACGCTCAATTGTAGACTATTGTCAGCATCTGACTTGAATGCCGCTGTAAAAGATAATTGTGAAGTTCCTTTTGTTGAAACAAATGGACCCTGTGATACCGAGGCCTCTCCTGGTGCACCTGCACAGTAAACTTCTTGCACACTAAAAGCACCTTCTGTGGAATTTCCTCCGACCACGTAGTAAACTGCGGCTGTGGCATCATCCAGATCGAAGTCGTCTAACGCTGTGGCACTCGAACTGACAGTTGTTGCTCCTATGATTTTTTGATTGGCATTTTCCACTGCTGTCATGGAGTCTGCTAATAAAGTTTTATGTATCTTTAGTGACAAGTTTGGTTCGTTACCTGCCGCTGAAACCACAACGTTGCTTCCGCTTATGGCCGCTGACAAAACAATCGCATCATGATTGCCGGAGTTGACGTTACCATACTGTGTTATAAATGCATTGGTTCCATTGTGTACAACCAACGCTTCTACGACACCTGTTTCGGTTTTACTGTCGTTGTCTACTAATATCAAGTATTTTGCCGCTCTGAATGATGCATGGGCAAACGTGTCTATGCTTTCCGAAGCGGAGTCAACGTCGGTATTTGCAGTTGTGACAGTGACACCTGATGTAGCGTTAGATGTGTTCGCTGTTGATAATGGAATTTTATAATAACTTAACTTAGAATCTGCACTTGGTGCCGTTACTTTCACCCTCACCTGGGCACTTGATATATCAGCCGTTGTGCTTGGTAGTGAATTGTCAGACCCTGATGCACCTCCCCTAGGTGCACCTATGAATGCATCCGTGTTGTTGTGTGCGACAGTGAATATTGACGCACTAGAATGGTCATTGGTCAAATCACTTAACGCAACAAAGTAAAAAGCCGCGTCAGCACTTGTGGCCTGGAAGTAATCGATAGTTCTTGCAGAACTACCCACTGATTTGTTATTTTTAACCACTGCCCTTGTATCATCTGATGCGGTTGCTGTGCTTGAAGCAAAACTTAATGTTCCTGAACCATCAGTCTTGAGCACATCTCCATCACTTCCATCTGTAGTAGGTAATGTAAATGTGACGCCACCAGATACAACTTTTACTGCTCCTGTGCCGTTTGCTTTAAGTTCTAAAGGTGAATTTGATTCGTTGGTTGATACCGTGTTGTCTGTTATTGTTACGCCATCTACCTGCACAGATGTTAGATTTGTCAGTGCTGTGTCTAGTGCCACAGTGATCGTGTTACCGGAGCCACTTGTTGAGATGTTTGCTCCCCCGGAAACTTGTAGAGTTTCACTGTCGAGGTCTATGCTTAGTGCTGTTGAATCATCAGTGGCGAAATCTAGATCCTGTGCGGTGACCTGCGAATCCACGTATGTTTTGATTGCTTTGGCCGATGCCAGGGTGTCATCAGAGCCAGAAACACTTGTTAAGTCTGTGTCTAATACTCCTGATTTTAAATCTGCCACATCGATATTTGAAATACTATTTCCTGTTCCTTCAACGTCGAATGTTTTGTTTGTAAATGTTAAAGTGTCAGATGCTATGTTGGCATCTTGTGTGTCTACATATGCTTTGATTGACTGTTGAGTAGCCAGTGCGTTTGCACTATCTGAACCCATGGCATCTTCATCGAGTATAGAAGTGATTGATGTGGTATTGCTTATAGTGAACCCTGCACCAACGTCTAATGCACCGTCAACGTTTAGTGCATCGTCGATTCTTACTGCTGTTGAATCCGAAGATGAAA
>CAJQJC010000070.1 GCA_905478565.1 uncultured Candidatus Pelagibacter sp. | reverse complement strand
GGCTGAGGGATACCTGGCTCATAAGTGGGGTCTGACGGGAAATTTACCCAGTGACCACCCGTTCAAGAACGTCTCGCCGTAGGCAGTTTTATCAAATCATAAAAACCGCTAAATATTACTTAATATGACACAAGAAGTAATAGATGTAGGTATAAATCCGGATAGTGGTGAAGGTGATTCGCTCTACGAAGCCGGTAACAAGATCAACAACAATTTTGGTGATTTCTTCGATACGGTCATAGTAAAATCTGACATCAAGTTCTTCGGCAACAAGATCATGTCGAGGCTTTCAAACGCCGACATATTCGCACACCCGGCCGGCACGGGATCCATCGTGTTCCCCGGCATCAGGTTCAACGACAACAACATAGAAGCAATCAACAGCAACGATCACATCAGGATAACTGCAAATGGTTCGGGTCGAGTGACACTGGCCGGACTAGGGTTCAGCGGCACCACCATCTCGGCCACTGACTCTTCGTCGGTCAACATCAATGAGAATGTGATAGTAGACGGTGACTACACAACGTCATCAGGATTCACTTTCAGTGGTGCACAGACCTTCACTTCGCCAATGACATTCGGCGATCTTACACTTGCCAATGGATCGATCACGGACTCGTCTGGTGCAATCGCTTTCGGTAACGAGAATTTAACAACATCAGGAACACTGACGGCAGGATCAGGGTCACAGTTTGGCAATCTCAATCTAGGCGATGGATCTATAACTGACTCATCGGGTACAATAAGTTTTGGCAACGAGAACTTGACTACCACAGGTACTTTTCAGTCGGGTCCGTGTCTTGCCGCAGGTAACATCTTGCTCGATGATGGATCAATAACAGATTCATCAGGTGCCATAAGTTTTGGCAATGAAAATTTAACGACCACTGCAACATCAATGGCCATCAACAACACCTTGACTGCAGGAAGCGGTTCAATAACAGATTCAACTGGTGCTCTTAACTTCGGGAACGAGAACCTTAGCACCACGGGGACTTTGAATGCTGGCACCACCACAATGGGATCATTGGCCACGGTGTCTGGCACCACATCCTTCGCCGACTCGGTCACGGTAGACAACTTGACTTTCAATGACAACATAATTTCTACGAGTTCTAACGCCGATCTAAGGCTTTCACCTACAGGAACAGGTGTGGTCAACGTCAAGAACTTGACCATCGATTCCTCGATAAATTTTACAGACAATGTGCTAAAGGTTACCAATTCCAATGCTGACTTTGTTTTGTCAGGCAGTGGCACTGGCTCGGTGCACATCGGCTCGATTGATCTGGACTCAGGCACGATAGATAACACAGTGATCGGTGCAACCACACCCGCCCCTGGACTTTTCGATCCATTGAACTACACGACGTTGAATATTCCAGGTAAGATAACATTCTCAGGCAACACAATGTCAACCAACAGATCCAATGACAATCTAGAATTTGAGGCCAGTGGATCAGGGAATGTCTTGGTCAATGGTTTCTCATTGCCCAACGCTGACGGGCAAACAGGTGAGTTCATCCAGACTGATGGAAGTGGCAACCTATCATTCGTTGGTGTTTCCATATCTTTCAGTGAGTCCACGATACAGGACGCACAGACCACTATCGGTTTCACGTCCGAGGTGGTGCTAGACGCCAACTTGTCAACCGGTGAGAATGAATCAATTACGACAGGAACCAGCATGATAAATGACTGGCCGAGCGCCAAGTACGACAGTGCGTGGTACGTGGCCCTTAGCAGGGTGCAGGAGGCAGACAGTTCGATAGAATATCAGATGCAGAAACACATTCTTGCACGTGGCACTGACGACGGATCAACTTTTGACTCATTCTCTGGTTCGTCACAGATAATAAAGACGTCGGCCGCTGAGGAGGTGCAACTTTCCACAGACATAAGGACGGCAACGGACAGGGTGAGACTACTGGGGGCTGGAGGGAAATTAGCGGATGGTTCCTCAGATTCAGCAATCAACACACTGCACTTCTTCAGGATAGGCCTCGGCGACAATGACTCTTCAGGCACACAGGCGGGAAGTTCAACTTTCACACAACAACAGACTTTACTTGTTGCGGATCTAGATTCGGCGGCGGCGAACCTAGACACATGGTCCGCTTCATCATACCGGGGAGCAAAATATTTTATTTCGGTCAACAACACGACCTCCAATGAGGTGTCATCATCAGAGGTGTTGGTCGTACACAATGGCACAGATGCATTCATTACAGAATACAACCTGGTAATATCCAACGCAGAGACCACACCACTGGCCACATTCACTGCGGACATAAATGGAGGCAACGTTAGACTGCGAGGTGCCAATGGTACAGCAGGTACGTGTAGGATATCGATGTACAGGGTGCTGTTGTCAGACACAGAATCAACAAGGTCGGGAACACCTATAGCCATAGTTGGTGCAACACCGATCGGACAGATCACAACCACAGAGGTTGACCATGTTACCACGACAATAACTTCAAGACAAGGCTTTGAAACACAAGAGACCTTTGATGAATTTACGTCATCCAAGTATGACAGTGCTTGGTACTTCACATTGGTCAAAGACATGACTGATGGTAGGCTGGCATTCCACAAGTATTCATTGCTACATGGAACAAGTGACGATAGCAGTATCGAGGCATTTGTAACAGACAGTAGCGTAGTGAGGTCTGAGGAGTTCGACGTGGTCACAGCAAACGCCAGTGTCGACGATGGCAACATAAGGTTGAATCTAACTGGCATCAACGACGGTTCCACGACAGTCTCAAACTTTGTAAACACATACAGGATAGGACTCGGCGACGATGACTCAACAGGATATGTTGGTGAGGAGTCCAGTTTGGCCACAGTAGAGATTAACACGGACGTTGACAGTGCTTCAGAGAGCATTGACTCATTCGCCCATGCCAGTTTCAGGGGTGCAAAATACTTTGTGTCTGTTAAGAATGCATCAGGTGGTGAAGTTATGAACACAGAACTACTTGTGGTACACAATGGGACCAATGCGTTCATCACAAGTTATAACGAACACAGTTCAGGCAACACAGGTGCCGCTTCAACAGATGTTCTGTGTAGTTTCACCGCGGCCATAGACGGTTCCAATGTTGTGGTAAGTGCGGCAGGACTACAGACCAACTTGAGAATACACATGTACAGGATTTTATTGGCTGATAATCCAAGTGCAACAACCGGCA
This sequence comes from uncultured Candidatus Pelagibacter sp., assembly GCA_905478565.1. Lineage (GTDB taxonomy): Bacteria > Pseudomonadota > Alphaproteobacteria > Pelagibacterales > Pelagibacteraceae > Pelagibacter. The sequence continues at coordinate 34,649 of CAJQJC010000070.1, read as the reverse complement.
CCAATGTGAATGTTATCACTGGCACAACTGTTTCAAGTTCTGCAACAACCATTGACACATTCAGCACCGACTCTTACGGTGCGTCACACTACATCATAGTGGGCACCAATTCCAACGACAGTTGCATAATGGAGGCCACGGTGATCAGTGACGGCACAGAAGCAAGTATATCAGAAGGACCACAGGTCAGCACAGAAGAGACACCGATGTTGACTCTGTCAGCCTCGCACAGTTCAACAACAACCACTGTACAAGCGGCTTCCACATCTGGCGCCAGCACAAACGTCAGTGCCTATAGGATACACATACCGACACCCGCAGGGACACAATACACCGAGATAGATTCATTTGCACACGCCAGTACACAGGGTGCCATGTACGTGGCAGTGACCCACCAGACGGACGACAAGTCGTCCATAGACGAATTCATGGTTGTCACAGATGGCACGGACACATACAATTTGCTTCACGGTATCAACACTGCTTCAGCAAGTACAGATCTGGTCAACTGGACCACGGCCGTTGAAGGAAGCAACGCCAAGGTGAGGGCGGAGCTCGCAGACACAAGGGCACAAGGCACAATCAACGCATGGCAGGTCCACCTAGACAGGGCGGCGGGAAATCCATCAAACATTGCCACGCTGGATAGTTTCGACAAGACCACACACAGGGGTGCTTTCTATCACATTTCCATATCTGATTCAAATGCAGGCTCGTTGGGCAATTTCGAGACCCTTGACGTTAGGGTCACACACGACGGCACCACTCCATACATTTCCACGTTTGGAAGGACAAGTAGTTCCGGGTCTGACCTGGCAACCATAACTGCTGACATAGTTGGCGACGATGTGAGGCTCAGAGGTCAGATAAGTACAAGTAACACACATACAGTAACCGCTGTTAGGAGATTGATAAACTTATAGCATATGGCACAATTAGTTTTAAATGTAGGAACAAACGCTAACGACGGCACGGGAGACACGTTACGAGATGCCATGATCAAGGTGAACACCAACTTCGCTGAGGTCTATGCATCACCTGGCGTAGACGGCACCACAATATCAGTTACAGGCAACGAGATCAGAGCCGTGAGAACCAACGATGACCTTGTTTTTGAACCAGCGGGTGCAGGTTCTGTTGTGTTCCCTGCAATAACAATCCAGGGCAACAACATCCTTGGTACGAGATCCAATGAAGACATCAATCTAGTGCCAGCAGGTACGGGTAACGTGGTGTTTGGTGCGATCCAGATCGAGGGCACAACATTGAGTTCAACAGATTCTACAACCATCAACATCAACGATGGATTGATTGTTGATGGGACGATGACTGTCTCAGGAACTGCTACATTCCAAGGAGGCATCAACGCAGGCTCGGGATCGACAATAGGAAACTTGACTCTTGCCAATGGTTCGATCACAGACTCAAGTGGGGCAATAAGTTTCGGAAACGAAAACTTGACTACCACAGGTACCATGACTGCGGCCACAGGTTCGACGTTTGGAAACCTTACACTAGCAAATGGATCAATAACTGATTCATCAGGTGCCATAAGTTTTGGCAATGAAAATATTACAACAACAGGAACAATAACGGCCGCAACTGGTTCAGTTTTTGGAACAATCACGGTGGCAAACGGATCTATCACTGATTCGGGTGGATCTATAAGTTTTGGTGATGAGAATCTATCAACCACTGGAACCCTGACCACTGGAACCTTGACCATGGCCGGCGGATCTATTACAGATTCTTCGGGTGCCATAAGTTTTGGCAATGAAAATTTAACAACGACAGGAACACTAAACGTTGATGGACTATCCACACTTGGTGCTTTGACTGTTACGGGTGCGGTGTCATTCGGTGGGGGAGGAGTCACAGTTGACAATTTAACATTCAATGATAACATCATATCTTCAAGTTCCAATGCAGACATACGTTTGGAACCAGGCGGAACAGGAAGCGTAATTATTTCAAGTTTGACCATTGATGACAACATCAACATCCAAGACAATGAAATAACAACAACTGCTTCTAACTCGGATCTTAAGATCACACCCGCCGGCACAGGCCAGGTCCAGATAGCCAAAGCGAACATTGATGCAGGAACCATTGATGGGACTTCGATCGGTCAAACCACACCAGCGGCTGGTACTTTTACGACACTTACAGTAACTTCTGCACTTACATTAGAAGGAATAACAATAGACGACAACACAGTCAAGACAAACTCATCCAATGCCAACCTAGAACTGTCAGGAAACGGCACAGGTGGAGTAACCGTAAGTGGTTTCACTTTTCCAACATCAGACGGAACATCAAATCAGTTTATTAAAACAGACGGACTAGGTACTCTGTCGTTTGCCACAGCAGGTGCAACACTCAATAATTCCGATCTTGTAGACGCAACAACGACCGTGGCAAGTTCAGCCACATCGATCATGAACTCGTTTGCAAAGGCCACGTACAGAGGTGCCAAATACTTCATATCAATAACAGACGCAACAAACAGTAGATTCGAAGTTGTAGAGGCCAACGTAACGCACGATGGTACCAACGCATACATCTCGACCTTTGGTTCTACCACTGATTACACAGGCCCATTGACAACATTCTCAGCAGACATCAGTGGATCAGATGTGAGGGTGTTGGTTACAAACATTTCGGATAACAGCACGGTATTCAAGTTCCAAAGGATAACTTTCGACGTCTAAATTACATTAGGTTTTTAAAAGTGATGCTAAATAATCACGTACAAGGGGATAAAAACACATGGCAAAACAAAGTATAAACATAGGATCTAGTGCAAATGACGGCACAGGTGATCCGTTACGAACAGCATTCGACAAAATTAACGACAACTTCGACGAGTTATATGGCTCTACAGCAGAGGCCAATGATCTTATAGAAGATTCAACTCCACAACTTGGTGGAGACCTAGATGTCAACGGAAGAAGGATAACATCAGCAAGATCAAACGAAGACATCATCTTGTTACCAAACGGTACAGGTGGAGTAGTTGCTTCTGCAGTTAGAATAGCAGGAACAACATTGAGCTCAGATGATTCATCATCAATAACGATTGCAGAAGGCCTACAAGCCAATGGCGCAGTTAACATTGACGGAGCAACAACTATGGCTTCTACATTGGCGGTAACAGGTGTTGCAACTTTCACTGCAACTCCGGTTTTCAGTGGTGACATCACTGTGTCAGATGACATCAATTTAACATCAGACAGTGCCGTGATAACTTTTGGTGCAGACACCGATACAACTTTAACTCACACTGATGGTACAGGATTAACTTTAAATTCAACAAACAAACTTTGTTTCAATGATGCATCTCAGTTCATACAAGGTTCAAGTGCAACAGTATTATCAATAGGCGCAACGGATGAGATCGACTTGACTGCGACTGATATTGATGTAAATGGAACCATGAGTGTTAGTGGAACGCTTACGACAGCGTCAATTGCCACAACAGGCACACACACTATCACAGGAACTGCGGCCATAGATTTTGTGACTATCGAAGATAACACAATCAAATCAAACGCATCAAATGCCAAACTAGAGATCTTTGCCAACGGATCTGGTACGGTCGACGTTGAAGGAATATCATTTTTCGGTACCACGTTGACTGCGGCTGATTCATCTACTATAAACATTAATGAAGGTTTGGTTGTTGACGGCACTGTTACTGTGTCGGGAACTACAAACACAGCAGACGTGGCGACAACAGGAAATACAACTGTAACTGGCAACAGCACAGTTGCAGGAGATTTAACTGTGGCAGGCTCGATAAACGCTGACAACATTATATCTTCTTCAAATGGTGACATCACAATAGATCCGGCTGGAACAGGAGCAATAAAGTTGACAGGTCCGATCACAGCGACTGGTACGCAGACAACCACAGGACAATTGAACGTTGACAACTTGAGATTAGACGGAAACGTTTTATCTGCTACGTCAGGTGGCATAACATTAACACCAGCAGATGGACAAAACGTAACAGTGTCAGGTACCAACACAAACTTAACAGCCGGCGAGGCCAACTTCACATTGTGTGAAGCAACAACTTTGAGGGCAAACAAATTACAGAACGATACATCAGATGGTGACCTTGCAATTTCAACACAGGGTACTGGTGCAGTAACAGTTGCTTCGCAACTTACACTGACAGGGTCATTCCTTCCAGCAATACACACTTTTACGGCGACAGACGCAGTAACGATCACAGAACACGCAGGTAGAACATTATTACTTGGCGAAGTTGGTGGTAATGCATTGGTGACACTAACACTGCCAGATGCAACAGGTAGCGGTGCAACATACAAATTTATAGTTACTGTTGCAAACACATCAAACTATGTTATCAAGGTACCGGATTCAGACAACACAATAGATGGTATAATGATGTACCTAGACGAAGATGGTACAGCGGTTTCGGCTTTCCCAACAGTGGCGGCTTCGGACACAATCACACTAAACGGTGGTACAACGGGCGGTCTAATTGGTGATTATCTCGAGATAGTTGACATAGCGGCTGACCAATATCACGTAAGGGGTGTGATGAGGGTGGCGGCAGGTGCCAACCCAGCGACACCATTTAGTGCTACAGTTTAATAGTTAACTTTAAAATAAAACTAGTCTTTCACAGCACAAGAATGAAGAGACATTATAGTAGACAAAAACAGTATAGGTCTCCACAATCTGAGATAAAACGCTTGGAGGAGGCCATACGGCGTGAGCAAGACAAGACTGAGCGTGAGTCTTTACGACAACATCTCGAACATTGGATTCGTACACAGAATAATCATAGTTAATTGCCAATAAATACCCGTGTAAGGAGTAAAGTAATGGCAACACCAGTGTGGACAACCACAGCAGGTAAAATTGCAACTATAGATGAACAAGCATCATTTTCGCTACAACTAGAAGCGAATGATCCTGTAGATCTTGGTGATTCAACGGCCATAACTTACTCTCTGATAGCAGGAAGTTTACCGTCTGGCATGTCTCTTACATCCGATGGACTTCTAACAGGTACTCCGGCTGAGGTTGCCAAAAGAACTCTTTACACCTTCGTCGTGCGAGCCACGGCCGGATCCGCTATCACTGACAGGACATTCACCCTAGACGTGAAAGGAGCAGACGCACCAACTTTCACAACAGTGGCGGGACAACTAAACAAACCACTTTCTACCGTTTACACCACGGACAGTTCGTCAACTTGTGACAGCACTTTAACCACAGCGGATGTAACAGGAAACGTGACGGTGCTTGATGGCTCATACATAGAATATGATATTGTTGCCACAGACACAGACACTGCGGCAGGACAAAATCTTGTCTATGAAGTTGTTCAGGGATCACTGCCTCCCGGTGTTACAATGACCACTGGCGGAAAAATTTCAGGAGTAGTGGGACTGACCATTGATGAAGCATATGGGCCACAGGGAGGTTATGACTTTGATCCTTTCCCAGATTACTCCGCACTTAATCCCGATGACGGCGGAGTTCCAACGTCGCCAAGGAACATTTATGACCGGACAGTAATTTCAAAATCTAGGTCAGTAAACTATGACTTTATAGTGAGGGTGACCGATGGTGTATCCAGTGTGGATCGTAATTTCAATATTTTTGTTTACTCAGCAGACTATTGGGTGGTGTCCAACTCAAATGTTACAATCGACCAAACCTTAGTTGGATCAAATCATATTACCATGGACCTTCACACAGGAAGGCCACCGGTGTTCAAGACAGGGTCTGACCTTGGAACATTCAGACACGACAACGCATTAGTTGTGAAAATCGATGTTGAGGATTTCGATCCGTTGCAGAATAATCTAGAGTACTCAATACAGTCAGGATCGTTGCCAGCAGGAGTGTCCATAGACATCAACTCAGGAGAACTTTACGGACAGTTGGCAAGACAATCAGCAGTAGAAATTACTTACACATTCACAGTACGGGCCAACAGGGTGGTCGCAACGGGTTTGAACACATTCACAGACCAAGAGTTCACCATGAAAGTGATAGGCAAGTTGGACATAGGGATAGCATTCACCACACCAACCGTGATAGGAACCTTGACAGCAGATATTCCAAGCCTACTTTCGGTGGAAGCAGTTGCAGAAGACACAAATAGGGTTTTGACTTATTCTGTGACATCCGGCTCATTGCCCACTGGGATCACACTTTCCGAACAAGGGAATTTCCTGGGAACCATAAATCCCGGTGATTTCACAGACTCAACTAGAGCATTCACATTCACAGTCACAGTTAGTGATCAATACCAGTCGGCGGCCACATCCAAGGAGTTCACTTTAAACATCGACATTCCATACACCCAAGTGGAATACGGAAACATGTCTGGACACGCCACATCATTCATAGATCAGAACATATTCTATAACATAGGGCAAGATATATCAATAAATTCTCCAGAGTACATATTCAGGCCAGAGGACAGTAATTTCGGAATGAAGTTAAAACCAGACATGTTGATGATGTCAGGACTTGAAGCTCAGACTTTGACTGCGTTCCAACAACAAATGGAACAAAACCACGCACCCAAGACTCTCTACTTTGGCGATATAAAAACAGCGATAGCCAAAGAAGGTACAACTACAAAATATGAGGTTGTATACATAGAGGTCAAAGACAGATTGGTAAACAAAGATGGCGAAGCAATATCAAGTTCTATAACACTGCGAGATCCAGTGGTAAAACCAATGCTTGGACCGAGGGCGTCCAGCATGAATGCCACGGCAGATTATGTGGATTATGAAATCACTACGGACGGTGGTCTTGCATTCAGCACTAGTGGTTCAAAAGTCAGATACGCCAACCAACTCAGTGCAGATCTAGGATTCATTGAAAAGATTTATCCAAACGCAGTGGCCAACATGCGATCCAGGATGAAGAGCCTGGGACACAAGGAATGGGATTATCTGCCATTATGGATGAAGACAACACAGGCTGGAGACCTCGCACCGCTAGGATATGTAACCGCGGTACCTATCTGCTACTGCAAACCAGGCACGTCGTCCTTGGTCAAAAAAAGAATAGAAGACAAAGCACTTAATTTTAGGAATATTGCATTTACCATAGACAGGTATGTTGTCAATAAGAGCAAGGTGGCAACAAACACATTCACAGGCGATGGCTCTACAACATCCTTTGTTGTTGCGGAGTTAATACATGAGCAAGATATTCTTTTAAAAGAAGGAACAGATGTGGTATCTGTAGGGTCTGGAGTGACCGCAGATAACAATTTAAAACCAACGGACCTAACTGCAGACGGTACTTTAAGATCAACAGATCATGAATTTGGTGCTACACTCACACATAACACCACTACAAAACAGACCACAATCACCTTTACCAAAGAAGTGCCACAAGACGGTACAATTATAAAGGTGGAAAGAAGCAACGATAAATATCTTAAATTTAGAGACAAAGGAATACAATAATGGCAAGTAACATAGTACCAGGAAACATAGACGGAACATACCCTAAAGCAGGGCAAGATAATAGTTCTCAGGGTTTCAGAGATAATTTCAGCGAGATCAAAACAAATTTCACCACAACCGCTACCGAGATTACTGATTTACAGACCAACAAAGCCAGTCTCAATGCATCAAGTGACTTTTCCAACAACGAAGTAACAAGGGCAAAATTTAAAAATAATTCAGAAACCATCTACGCACACGGATCAGTCTCTGGTGGATCTGTTACACTCAACCACGGAAATGGTCATTACCAAACATTGACCATCACAGCGGACACCACTTTCACATTCACTAATTTTCCAACAGGAGCGTTGGGTAGAATCATCTTAGATATCACAGTGGCACCGTCTTCAACAGGTATACTTACGTTTCCAAGTGCTGTCATAAAAGCGGACAATGTGACAGGCAGTGATGGAACGTCAGACCAGATCACAATAGGTCTAGGCAGGGCTTTGTTTGAATTTATGTCACCAGATGGCGGCACAACAGTATTGATGCATCAACTGGGCAAACAATACGCATAATAACCAAGGAGTATAATGTACTTCCATCCATTACAAGAAGAGATAGGCAACATGTCCGAAGAGGATATCTCGAAACGTATTAAAGAACTGAACAGGAAGGTTGCTATAGCGAGACGTGGACGCAATCCTGAACTGCTTTTCAATCTGCAACACGCATTAAAGACTTACCAAGAGGCCATCAGACAGAGACGTATAGAAGAATGGCACAAGAATAACAAGAAGTTAAGGAACGAACCAGACCTAGGTGACTTGGTCAACATCGACTAGTAAATAGTTTTGATGTCAAACACATTTTCCTGGAAGACAAAATTCAAAAGCATAATCATAGTCGACGGTGAACTGTTTGCCAATGAGTACAGCCTGAACGTATCGCTGACTCCTCACACTGCTAGTCTTAAAGAACAGACAGAATATTTTGAACGTTTAAAAAATCTATTTGAACAGGTTTTTGCTAACACAATAACGACCTGGAGGGATGAACCCCTTTACCATACATTAAAGAAAAGTACAACAAACAGATTCATAGAATTACCAAAACCTCCCTATGACCAGATCATGGCCGCGGTGTGTTTCTGCAAGGCCAACAGCATACTGGATAGCAAGATTGTTATAAACAACATCGAATTGTCATCATGGCAGGGTGATGGTATTACCTACAAGGTTGACAAAGACAGCAAAGAGCTTATACTGTTAGATAGGCCCGATTGGTTCTCAGCGAAGTTCAGCAAATTTGATCCATGGTGGTTGAGGGCGGACACGGCAACATATGATCAAGAACTTGACAAAGGCATATACACAGGACACTTCAGTTGGAACAATCATGAGATTCCTGTTGACAAGAAGCACGAGTACCATGCTAAAATATTTGAGTTCCAACCAAAGGTACTAGATGGCGGCAAAGACAAAGATAAATGATCACGGTGACGTTATATTCTCTGAGGAGGATGTAATCGAGTTACTGTATACGGATCCAGGCTTTGACATATCAAAACTATACTTCGACAGCATAGACAAATATTCAGACAGCCTAAAGGAGTTGGGCATAGATCTACCTGTGATCAACACAGTGCCCGAGAGACCCAAGCCGGAGATATTCGACAAGGAGAACTGTGACAACTGGCACATGCCTGACAAGTATTACCAAATAAATGTGCAACAATGGTTGTTAGAAAAGTGTCAGAACGATGAAGAAAAGATGAGGGTACAGATGGAGTATGATCTGTTCGAGAAGAAACAATTCATAAGAGTATTACAGTTCTTGATCTATTTCGTAGACACATTGAGGGCAAACAACATGGTCTGGGGAGTGGGCAGAGGTTCGAGTGTGGCAAGTTTCTGTTTGTTTCTGATAGGTGTACACAAGATCAATCCCATGCTGTACAATTTGGACATCACTGAATTTCTGAGATGATAAGTAATAGTAATAGGAGCATATTATTATGGTAGCAAGAGCACCCAGAAAAAGAATGTATAAATCAATGCAAGGACGTATGATCGACATAGAAAAACTTAGAGCGGCCAACGAGTCAGTGCAGGCAGTTGGTAACATGAATGTCAACGCCAAGGGAGATGTGTTGGGAGCAGGTGGACAAGTTGTGACACCAAAGGAACAGATCATCAAGAAGTACTACGAACAACCAAAGGGAATGGTCAGCGATACCCCAAGCAAAGGCAAAGCGATGCCGGCACCAAAGGCAGAAGCAGTTAAACCAGTGCAGAAGATGGCACCGGTGGCATCAAAACCTGCACCTAAGAAAGCAGTTGCACCACAGCCTAAGAAAACACAGAGCACGGCCAAAAAAGGCATAGACGCGGCTCTTGACGGACTAGAATAAATCTGTTACAATATTCCTATAATGGGACAATTAGAAGATTTACAAGCAAAAGGTTTTGGTTCACATGGTGGTAAGGAATACACCGTCGAGAACGACATAAAACCCCTCAAGAAAAGAGTACTGGTATCAGACATGCACTTCGGAGAAAGGAAATCCGCAGGTGGAATAATAATGATGGACGACGACGGATCGGAGGGTGGAATCCATCCTAGATGGGGCAAGGTTTACGCCATAGGAGATCAACAGGAAGATGTCAAAGTCGGAGAGTGGGTAATGGTATCGCATGGTAGGTGGAGCAGAGGCTTCAAGGTCAAGAAAGACGGAGTAGAACTAGAAGTGAGAATGATCGATGAGAATGACATATTACTTGTTTCAGATGACGAACCAGAGTTCAATTCCAAACAGGCAGGATACGTCAACACTGGTGGTATGCAACAGATGACAAAACTACCTGGCAATGACTAAGATACACACCTGTTACGTCTGCAAGAAAACTTTCACAAACGCAATTTACTGGTACGACAGCATACACGATTCCAAATACGACAAGAGACTGATCAAACCTTTCTGTGGTCCACCTTGTGCAAACAAATTCAGGGAGATATCAGATGAGAACAGTTATCCTGCACGTGAGAAACCGTGGCCACGTGGACCGGAATGGCAGATAATACAGGACATAGATTACATACAGTATGAAAGCGATTAAGATTAAAAAAGTAAAAGTTGAATTGAGCAAGTTAGTCACCATGGCAGAAATGGGCCTAGGTGTAGAACGTCCGCTGAACAAAGAGAAGAGGACATGGATCAACAAACTTAAAAAGGACGGTGCATGGGATCCAATTCTAGTGACCCCAATAAAAGATTCAGGATATTACCTGCTCACAGATGGATGGCACAGGGTTCAGGCCGCCAAAGGATTAAAAAGAAAAACAATCAACGCACTAAGACTTCCTGCCAACGTAGGATTGAGTATGGCCAAAGCCAACAAGATATTGAGAGACATAGACAGAGAACATGGTTTCAAACTGCATTGTAGTGACATCATAGGACATTGGGCCATGATGGAAACTTTGTTAGAGTAGTTGACAAAATCAAATAAGTAGTTTATAATTATTTTAAAGAAGGAATCCTTGTGGTTCCTTTTTTTCGTTTAAAACTAACCATTGCAAATAGTTTGCATTTGCAAATACAAGGAAACACATTATGGAACTAAAAGATAGTAAAACAGCCGAGAACCTTAAAGATGCTTTCGCAGGCGAGTCACAAGCCAACAGAAGATATCTTTACTTCGCACAAAAGGCCGACATCGAAGGAGCACCAGATGTAGCATCTGTGTTCAGAAGCACTGCTGAAGGTGAGACAGGACACGCACACGGACATCTAGAATACCTGGAAGAAGTTGGAGATCCAGCAACAGGTGAGAAGATGGGAGAGACAGCAGACAATCTTAAATCTGCAGTCAAAGGTGAAGTGCATGAGTACACAGACATGTACCCAGGCATGGCAAGAACTGCCAGAGAAGAGGGATTTGAAGAGATCGCTGATTGGTTTGAAACACTGGCCAAGGCAGAAAAATCACACGCAGGTAAATTCCAAAAAACATTGGACGCCTACGAATCACAAAAGTAATATATTACAATCAGTTAGGCGGTAAACGCCGCCTAACTTGACACATTCTAAATATCTGTTATAATACACACATGGTACAACGTTTTGGTTTCTGTTGCAAATGGCTCAATGACACCAGCGAATTTGGTGGCATGAAAGTCAATGCCAAAGACAGAGAACTCAACGGCAGAAGCACAACCATGCGTTGGCTACGTGAACACAAAGATGAAGCCGTACAACGTCAGTGGGATATAATGACCCACAACACACTGGCCGCACGTAGATTGATACAACGTGTTGGTAGCCTACCACCTGAACGTAGAATGGTCAGGCTTGGTAGTGAGATGCTTCAAGGTTACACAGAGAAAGATTGGAAGTCGTGGTGGCAACAACCTCACATACAAAGTCATCTAGAAAATTTATTCGCACCTGTAGGTGAGATGGCAAGGACTCTGGACGTAAAAATCAGTTTCCATCCAGGTCAGTTCTGTGTATTGGCCAGTGACACACCAGACATTGTTGAACGTAGCATAGAAGAATTCGAATACCATGCGGACATGGCACGTTGGATGGGCTTTGGCAAGTCATTCCAGGACGGTTGCAAGATCAACGTACACATCTCCGGCAGGCAAGGACCAGAAGGAATCAAGAAAGCACTACCCAGACTGTCACAAGAAGCAAGGAACCTTATCACTATCGAGAACGACGAGATGGGGCATGGACTAGAAAAAAGTCTCGAACTAGAAAAACATCTAGCACTTGTGCTGGACATACACCACCACTGGATCCGAGATGAGGAATACATCAACGCCAATGATGATCGTGTAAAAAGAGTCATTGACAGTTGGCGTGGTGTGAGACCTAGTATGCACTATTCATATTCCAGAGACGAACACTTGGCAGTGGCAGGCCTAGGAGACAAGACAAACACAGAAATGCACAACATTAAAGATCTGCTTGAACGTGGTTGCAAGAAACAGAAACTTAGAGCACATTCGGATCTATTACCAAATACAAAGGTAAATGACTGGGCCTTGAGTTTCTCAGAAAATTTCGACATACAGGTAGAGGCCAAAGGTAAAAACATGGCGACCGAACAATTATATAGACAAGCGAAGGAAACTTCTGTAATATAACACATATGAAAGATTTATGGGTAGAAAAATACAGACCTAAGACTCTGAAAGAGTACGTGGTCAGAGACGAAGCACAAAGACAACAGATACAATCTTGGATTGACGACAAAGCGATCCCACACTTGCTATTGAGTGGTGCACCTGGTGTGGGCAAGACCACACTGGCGAAGGTGTTGTTCGGAGAACTGGATGTCAGCAGTTATGACATCTTGGAGATAAATGCTTCGAGGGAAAACTCTGTTGACACTGTGCGTGAGAAGATCAACAACTTCGTACAGATCATGCCATTTGGTGATTACAAATATGTATTACTTGATGAGGCAGACTACATGAGTCCAAACGGACAAGCGGCCCTGCGTGGTGTGATGGAGATGTATCATACTTCAGCAAGATTCATACTGACCTGCAACTATCCCAACAGAGTCATACCGGCACTGCATTCTAGATGTCAAGGATTCCACATGGAGACCATCGACAAGACGGAATTCACAGCGAGAGCATGTGAAATTCTTATTACAGAAAGTATTACGCCGGACATAGAAGTGCTTGACACTTATGTAAAAGCATCGTATCCGGATCTAAGAAAATGTATCAACATGTTACAACAGAATTGCAGAGATGGCAAACTTATGCCACCGGCAAGTGGTGACTCAGGACAACAGGACTACAGACTGCAGATGGTGGATCTGTTCAAGCAGGGCAAAATACAAGAAGCAAGGAAACTTGTTTGTGCCCAAGCGAGACCAGAAGAGTGCGAAGAGATATACAGATGGCTTTATGACAACCTGGAAATAATATCCAAAGATGAGGACGCACAGGACAAGGCTGTGTTGATAATCAAACAAGGATTGGTTGATCATTCATTTGTTGCTGATCCTGAAATAAATCTAGCAAGTGTAATGATCAAACTCGCAAGGTTGGGCAATGGGTAGTAAGCACAACAAAAAAAGATATCTGATTGTGAAGTACAGTCTAAACATGCAAGGCACATACGACGAGCTTATAGAACTTTCCAAGAAAAATATTGGTCCAGGAAAGTTAGTACAATCGGGTGTAGTGCTAGACCTTATCGATAAAGAAGTCTTAAAGTGCGAAGTACCTGGTCAGCCAAATCTAGTCGATCATATTTCATACGATACAGTATATAAACATTTTTATAAAACTTATGGAAATATGCTAGATCAGTTCATTAAATAGCCTGGTTGTACATCCGCTTGAGCATGGCCAATTGGCTGGCTCGCCATAGTCTCATCAACACCCTTCTTCTACGTCTGTCCTTCTGTTTCCTTATCTTGAGCCAATTCTGATTCTGCATATACAAGTTCACACGCTTGTCGTACACTCGTTTCTTCCTCATTAGTTTCCATAGTTTGCGTTGGAATAAAGGTCGCATTTGTAGGCCGTTTGATGATAACATAAGGTTCCTCATAGGTTGTGGTTGATTTTGATCTGATGTGTCTTTGTCGACTCATGTACAAATACTTAAGATCAAATTTCCAAATTAAGTATGCATATTTTACAACACAGATATTTAGGATAAATAAGAACTATGCATGACGTCTTAGACATAATCAAAAACGTACAATCGTTATACGCCGTAGGACCTACTTTAGGCGCCTTAAAGGATTTTGAAAGGGTTATAGACGAGTTAGATGTGTATGTTTTCCAAAATTGGGAAGACGGAGAATTACTTTCAGGACCGGTAGATTCAAGACACTTTGTCACATGTTCATTCATGTGGCCAGCAGACAAGATGCCAGATCCAGCAGGCGGCAAGAGATTGCTGGACAAAGGATGTAAAGTATCATACAAAAAAGACGAATTACTCAAACCTAGAGAAATAAAATCTCCCGAAGATTACAGACCAGGCACTACCAAAGGAAAAATTGACGCCCACGACATATGGGTGGTCGAAATAAAAATGCCAAAGAACTTGATCGGAAACATGAAGCACGGGAAAGACGAGATCGAAACACAGGGCGAACCATCTACAGATTTAGGTAACACAGATGAAATTAGTTAATGAAGGTTTAAAGGCCGGGGATCTAGAAGGTGTTGTCAGCAACAAATTTTCGGTTGATCAATACAAATCTAAAATGGGCGAAGACAAGAATATTTTAGTTCTTGGATTCATAGTTGACGGGTCTGCACCAGCAAAAGATCTTGAACGTTTCGCAGAAGTAGGTTACAAGAGTGTGCTCGATGCTGACGCTACGCCTGGAACGTTGGAAGATGGCAAACACAGAGTGTTCGTAGAATTTGCGAGGACACCAGAAGTGGTCGGACAGATCATTGCATTCTTAGAAGATTTAAAAAAACTAACAAACATAGACGAATTCACATACACCTATCACAAAGGAGAAAATCCAACTGTGGTTTCCGCAGACACAATGAGAGAAGCGATACCAACAACGCCTGATGCATATGAACAAAGAGTAAATGAAATGAAAGTTAGTGAAGCAAGACATTTCTTTGACAAGTATGACATGATGGAATGCAGAATAGCAGAAAACATAATGACAGTAAAGAAAACAGGTGCTGGACACGATCTAAAATTTGAACTACACAAGTTTGGTCCAACAAATGAAATAATGAAAGAAGCAAAAGCATTCAAGATAGACATGGATTCTATTGCGGAATGCACACACCTTACAAAATACTTTGGACCATACGACATCACAAAAACCAATGAGAACCAATTCATCTTCACAAAGGGCGATCAGTCTGCTCTTGTAAGCAAAAGCGGCTGGTAAGATTTAATATACGCACTTATTGATAAATAAGTGTATGAGATTAAGCACAAACTTCACACTAGCAGAATTCACAAAAAGCCAAACAGCAACAAGAAAAGGTCTAGACAACACTCCAGGCGAAGAACACCTAGCAAACGCAAAAGAACTTTTTGCCAATGTCGTACAGAAGGTCAGAGAGAACTTTGGCGTGACCGTTATCAATTCAGGATACAGAGGACCGGCACTTAATGAAGCAGTGGGTGGTTCAAGTAAATCACAACACTGCAAAGGCGAAGCGGTTGATATCGAATGTCCAGGCACAGGCAACTATGATGTGGCCAAATGGATATCTGAGAACTGTGACTTCGACCAATTGATATTGGAATTCTACACACCAGGCATACCAGATTCAGGTTGGGTACACGTTTCTTACAAGTCAGAGGGCAATCGTAAGAGCATCTTGACTGCGATGAAAGAAAACGGTAAAACTGTTTACAAGCCTGGTCTTATCCAATAAATACTGCTATTATGTTTTCAACGATAAAAATGGCAATCGCCATAATGCTGATAACCGGCATAGCGGGTGCGGGCATCTATGTGATGAAATTACGTGCGGACAACGCCACACTGAAGGCCAACCAGATAGAACTAGAAAAGGGCATAGAAGCACAGACAAAGTTGATCGAACAACAAAAAGTGGACTTCGAGGCCATCATGGAGAGCAACAAGAAACTGAACACTCTAGTGATGACATTCAAGAAGGACCTGGACGAGTTGGACAAGCGTTTCAACAAGAAGAAAAGAGATGTTGGTAAATTGGCCATTGAGAGGTCTCAATCCGTTGAACGTGTGATCAACAAAGGTTCGGCTGAAGCAACGAGATGTGTGGAACTGGCCAGCGGTGCGGAGAGAACAGAAGCGGAATTGAAAGCAACAAGGAAATCAGAGATAAACACGATGTGCCCAAGCCTGGCAAATCCTAATTTTGTAGATTATGAATAAAATTTTAGCAATAGCATTGATCGTATTACTAACAGGCTGTGGCATAGGTGGAGAGAAGAGGATCAAACTGTTTCAAGTTGAAGAGCCAAGACAGAAATTGAACCTGCCGGATCCAATGCCATTGACACTGGAAGACATCAGATGGATTATAATCACCAGTGAGAACGCACAAGAGGTTTTCAAAAAGTTGGAAGAGCAGGGAATAGATCCTGTGTTGTTTGGGTTGACCGACAAGGACTACGAGATGTTGGCCAAGAACTTCGCACAGATAAGACAGAAATTACAGGAAACAAATAGTCTCCTGGAAGAGTATAAGAAATATTACGAGGGAGAAGAGAATGCAGACAGTAATTAAAGTGATAGCAGAACACCTAGATGTGGCAGAGAGCAAAGTTACTCCAGAAGCACACCTAGTGGATGACCTGGGAGCAGATCCATTTGACACAATAGAACTAGTGATACAGGTGGAGAAAGCAACAGGTGTTAAAATATCAGAGGACGACGGAGACAGAGTCCAAACAGTACAGGATCTAATCAACCTAGTGGAGAAAAAATAATGTGGACGTACAGATGTAAATTGAGAAGAGTGGTAGACGGAGACACAGTAGACGTTGATATCGACCTAGGCTTTGGCATATGGCAGATGAATGAACGTGTGAGGATCATGGGTATAGACACGCCAGAATCAAGGACAAGGGACAAGATTGAAAAGAAATTTGGATTGGCCGCAAAGGCAAAACTCAAATCACTGCTAGGACCAAACCCCGTGTTGCAGACAACCATCAGCAAGAAAGGTGAGGACATGAAGGGCAAGTTCGGAAGGGTACTAGGCGACTTCCTTGTGGACGGCAAGCAGGTGACTGAGATCATGTGCAAGACCGGACACGCAGTACCATACTTTGGTGGTGCAAAAGCAGACACACAAAAACAACACATGAAGAACAGGAAAAAACTAGTTGCCGAGGGTGTTGTCAAAGGTGCGATCGAATAAATACGCATATAAACGAGGAGACTTATGGAACTAATAATGACACTAGCAATAAAATTTTGGCAATGGACTGTGCTTATAGCAGTTGTTATCATCGCCGCTATCTTGAATGCTTTAGACAAAAGAAAAAAACCTAATTTAAAATTCAACTTCAAAGGAATGCCGAAGTTACAACCTGTGCCGATCAAGACCAAAGGCAAAGGATTCTGGAAAGGAATCATAATGTGGTTGTTATCAACAAGGAACTGGGTGCTTACAGATGACTGGAAGTACAACATAGACGGAAAAGAATATGTGATCCCAGCAGGATTCCAGTTTGATGGTGCAAGTATTCCCAAGTTCCTAAGGACATTCTTCTCTCCAGTTGGTGTGTTATTGATGGGTGGACTGGTACACGACTACGCATACAAGTACAAAACATTGTTGGAAGCAAATAAAAAGAAAACAATGGGCGAGTTAGATCAGAAGAGGGCTGACGAGATATTCAGAGACATCAACATAATCGTTAACGGTTTCTATTCTATGAACTACCTGGCATACTGGTCATTGAGGATCGGTGGCTTCGTTGCTTGGAATGGACACAGGAAAAGAGACGCTAAAATCAAAGGTGTCAAATAATGGCTGAATTAAAAGAAGACAAACTGGTTGTACCGGCAGACAAAGGCACAGCAAAGAAAAAAGTATCAGTTGAATTGGAAGTAGACACTTCAGTGAAAGACTTAGGTCCTAATCCTTATGCTAAACTTATTCATCTTGCAAGAGCAGTGGATAGTTGGAGAATATTTCCAAGAGTGTTTATAACAACTTACATCATCTTGCTTTATAAATGTGTAATTTGGTACATGAATCTTCCTTCGCCAACAATGGAACAATCAGGTTTGATATCTATTGTGGTAGGTGCAGGAGCGGCCTGGTTTGGACTATACACCGGATCAAGTAAAAAATCAAGCAAATAATTAATAGTACATGAGATTGTACGAACCTTTTCAATTCCTAACGGCGGAGCAGTGCGACCATATAATAGAATACGGAAGAAGCAGGCAAATAAAGGACGCTTCAAATCCTGCAAGGAAAAACAGAATAGTATGGTATGAAGATAGTAGGGAATGGCAGGCGTGGATAAATTTAATGAACACCATAGAACCAGTCATAGACTGGATACAGACGCCACAGATATCATTTTACCTGCCAGGTGAACATTATGATTGGCACACAGACGTGTGGCCGGCGTTTAGAACACACATAAGGCACTTCACCCTGACCTGTGAACTACAATCGGCCACTGGCGCAAGTTTTGAAATGGAGAATCACGACATTCCACACTTGCAAAAGGGACAGGCCGTGATATTTAGATCTCCAGAAAGGCACAGGGCCACAACGCCAACAAATGGCGAACGTATTAGTTTTACCATTTGGGCCATGGCTCTTAATAAAAATAAACTTCAATTCCCTAACCAAGCAAACGTTGACAAACGCACAATCTAGTATAAAATATTAGTAATGAAGAATTATTATGACGTGCTAGGTGTGAATGAACAAAGCACCAGTGCGGAAATCACAAAAGCATTCAAGGACCTGGCCAAGAAACACCACCCAGACAGGGGCGGTGATGAATCAAAGTTCAAAGAGATCAACGAAGCACACAACACATTAAAGGATTCACAGAAGAGACACGACTACGATACCATGCGTAAGTTTGGCAATGCCAACACGGGTGGCGGACAGCATCCTTTCTTCAACGAGGACATCTTCGGTGACTTCTTCTCAGGTTTCCAAGGCGGGGACATGGACTTCAACACCAGTTTCAACTTCACACGTGGACCAGGCGGAGAGAGGATCTTTAGACAGAACAGGGCACAGACCAGGGGAAACAGGAACGTGCAGGTGAGGATGGCAATCAGCATCAAGGAAGCCATGCAGAAGAGTGAAAAGACTATCAATTATAAACTGCCTAGTGGCAGGGAGGAGTTCGCGACTGTGAACATTCCAGCGGGTGTGCAACACGGTGTCACATTCAAGTATGCGGGAATGGGAGATGATTCCATAAAGAACCTACCACGTGGTGATCTTATGGTTATCATGAGTGTTTTAGATTCGGACGGTTACACACGCAAGGGCAACGACTTATACACAGACAAGACCATAGACTGTTTCCAAGCGGTGCGTGGATATGAATTCAACCTAAAGACGCTTGAAGACAAAATAATTAAAGTTAAAGTACCGGCAGGCACACAACCCAACACCATACTACAGGTCAAGGGGCAGGGAATGCCTGTACACAAGACAATAGGCATACGTGGTAATCTTTATGTCAAGGTACATGTGTTAATACCTCAATTGAGTGCCGCTGATCTAAAGAAGATAAAGGATTTATAATGAAGAAAAAGAAAACATACATACACGTTAACCAGCATGTTATTAGGGCAAACAAGAAACACGGTGCCAATGCTCCCGTGATAACAATCAAGCAGGGTAGCAAGAACACATACTGCCATGAGGTAGAGATCAAAGGACCAAGTCGTATGATATACGGAGGCAACGACAAACCCATACTGAGCTGTGGTGCGAGAGTTGTGATAGAAACAGAATCAGACATAGAGGTGATCAAATGATACAAGTATTCCAATACCCACACGAGACACTGCTACAAACCAGCACACCGTGGACGCAGGACGACAGCATCGCAGGATACGATGACAAGGAGAAATTTGAGACTGACATGATAAAGTTGATGCTAGAAGAACGTGGAATGGGATTGGCCGCTAATCAGATCGGCATTACCAAAAGATTTTTTGCAATAGGGCATGAAACATTTGACACATTTCAAAAACATGCTATAATTTGGAATCCACAGGTGATAAACTTCAGTGAAGAAAAAGTAATCGACGTGGAGGGGTGTCTTTCCTTTAAAGACATATTTGTTAAAGTAGAAAGACCAAAAAAAATTGAAGTGCAATATGAAACAACACAAGGAAAAACAGAATTCGCAAAACTCAACGGGATGGAGTCCAAGTGCTTCCAGCATGAACTCGATCACCTTGATGGTATTACGTTTAATAAAAGAGTATCGAAATTACGATGGCAAATGGCAAACAAAGGATAGAAAATGTTAGAAGCAAACGAAGGACTAGAGAACATATTTGAGAACGCAGTAAAGGAAGCGGAGAAGAGAAGACACGAATACGTGACTATAGAACACGTGTTGCTGTCGCTGATCAAGGATCAAAATATTGGCACAGTGTTGCACGACTTCAAGGTGCAAGTGGGTGCGTTGATCAAGGACGTGGAAGACTACCTAGATACCAAATGCAATGACATCGTGGCCAAAGGCAGTGAACCAATGACACCACGTAAGACAGCATCATTAGAAAGATTGATGAACAGAGCATTCACACAGGCCTTGTTCCAAGGTAGGCAGGATGTGAGTTCAGTAGACATCCTTATTAGCATATTTTCAGAGAAGAAGAGCTATGCGGCATTCTTCCTAAAGAAGCACCAAGTCAACAAACAGGACCTCATAGACCTTGTGTCCACAGAGACCATACTGGACGAGGGCATGGCAGGCATGGGCGGTCCGGGAGAAGCAGGACCTGAACAAAAACTTAGACCAAACCAAGCAGACAGGATACTGAAGAGCTACTGTGAGAACTTGAACCAGAAGTACTTCGACAAGAAGATAGATCCCGTGATAGGAAGAGAACAAGAGACAGAAGATTTGAAACAGATCCTTGCGAGAAGGAACAAGAACAATGTGTTAATAGTGGGTGATCCAGGTGTTGGTAAGACAGCAGTGGTGGAAGGACTTGCTAGGAGGATCGCAAAGAACAAAGACGACATTCCTGAATACTTAAAGGATCACATAGTATGGAGCCTGGACGTGAACAGCCTAATCGCAGGCAGTAAATTCAGAGGTGACTTCGAGGAGAGATTGAAACTGATAGTGAACGCACTTGACCAGAAGGGCAAGAGCATACTGTTCATAGACGAAGCACACATGATAGTGGGTGCTGGTGCAACAGGACAGGGCAACAATATGGACATGGCGAACATGTTGAAACCCGCACTGCTGAAAGGATCAATCAAAGTGCTGGCATCAACAACATGGGAAGAATACAGGAAGTATTTCGAGAAGGACAGAGCGTTGATGAGAAGATTCCAGAGACTACAAGTGGGAGAGCCTAGCAAAGAGACAGCAGTCAAGATACTTAAAGGTGTGAAACAATACTACGAGAAGTTTCACGAATGTACAATCACAGACGAGGCCTGCGAGGACGCAGTGGATTATTCAACTAAATTCATCGCTGACAAGAAACTGCCGGACAAGGCAATCGATGTCATTGATGTTGCCTGTGCTAGATTGAGATTGAATAATGTAAAAAACGGTAAGATAGATCATGATGAGATCATACACGAAATATCAGTGATGACAGGTATAAGCATCGAGCAATTGAGTCAGAAACAAGCAAGTAATTTAAAAACCCTAGAAGAGAAAATGAAACTGCAGGTTTATGGACAGGACAAAGCAATCAACACCATCACAGACAAGATACTGGTTGCTAGAGCAGGACTGAAAAGTCTAACTAAACCAGTTGGATCATTCCTATTCCTAGGACCAACAGGTTGTGGTAAGACTGAGACTGCAAGACAACTGGCTAAAACACTAGGTGTTGAACTGATCAGATTTGACATGTCGGAATACCAGGAGAAACATTCTATCGCAAAACTGATAGGATCACCTCCAGGATATGTGGGTTATGAGGACAGCAACATGGGTGGCGGTATGTTCATCAATGAAGTGGAAAAGAATCCACACGCAGTCGTTTTGTTTGACGAGATAGAGAAAGCACACAGAGATGTATCTAACATGTTGCTACAAGTCATGGACTACGGTACAGTAACTGGATCTAATGGTAAGAAAGCAGACTGTAGGAACATCACACTGATAATGACATCTAACCTAGGTGCAGAAGAGAATGAGAGGAACAACATCGGCTTTGGGAAAAGCGAAAGATCAGGCGAGGACGACAAGGCACTTAAGAAGTTCTTCCCACCAGAGTTCAGGAACAGACTGGACGCAGTGATCAAGTTTGACAAACTGGGCAAAGATACCATGAAGTCTGTGGTCAAGAAGTTCTTGCAAGAACTAAACACAATGACCATAGAGAAAGACGTGGAAGTCAATGCAACAGACGAAGCAATAGAATTCTTAATGAAAAAAGGATTTGATGCCAAACTTGGTGCAAGACCATTACAACGTGTAATAGATGATGAGATCAAGAAACCATTATCTAAAATGATGTTGTTTGGTGAACTCACTGCAGGAGGGATGGTAGAAGTAAGTCTAGCAGACGAAAAACTAGTTGTAAATTTCAAAGTAGGAAAACAACAGGAAGTGCTTACACAGTTCAAACCTAAAGTGTCTGATGAGAAAAAATCACAATAAATTATACTACGGCAAGTACAGGCACAAGACAGTTTTCAGACTGCCAGGTAGCCTAATGTTCTATCCCACAACGGATGAACACCTTTTACACATACAGAAAGAATATCAAAACGCACCTGATATGTGTCATCTTGCTAGTTTCATAATGGCCAACAGGAGGAACGTCAAGTTCCGGATGCAGGACAGGAAGACCATATTCTATTCAAATCTAGATAAGTCACAGGAATTAATAGAACGTTTCTGGGATTTTTGGATTGGGTCTGAGACCGTTGATCCCAAGTTCAAGGATCTAGGCAAGGACACTGTGGGTTGTACTAGACTGCCACACGGCAAGTACCAATACCAGGTGTACTTGAAAAAAGACGCACAGGTGTTGATGACAGACGCACAGAAGAAGAACCTATGGGAGTTCTTAAAGAGAAACGTTGACAACTGTTTAGTCACCAACTACAACATAATAGACTTCCTGGAAGACAAGTCCCCATACTGCTTTGGTGGTTACTTCTACGTGAAGGAAGAGAAGTACCTAACACCCATATACATGTTGGCACAACAGGCCATAGAAAAAGTAATTCAATTTAGAAAGGTAAAAAATGGAAGCAATAAAAAAACTACGAGATAAAAACATATTCAATGATCAGAGTATCGTTGAGAGCATGATTGAGAAGAACTGGATGGGGTCTCCCGTAATAAAAAGGAGTCTGTTGAGAGTGAGGAAAGTCAGAGAAGACGACTGTGTCTGTGAGGAACTGGGCGAAGCGGATGGCAAAGCCTACAAGATCAAGTACATCAACATCCTGACAGTGGACGGACAAGAACCAAACGAATTGGCCGCTGTGTACGGACTTGGTCCAAAAACAGCAAGATTCAAAAGAAAAAATACTGAATAAATAACAACGATGGCACAGACAAGCACCACACTACTAGCGTCTAAATCGCACATTGCGAACGTGACAGGTACGGATATCAGTTTCACTGCCACGGGTTCGGAGTACAAGATCACTTCAACCAGCACTGCTTTGAACGGATTCGCTATTCGAGACCTTATCACAGTCACAGGCACAACAAGTAATAATTCAACATTCACAGTGAAAACAGTCACTTCTGCAAATGAATTGATTGTTGAAGAGATCGTGACAACAGAGACATCAGATGGTTCAAGCACAGTGACACTAGATCACGCAGGGTTTGTCAGTGACAAAGCCAAAGGTGACGGATACTACTCACAGCCAGATGGTGTACACACAGTGGCATACCAAGTGAACAGCACAATGACCGGATCGATTAAGATGCAAGGATCATTAGCAACCACACCCACAGAAGATGATTGGTTTGATATCGCAGGTTCAACTTTTACAGCAGACCAAAGCACTTTGATTTCAACTGCCAATTTCACAGGTAATTTTGTTTGGGTAAGGGCAAAAGCCACTTCAGTCACAGCAGGAACAATCAGTTCCGTGTTGATCAATTCATAAAAAGTCGCATAAACACTAGGTTGTAGCAAGATCAACTTTAGTTGACAGATCAGCGTTCCGTGTTATACTAATAACATGAACGACAAAGACCTAGAACAGATCAACACAGTTGATGTGAATATAACAGCGGAGTCGATTGACGCCCATGTTATTTGCCTGAGAGATAATGGTTACAAGATCACCAAACCCTTTTCATTATACACAAGATACATCCTATTCTTCTTACTAGGTGCAACAATCATGGGTGCATTGGTATGAAGAAATAATGCAGAAAGACATTATTAAAGAAAGTTATTTTGGAACGTTGATGTGTATATTAATCGATGAATCACGGAGAATTTTACCCACGTTCAATGCTACTGCAGAACTGCACAAGATACAGAACGACATGTGCCTAGCAGGCAGTTGGATAGACCATATGCCCGTAGGTACTATAGTTGAAACTGTACCCCAGGCATCCATAATGAAACTGCAAGAAGATGCTTTACCCGAGTATAGGAGATTGGCGGCCAACCTTATAGACAGGTTCATAGACGAGTTTGAGGCACAGGGAGGACGTAGGATAGAGATCACGGAAAAATTTGAAAGGATGTACAAATGGAAACAATAAAAATAACATGCACAAACAATGACAGGTCCAAGGAAGCGGAGGTGTTGGAACGCACAGACAATTACATGAAGGTACAGGTACCGGGCACTCAGTTATTCATTGAGATGTTCCGTGATGATGTAAATATCCCGTACACAGGCAGAACAGCCGGATTGGAGTTCGAATGGGAACCGAAAAACTAAAATTTAAATTAGAACTTTATGCAACCATGTGGGATCAACCACCACATGTGGAAATCCTAGTCAATGACAAATTATTATTTGCCGGTGACATCATAGGCACCGAAAACAAACCTGACGTAATTGTTTTTGAGCATGAACTAGAAGAGGACACAGAGTACAGTCTTAAAATAAAAAGATCAGGGAAGAATGTTAAGCAGACACTTATCAATGATAAAGGCGATATACTGAAAGATCAGTTGCTACACATTAAAAATATAGAAATTGATGAGATAGACCTAGGTGCACTAGTGTACGAAGGAGTCTACAGTCCACAATATCCCGAACCATGGGCCTCGCAACAAAAATCGGCCGGTACGGAATTACCGGAATCATTTAAGAATGTAACTCAAATGGGACACAATGGAGAGTGGCAATTGTCGTTCAAATCACCGTTTTACATGTGGCTATTAGAGAATCTTTACTAATAAATATGCTTGTATGAGGGCATCACAATTTATCACAGAACAAATAGACTCAGACGCAGTCAACGAGCTGGATACCTACATCATGAACAATGAGGAACTGTATCGTAGACGTTTCATGCCCATCATATCAAACATCAAGAGAAAGTTAGCCAAGAACGTGTATGATCATGAGAAAGCACAGACACTGTGGATGTATCTAGTGGATGATGCCGCAAAAGAATATGTCAAAGAGTTTGGATCAACACAAGATGACGTCAGCAACATGTTTCCAAAAGAGACAAGACAACAGGTTGCGAGAGTGCTGTCAGACAGAGAATTAGAAAATATTAAACAAGGCGAATACGATGCACCTAAGGGAACTGTTTCTTAAGGAGGACGATCGTTCAACTGCAGTCTTTGCCTTTGGCCGATTCAATCCTCCCACAATAGGACACGAGAAATTAATCAACAAAGTACAGCAGGTCGCCGATAAAGTAAATGGTAAGGCTTACATATTTCTTTCACACACAGACGGTACCGCAAAGGACCCAATAGATTTAACAACAAAATTAAGTTACCTGAGACAACACTTCCAGTCAGATCCAAAATTGAGTTTTGGTGACATCAGGGCAAACACGATAATAAAAGTAATGAAAGTGCTTGAACAAGAGGGCAGGACAAAAATCATAATGGTCGCGGGTGACGACAGGGTTATGCAATTCAAAAATTTATTGAACCAGTACAATGGTAAACCAACAAAGGCTGGTAACATAGAATACAAGTTTGACAGCATAGATGTTGTCAGTGCTGGTCAAAGAGATCCAGACGCAGACGACGTCACAGGAGTCAGTGCATCTAAGGCCAGAGAACTTGCCATGAAGGGACAGGAACACGAATTCAGCAAGATCATCATGGGCGGAGACAAAGGCAAAGTGCTCTATGACAAGATACAGGACCAGTTTGGTAAGACGGTTGACGAGAACAACAAGAAGTTGTATAATGAAGATATGACAGACACACAGCCAATCGTATATCTTGACATGGACGGAGTCCTAGCAGACTTCTTCGGTGGTGTCGAATTCCTTTATGGTGTTGAACATTGGAAACAACTGACCAATGACAAGACAAAAGACCTAAAAAAGGAAGTAATAGACAGGATCACAGGCACAGACTTCTTCGCAGTTCTACCAAAATTTCCAACAGCCGACGCACTGATAGAAATGGTGAAAAAATTCACGGGCGGAAACTTCAGCATCAACACATCACCATTGAGAGGTGATCACGAGAATTCAGCAAAGTATAAAAAATTATGGATACAAAACAACATAGAGCAACCAGACGAGATAGTTGTCACAGGTAGGAAAGAAACCTACGCCAAAAACAAAGGAACAGGAACACCAAACATATTAATAGACGACAGGCCAATCAACATACAGAAGTGGCAGGCCGCAGGCGGATATGGAATACTATATCAAGCAAATAGGGATCAATTAACCAAAGTACAGAAAGGACTGGAAGACTATGCCAAAGTTCAGCGGGATCAATAGACCATACAAAGCAGGCGAGATAGTAAAGACGCCACAAGAACTTCAGAGAGAACTTGACGAGAAGATGAAGAAGTTCCTAGCCAAGGGTGGCAAGGTAGAGAAAGTAAAAGCACACAAACCTACGAAACAACAAATGAAGGACTGGACCATTTAGTGGACGAACTGGAGAGGATAAAGAAGTTAGCAGGATTGTATGATGATCCTCATCGAACAGAAGACTCAATGGGCGAGAATCTATCGTACGTTGGTTCGCAGAAATCACAGTATCAGAAGAAACACAACATCAAACCGGGCACAGACGAGTGGTTTAAACTATGGTTCGCACAACCTAGACTCACTGGTGAAAACCCAATGCCCAAAAACAAATAAATACTCGCACAATGCGAGCAATAGAATTCACAGAAACAAGTTGTCCTAGGACCAAAGCCAAAGAGTGTAGTTGTAGCAAGGTAAACGCAATTACCGAAGCACAGCAAACCACAGTGGCACAGTGCATACTGGAGCATTCTGACACTGTTAAGGGGTCAATCCTGCTTATACAGGCGCCAGGAACAGCAACACTAGTCAAAGGCACCATCACAGGACTAACACCAGGAGAACACGGTTTCCACATACACGAGTTTGGCGACATGTCAGATGGTTGTAAATCAATGGGCGGACACT
The DNA here is from genome assembly GCA_905478565.1 of uncultured Candidatus Pelagibacter sp. GTDB lineage: Bacteria > Pseudomonadota > Alphaproteobacteria > Pelagibacterales > Pelagibacteraceae > Pelagibacter. The sequence goes on along the minus strand of CAJQJC010000070.1, from coordinate 6,944 downwards.
ACAACCCAGACGGAGTTGATCACGGCAACATCAACGAAGGACACGTGGGCGATCTTGGTAATATCATAGCAGACGAATCAGGCACTGCAAAGTTCACAATAGAAGCAAAGAGAGTAGACCTGTTGGGTGACAGGTCAGTAATAGGCAGAGGATTCGTTGTACACTCAGACAGAGATGATCTAGGCAAAGGCGGCGATGCAGAAAGTTTGAAAACAGGCAACGCAGGTGACAGACTTGCATGTGGAGTTATAACATTAAGGTCAGAAGAAGTCACAGAAGCACACGGTGGTGAACACAGCACGTCCGGACGTAGCATGACCAAAAGTGAAAAAGGCAAAAGAGAAAAAATCGTTAAGGGCATGAAGAAAGACAAAGCAGGATTCAAGAAGAGATATGGCAAAGACGCAGAAGCAGTGATGTATGCCACAGCAACAAAACAGGCAATGAAATAATGAAATTTTTAATATTCAATGGCAGTTTAAAACCAGACGCAGAGTCAAACACATTTTCAGTTTGTAAAATGGCACAGTTGGCCTTTGAAAAATTAGGACACAGTTGCGAAATAGTGACCTTGCGTGAACTGGACTACGAAGGATCAACAGATGATGTAAATGACGAATTGAAGCCACACATCATGAAAATGTTTAATGTTGACGGTGTGATATTCGCAACACCTATTTGGTGGGGGACACACAGTTGCCACATACAGGCCATGCTTGAAAGATTAGATTTCATTTACAGTTGGGCGAAGGACAACAAACATCAACCTTTCTATAACAAAGTTTTTGGTACACTAGTTTCAGGTGGTGGAGATGGATTCCAACACATTCACGGTGTGCTATACTCGGCGGCTAGTAATTTTGGTTTTACTATACCACCACAGTGCAACATAGAATCAAAAGCACAAGGCATAGATGAGATCACACAAGATGATGACACAGTACAGCAGGTCAAGAACTGCACAATAAACATGATAACATGGGCAAGGATCCTCAAAGACGGCAATCCCACAAAAGATGCTAGGCATGGTTCTGTAGACATCAATGAGAATTAAAGAAATACTTGCTACAAAGTACGTTCATCCTGACGTAAACAAATTTCTTAAAAAGTACGAAAAACAAGCCAAAGGTAGATCAAGAATGGGATACCATTCAATGCTGGCATACCCATACAGGGTAGAGGGTTGGTCAAAGAAATACAAGAAGTCCATAAATTGTAACAACCCAAAAGGGTTTTCACAAAAGGCTCATTGTGCAGGTAGGAAGAAAAAGAAATGAAGATAAAAGAATTCATCATAATACCATCAAGCATAGATGCTATGGGTCTTATACACAAACCCGGAACTGGGCCTAACAACAGATTTGGTTTTAAAAACGTTGGTAACAACAGAGGCAATGAGACCAAAGAAGCACCTCCAGGAACATACTTCACAAAGACAGGCAACCTCGTAAAGGGTAGACTAACAAAAGCCGCAAAAGAGAAAGGCGCAAGAGAGACGGATCCAAAAGATTCACAGAGGTCAAAAGTACCGCCGGTTACACAAACTAACGAAGAGCAACACGGTGTTGATCTTAAACTACCAACTGGTAAAAAAATGGTATTACAAGCAGATGACGACAAACATTCAAGAGGATTAGTGATAACAAGTAATGAGGATGGAAGTTATGATTCTTATTATTGGTATGACAATCCAGGCAAGCCGATGCCCATTGAGGTTAAAATAGATGGCGAGTCTGTCTCCAAGGACGCAAAGAATGTGCGTTGGGAATATCACCCCGAATTGGAAGAAGAGGCCGCTGGTGTTGGCATAGTCACCAAACAGAACGCCACCATGGACGTGCCTGTTGGTGGTGAGTACATGAACATTAAAAAATTAAGTCTAGGAAAAGGAAAGCCAAAGACAATAGGTGAAGAGTGGGAAGAATTTAAGGAAAACTTTGCAGACGGCAAGAAGAAAGGCAAGAGCAGGCCAGGTCGTGTAAAACGTGCAGGTGCAAGTTGTAAAGGTTCTGTTACTAGCCTAAGAACAAAAGCAAAAAAGGCATCAGGTGAACGTGCAAAGATGTATCACTGGTGTGCCAACATGAAGAGCGGACGTAAGAAGAAATAATAATTACTTCTGTATGAAGTACACCTTAATCTTAGGTATAGAATATAAGAAATTCAAGAGACCTGCCACAATAACTGTACACATCGGCAACACCTTCGTTGATACCTTTGCATTGGAAAGAGATTATCCGCTTAAAAAGACAACGGTCTCCTTTTCAGACACAGAAAGAGATCGGTTATACGAACCAAGTAAATCATTTGACTCACAGTGGATACTGGATGAGCTTTTGGATCGGGAGATCGATCTTCCAACATTTTACAAAATTTACGAAATAGATGAGAAGTATGTCGAAGGCTCAATCAACATTAAGGTTGAAAACTCAAACAGTGATTATACGAATGGTTTCATGAAAAACAGTTCGTGGATGACATTTACACTCGTGGGTCTTATCCCTAGTAGGTTATTGCAAGATAATGGCACGAAATTTATTGAGGCAATTGCTAGGTTGAAGCGAGTCGAAGCGAAGTATTGCAATCGTCTTGGCTTAAAAAGTACCCCAGTCTGGGTAAAAAATTCTCCGGAGGTAATACAAGAAAAACTTTTAGTAATTGCGGATAAACTGGACGAGGACCATTGGACATACCCCAAAAACCACAAGTGGACATATCATCGTTCTCGCCACAATTGGCCACTTGCAGGACTGTTCCTAGTCCGACGAGAAAACGAAAAACATGAAAGAGATGCAGTCAGACATTCTAGATGGCGTATTGGTGGCAACTTTACTGCGGAATTTCCTATAAGGCAAAAACACAGAACCAGATATATCGGATCCTGGGCAAGGCGAGAAGTTGGGTTGGTGTATTTTGCAGACTGGTACGATTTACCCGTGGCAGGTAAATTTCTAATAAATATCTGCAATGAAGATCAATGAAGTGATAATACGTAGGGTGCAAGAGCAGGCAACAGCAGGTGCCACTAGTGCGGGTAATATAGCCACTGTGACAAGTCCACACATAGCGATAGGTAAAGACAGGTTCACGAAAGCCTACACAGGATCACCAGGAAGATCAGGAACAAGAGCACCTAGATTACCAAAAATCACACAACCAAAAAATCCAGATGGTACAGCCAAAGGCGCACATAGATTGCCAGGTGTTAGCCTATTTGGCGGACCAGCAGTCAAAAGATAATGGAACCTTTAGTTCTCGCAGATCCGATCAAGTGCCACAACTGTGGTTGCGACAGCCATTGTGGCAAGACCTGTGACAGGACGGAGACGGGATACCCCACAGAGGGTTCAAAAACGCACGAAATAGAAGTTTGTAAGCAGTGCAGGTGTGAGGCCTGTGCCGCATAAATATTGATATGAGAGCACAAGAATTCATCAGAGAAGGCGCTGAAATGATAGCGTACCATAAACATCCAACAGAGAAAAATCTGTGGACTTTCCCAAAAGCATACCAAGACGACAAAGAAGTAGAGAGTCCGTACATGAGCAACGCAAGTATGAGACAGTTCCTGGATGCACTAGGATACAATCCAGACTTCGAGGACCAGAGTCCTGTGCCAGCAAAAGAATTCATAGCAAGGACCACACAGTGGTTGCAGAAGAACATCGGCAAAAGATCACCGGAAGAACCAACAACCATCGATCAAAATCCAGGTGGTGCCACAATGATAGGTGGTGGTAAGCCAGAAGGTTACATGAACCAGATGGTCAAAGCACACAATGAACTGGCAAGAAAAATTATAACCAAATATCCAGAAGTGACACACTTAGGATTTAATTAATATGAAATTCAACGAACTGACACACATGATGCAGAAGCCGGAACCAAAGCCGGACACATACGAAGCAGGCATGGCATTGAACCAATTGTTGAAGATTGGCACACACGCAATCAAGATACACAACATGATAGATGATGCGGCTGAGATGGAATCTTGGGTGGCCAAGAAGATTGACCTAGCATCAAACTACGTCAAAAGTGTACACGGTTACACAGCAGGACAAAAAGCAGGTACCTACGATGACGACGGAATGTCAGAAATGAAGAGAATGCCAAAAGGCACAGGCACTATGCAAGGCGTGAAAGAAGACGCAGGCGAAAAGATCGCCAACATGGCACAGAACATGGGCAAGGATGAATTCATGAGTCATGCTGATGAGTTAGGGTTGACTCCGGAAGAGGCCGCAGAACACTACGCGAAGATGTCAGGTGGCGCACACGCAGGCAAGTTTGAAGACGCAGGCGAGGGACACATGAGCAAAAGCCAGTTGTACCAGACTGCAAAAATGGCAATAGAATTACTGGACATGATCAACAAAGGCGATGACCTTGAGGGTTGGGTGCAAACAAAATTGAATTTGGCGGCTGACTACCTACAAGCAGTTTACCACTACGAGGACTACCAAAAGTTAAACCCATACAGGGAAGAATTAGACGGTTCATTGATACAGAGACACGCAGGAATAATACAGAAACATCTAGATGAGATCTTGGAGAGAAAATGCAGGGCGGAAGATGTTGACACCAAACCAGGCATGATGAGGATACTTAAAAAGAGGGTAAATGAAGTAGAGAAAGAGATAGCCAAAGAGAACAGGAAAGAAACAAACGAAGAAGCAACTATCAAGCCTTACGTTTCAATGTACAGGGGCAAAGATGGCAAGATGGTGTATGACGTGTTAGACAAACACGAGAAGTCAGCATTTAAAACATCAGACGAGAGGGTGGCGAAAGCATACCTTTCAAAGAACTACAACAAATTGAGAGAAGCGGAACTGGACGAAGGCATCCAAGAGTGGGGCAAACGTCTTGCAATGGCAGGCGTCATTGTGGCAGGATTGGCCGGCGTGAACTCAATCAACAACGCAATAGACAATTCAGTACCAGCAGTGAAGGCCATGAACACTGCACTAGAAATGGCACAGGATTCGGGCAACGATGAACTGGCAAAAATGATTGAGAAAGACCTATCTGACGCTAAAATTAGACTAAGTTCCGGCAAGGATCTAGGTTCAGTGGCAGATCTACAGGACAAATACGCTAAGTTCATGAAGACAGAGGGCATGGCATACGAGTCAAAATTAGCAGTTAACCTAAAACAACAACTTAAATAAACACATAACAAATATAAATAACTCATATGAGCACAGACACAAGTTTCAGAGACCTAGTAGCACGCCTAAACGCAATGAACAACGTTACCCCAGAAGAGGAAAGAGCACAGTTAATGGAAGCGGCGGGCAAGGCTCCAAAAGTGCTGGATGACAAAGAAGTTTCATTGGCTGACATAGCCAAACTAGCAGGTATCAAGGAGTACGTAGAACCTGTAAAACATTCAAAAAAAGCGGAAGCATTGGTTGAATCAATAACCAAAGAGCCAAAATTGGAATCAAGTATCGCAAAAGCGATCAAAGAATCAGATGCAGATGTTTCTATAGCAACTTCAATCAAGAAGGAAGTTAACGAGGAAGTCAACAGACTAGACAAGATAGCAGAACTAGAAGCACAGTTGGCAGAGCTGAAGACTGAACAAAAAGAAGAACAGACATATGACTCAAAATCATTCAGAGAAGTTATCACTAAGGATATCGCGGAGTACATCAAAGGCGCGGAAGACACTGCCCTGGTTGAACTTTACAACACGATATCAGACAATGAGGCAGTTTACAATGAGGAATCATCAAGCATTCTCATCAAGACTCCAGAGACTACTGAAATCATAGCAGACGCCGAAGAAGCAGAAGCACCAGCAGAGCAAGTTGACGAGAAGGTTGTAGACGGTGTGCAGACGGACAGGAACACAGCAGAACCACACGCACCAGAGAAACACGGTGAAGAAGAAGCAGAGGACAAGTCAGACGAGAAAGACGATGACGGAGAGGTTCCTATGCTAGACAAAGACTTCGACGAGGGCGAAGAAGTGGAACTTGACATGCCAGCAGAAGACAAGTTCACAAACGACCTAGACCCAGCGGAAAAAAAGTAATCCAAAAAATTAAATAAGTGTATGCAACTACACTTGACCGACAACCGATTCAACACCAATCCATACTGGAGTGAGCGTATAAAAAGCATATTCGCATGCCCACCCAAAGACGTTGTAGAATTGTTTGACCAGAACGGTTACGATCTCACCAAACTAGAACAACTATATGCCGTGGCCAACGGTGCTGTTACCACACAACACAGGAACTTTTCTCACATAACGCTCCGTCAAGATTGGTTCACTGCTGACGACATAGAATATGGTCCACACATCAACCATGCCTACATGTTTGAACGTAAAGGATACTCAGGTGATGCATTAAGCCAACTGGAATCGTGGGCGGCATACAGACCACACTTCCACAAACTGACTGCCATGAGGCCAAAATGGGGATTGGACTTCAGCATAGACTACTGTGACCGTGAGGGCAACGTGTTTGAACTGCTACACTGGGAGTACGACGGATTCGACTACAACGAAGTGGCAGACAAGAAAGAGAAGATGGACGAGTTCCTTGTGAATCAGGACTGGGATGAACGTGCAAAGACCATGCTGGAACGCAAGGATGAGTGGCATAAACTGGGCTTTTTTGAGCAGAGCGAATGGAAAACTGAATTCTTTGGCATAGACAAAGAACGTTTCAAGATGGTGCTGTGGAAATAAATACTACAAATGAGCTCAATACCCTACAACTACGGATCATACATAGACGCCAAAGTCGCAATGACTGACACGGGACACGTGTCCGCGGGCAAACAGATTCAGTCACCGGCAAGTGCAGGTAGCAGGGGTTTGGCCAAAACAACACAATTCACAAACGACAGGACACAGATGCAGATGGGCAACTCACCGATAGCAGAATCAATGATAGAGATCAGAAATATCATGAACAGGATTG
>CAJQJC010000069.1 GCA_905478565.1 uncultured Candidatus Pelagibacter sp. | reverse complement strand
AACTAATCCAAACCAACCTTGTAATTACATTTGTCAAAAAATAACACAATGGAATAATAAGTGTATGGGTAATCAAAATAACACTCAAACAAACATATTATCCTGTAAATTAGAGGAGGGATATGAACAAGCGATGACTAATGGGTGTAATTGTTAATATAATATAATGAAATTAAAAAATTTAATACCCTTAAAAGAACAAAGAGATTCAGTTTCTCCACTTATTCTTAAAAAAGTTAATGTTTTAGTTGACGGAGAAAAAACAGACGTTTCAATTAGATATAATCCTTATAAAGACCTTCAGGATGTTATTATTAGTTGGGGAGAAGAATCACACACTGTAGACTTTGACGCAGAAGATGTAATTGATGATCATGGTAATGAAGGTAAAGATATGTCATTTGTGGCATTTTCAGAAAACGATAAATGGAGATTCATAGTTGATGTTTCAGTAGAATATAATTATGAAAATTCAGGTAATATACAAGAAATAATGTGGGATTCTTTAGAAATAGATATAGATGACCTTAAAAAAGAAAATAAAATGAAAAAAACCCAATTAAGAAAAATAATAAGGGAATCAATTAAAGAATTGATGAATGAACAATATATGGTTCAGGGTCCAAATACAGATCCACCTTATAATTGGTCAACTATACAAGATGCATACACAGCGGTACAAAATCAAAATTGGCACTTTGTAAATTCTAACGACCCAACTCAGGGAAATGTTACTATTAATTATAGTGTATGTGTTGATCAAGCAATAGATGGTGGTTATTTAGATGCAAGTGCTCAAACTGGAGGTGGCGTATTTGGTTTAGTTTGTTCTGGGATAGGCACATCAGCTTCAGATTTAAACTTTTTCAATTCCCCATTTCAATTAAATATTAACACACCACCAACAGGTATGAGTTTAATGGATGCTGCTAATGATCCAAATTCTGGTTTTTATGACCAGTCAGGTTGTAACGCAGCATGTAATCAATATCAACAATCTCAATTAATACCTGGATGTATGTATCCAAATGCATGTAATTATGATCCCGCTGCAACACAGAATGATGGTTCTTGTACATGGGGGCCAGCAGGACCAACACAACCATGCCCATCAACACCTGCTGTTATTGAAGGGTGTATGGATCCTTTAGCAAGTAATTATGATGCCACAGCAACTCAGGATGATGGAAGTTGTATGTACCCAGCGGGTTCAGGTACAACAGCAACATTAGACAGAGGACCACAAATGGCAACACCAGATAGAACAAAAAATGATCCTAATGTAACACAAGATAATCCTCAAGTTAGAAGAATGAGAGAATTAGCAAACATAAAAAAATAAACATGAAAAAGTCACAATTAAGAAATATAATAAGAGAATCAATTAAAGAATTACTAACTGAAAAGAAAAAACAATATTGCTGGTGGTGCTCAGGTGAAAAAGTTGGTGATGGAGCTTGTGCAAGAGGACTTAGTCAAGTACCTGCAGATCAATGTATGGATAGAGGTAAATGTTTAAAAAAATGTGGAGGTCATGATGGAAAATCCAAAACAGCAAAAAAATATTTATATTCTACACACGTAAAACCTACAAAAGATAAAAAACAAACAAATGAATTACTTGAAAAAAACATAGCAGATCCTTGTTTATGTAAAAAAGATAGTGATTGTAAAGGCGCAAAAGAAGCAGGATGTTATGGTGAAACTTGTTTTAATGGAAAATGTTCACACGTTGAAAAAGGTAACTATAAAATGAAACAACCATTAAATGAAATGATCTATTGTACTAATCCACCTGCTGGTGCAAGTTGCGGAGGAGGAAAAATTTGGTGCGAAGTAGCACAAGATAGTGGTTATGGTCAAGGATGTTTTTGTAGAAATTCAAGCTGGTGTGACCAAAATGGTACTAATCCAGAGTGTGGAGGTGGTAAAACAAGAGCAGCTGATGGTTCATGCACAGGAGGTAAAGGTAAACCTGGTAGAGGGAATGCATTAGAACCAACAAGACGACGAGGTATGAACGAAGCTGAAGACGCCTCTTGTTATAAGTGTATGTACAGTGGAAGGAGATATACTTGTCAAAAACAACAAAGAAGTGCTAATGGTAAATGTAACGATGGTTATAGAAGTTTAAGAAAATGCCAAAGAAAATGTAAAGGTAATTCTGGAGATCGAATGGCAGGAATTAACCCAACAAAAGATATTTAAAATACTTTAAAAACTTCCACAAAAAAACTTGGAGAAGCAAAAATTTCTTCGTATCTTGACGTATAATATAAATGCGATCAATATGGAAGAATTACAACAATTTGTTAATCAAATGCGAGCTACAAGTAGTAGCTTAGATAAAGTAGAAATACTAAAACAACAACCAGAATTCATACAAAAGGTACTTGAGTACACTTATAATCCTTACAAACAGTATTACGTTACTAGTAAAACATGTAAGAAAAACAGTGGGTTATTTAAGTACAATACACATGAAACTATATTTAGTTTGTTAGATGATTTAACTAACAGAAAATATACAGGTCATGATGCTATAGCACAAATAAATGGTTTTATTACTGCTAATCCAGGTTATGAAGATTTAATCTATAGTGTAATTGATAAAGATCTTAAAACTAGAACAGGTGCTAAAGTAATTAATAAAGCATTTCCAAATTTAATTCCAGAATTTAACGTAGCATTAGCTCAAACATACGAACCTAAATTAGCTTCGTTTGGTGAGGGTAGTAATGAAACATGGTATGCTAGTAGAAAATTAGATGGTGTACGTTGTTTAGCAGTTGTAGATTGGAAAGGAGAATGTACATTGTATAGTAGAATGGGTAAAGAATTTACTACATTAAACAAAATCAAATATGCTATTGAAGCAACAGGTATTATCAACTATGTGTTTGATGGTGAAATATGTTTATTAGATAAAGATGGTAATGAAGATTTTCAATCAGTAATGAAAGAACTTAGACGTAAAGATCATCAAATTAAAAATCCTACGTTTATGATATTTGATATGATTCATAAAAATGATTTTGATAAAGGTAAATCAACTGAAAAATTATCAGATAGATTACACACATTAAAAACATGGTTAGGTCCTAGATATGACACTAAAGAAACATTACGTTATTTAGATCAACATATTATTACTGATGAAAGACATTTTGACAAATGGGGTCAAATGGCTAAAGATAATAACTGGGAAGGATTTATGTTACGTAAAGATATAGGTTATGAAGGTAAACGTAGTAAGAATTTACTTAAAGTAAAATCATTTTTCGATGCTGAATATGAAGTATTAGGTTTTGATGTTGACCAACATGAAGTAGTTAGAGACGGTAAGTCAGTGTCAATGACTATGTTATCACAAGTATGGATCGAACATAAAAATCATATAGTAAAAGTTGGTAGTGGATTTAGTCAAGAACAACGTTTAGAATATATGGATGGTTCAATTGTAGGCAAATTAATTACTGTACAATATTTTGAAGAAACCCATAACGATAAAGGGGGTATTTCATTAAGGTTCCCTACAGTAAAACATATTTACGAAAACGAAAGGGACTGTTAATGAAAGAAATAGATGATATGTTAAACCAATGGATTCACAATTCCATTGTTAGAAAACGATTAAGAGATTTAATTATAAAAGCAATAAATGAAAATACCTCCAAAACCAAGACGCGGTAAACGCTCTCCATTTTACTGGTGGCGTAGATGGAAATCACATCAGTATTTACCTGTTAAAAAAGGCTTATTAGCTAGAATACAAAACGGTGATTTTGAATACCCTGAATTATTTGATTGGGCAAAGTATGAATTACACTACATGAAAGATGAATTAAAAGCATACACTAAAGAGTATATGGGATTTAGTCCTGCTGAACATTCAGATGGTTACATGGACATTGAAAAACGTTATCGTAAACGTTACAATAAATTATTTGCAGACGCTTGTGAAGTAGAACACAGACATTTAACTAGTTTAGCAGAAGCATTAGCAAAAGAATTTAAAGTAGACAAAGAAAAAATAAAGACAATCATGGAAACATTTGGAGAAGCAACAGAGGATTTGTATATTTACGTCAAACAAAATAGATATACTATATGAAATTAGGTTACGCATGTATTAACAGTACATTACAAGCAGCAGGAGGCATTACTACTAATCGTGGTATGCGACAAAAAACATTTAATGAGAAAGGTTTACCTTATGTGTCTGAATTAGCATTACAAAATGTTAAAGATTTAGAAAACATAGTTAAATGGAATGAGGAAATGGGTATTAAATTATTTAGAATGTCTAGTGATTTATTTCCTTGGATGACGTTTTATGAGTTTGAACAATTACCTGATTATCCTATGATTGATGTTTACTTAAAAAACATAGGAGCATTAGCAGAAAAATATGGTCAACGTTTAACGTTCCATCCAAGTCATTTTAATGCATTAGGTTCACCTAATCCTGTTGTAGTAGAAAAGGCCATTAAGGAATTAAACAAACACAGTGAAATAATGGACATAATGGGTTTAAGTGCTACTGTGTACAACAAAATCAACATTCATGTTGGGGGTGCTTATGGTGATAAAAAATCAACATTAGAAAGATGGATTAACAATTATCATTTGTTAGACCCAAACACACAAATGCGTTTGACAATAGAAAATGATGACAAAGCAAACATGTATTCAGTAAAAGAATTATACAAAGGTATATCTGAACAATGTGGTGTACCAATTGTATTTGATTATTATCATCATAAATTTTGTACAGGTGGTTTGTCTGAACAGGAAGCATTAGAATTAGCTGTTAAAACATGGCCTAAAGACATTATACCTTGTTGTCATTACAGTGAAAGTAGACGTAAAGAACATTTAGACGAATCTATTAAAGCACAAGCACACAGTGATTTAATTAAAGGTACTATTTGTAGATATGGTAATGAAGTTGATGTTGTAGTAGAAGCAAAACACAAAGAACTAGCAGTATTAAATTATTATAAATTAGGAAATATATAAGTTATGAGATTACAATTAGAAGTATTAGCAAAATGGTTAAAAGATTATAGTGAAAGTTATGATGAAAGAGATGGTGCTTTAGAACAAGCAGTTAAAAATTCTAGAGTAGAAACTATGTTTAAACTAGGTGATTATCTAGAAGAAATATTAGAAATGAATCCTGATCAATTAGAAGATAATTTAAAATGATAGAGTTTTTAAGACACGCTTTAGGTTTATGTGGTGAGCCACATCCAAGCCTATTAACATTACTAATGGGCACACCAGCATTAGGTTATGTAGTATATAAAATAAAACAACTAAAAAATAATAAATGAAAGAATTCGTACAAATAATTAAAGGCCATTATGATGACAATGGAGTAGTTAAAGCAATTGATATACTTAATGATAAACCTTTAACGGCGGATTATATGAAAACACGTCCTGACATTAAACAACGCGTTGAAAAGGCAATAAATACCAAAACTTACTTGGCTACCTACCAAAGGGGTACTAGGTTAGGTTTCAAGTGGATAACACAAGAAGAACAAACTAACTATATGGACGGAGCATTAAATGATAAATCACCTGTTGAAGGTACAAAAGTAACTAAATTAGTAAGTGATTTCAAACACGCTACCCCACCTAAGGACTTTTTTATTGACAAGTTAAAGTGGAAGTTTTTAGTACGTAACATAGAGAAAGGTAAAAACATTATGATGACTGGTCCTTCTGGTTGTGGTAAAACTGATGCTACATTCAAAGCAGCTAATTATTTAGAACGTGAAGTTCATTACTTTAATTTAGGAGCTACACAAGATCCACGTTCAACCTTAATTGGAAACACGCATTATAACAAGGATTCAGGTACATATTTTAGTGAAAGTTTATTTGTTAACGCAATACAACAAGAAAATGCCGTTATATTATTAGATGAATTGTCAAGAGCACACCCAGAAGCTTGGAACATTTTAATGACTGTGTTAGATCCAATACAACGTTATTTAAGATTAGATGAAAAAGACGATTCACCAACAATTAAAGTAGCAGATGGTGTTTCATTTATTGCAACTGCAAACATAGGAATGGAATATACAGCAACTAGGGTTATTGATAGAGCTATATTAGATAGATTTTCACTAATTGAAATGGACGTTTTATCTGAAGATGATGAATACACTTTACTTAAAGGTAAATTTCCTACAATTGATGAAAACCAACTATTACAGTTGTGTAGTATAGTAGGTGACATTAGAAAAGAAATTAATACTGACTCACCAAGGATATCAACAATGATTTCTACTAGAAACACAATTGAAATAGCAGAGTTAATTATGGATGGTTTTAGTATACACGATGCATCTGAATTATTAATTTATCCTTTATTCCCAAATGATGGTAATGATAGTGAAAGAGTATTTGTTAAACAATTAATTCAGAAGTATGTTGGTAATAAAAATAAAAAACAATTATTTGACACTGAAAACATATAACAATTATATTTATGAATAGAATAGATGACATAATGGATAAAGGAAATAGACATAGAGAATTAGAAATATACTTAACAACATATGATGGGGCACAACATCTTCGTTTACATGGGTGGTTAAAACAAAATAAAACACTAATTGAATCAGAACATATAGTAGACCAAGATGATTATTTTGGAATGTTTACAGTATATATCACTGAAAACCAATTAAATAAATTAAAAGAAAATAATACAGAAAGTAGTTTATTCATGGAATTAGAAGTTATGTCTACCGAAAGTGAAAGATGGAGTATAAGAAATACTTTCTTAAATGAAGAAAAATTTAAAAAAGATGTTGAAAAAATTCGAGATTTTATGATTGATTTTCAAGTTAGAGATAAAAAAGATGTTCAAAATTTTTTAACACAAGCAAACGAAACATCATTATCGTTATTTAAACAAAGTAAAGAGTTTATTGATGATTATGTAAAAACAACATCAATGTCTAAAAAAGATAAATTAAAAGATATAGAATTAATGATAGAGCATTTTGTAGAAGAAGAACGTTATGAAGATTGCGCTATATTAGTAGGAATAAAAGAAGATATCATAGAGTATTATGATAAAGAAACAGAAAAATTATTAAGAAAAATAAAATAAAAATATGAACCCAACAGAATTTTATTTATGGTTAAATGGATATTTGGAAGCATTAGAATCCGAAGGAATAGAAGTGTGTAAAATTAAAAATATTAGAGAAAAAATAAGTGAAGTAAAAAACCGTTCAAACCAAGAACGAGTAGTATTTGGTCCTAATGTTAATAAACAACAAAGTTATGTACATCAAACACCCACCACTAGAGAAGGCCTATAATAAAACACTTTTTACAATAGAAAGTTGTACTAACAAAGAACAATTGAAAAGTGCTACTAACATGGTAGAAAACTTTAAAATTTTATATAAAGAAGTTGGTTTCCCTAAAACACTTTTATATAATTTAGATAGAGCGTTAAATAAACAATATTCAATATGTCAATTATAGGAATAATACTAGGAGTAATAGCAATAGGGTTAGTTTTTTGGTTAAGAAAAGATCAAAAAATACATTTTGATTTACATGAGGGTGATATTCATACAACAAGGCATGCTTATGAAGCATTAATGAGTGATTTTAATAATTATCAAGTTAAAACAGATAGAAAAATTGTTGAATTAGAAAAACAACTAGAAATTAAAACTAAAAGTTCTGAAAGACGAATGGATAAAATGAATAAATCATTACCTTCTGTAATTAGAACAGTAGTAGGTCACATTGAATTTGCAAGACCCTTAGATAAAAAATAATATGGAATACAAACATTTAAATTATTGGTTAAGAATACCTATAGATGAAATAATTAAAAATACTCCTAATAACATGGAATTAGGGGAAAAAATAAGACAAATATATAATAATAAAGATAATAATATGGAAAAAATAAGTTTATATGACTACCTAGGACACGCAGCAGGTTCTGATTTAGGCCAACAAGTAGCAAATGCAGCTAGACAAGCAGGAGTTAAAGGTGAAATAAGAGAAGTATCAAACCCAAAATACAGAGGTCCTGTTATGTTATGGCCAAAAGCATTTTTAGATTTATACTTTAAAGGTGGTTTAAATGAAGGTACTAGTGGAAAACAATTGTTAAAAGGTTAACAATGCAAGCATTTATATTAGCAACATTAATTGTAATATTCACTATTATATTAGGTAGGTTAGTTATAGTAGACACGTTAAGAGTAGAACGTCAAAAGAAAATGTTAGAAGATATGAAAAAATGGGACGATAAAAAAAAAGAATAAAATGGCAAAACTAACAAGAACAGTAAATTACGCAAACTTCAGATGGGAAGAATATGTGCTAACAGACGAACAACTAGCACAGTGGAAAACAGGTGATGAAGATATCCAACAAGAAATTATAGATGATGCAGATTGGGATTTAGTAAGAGACAAACCAATTGATGATTACGGCGACGTAGAATTTCAAGAAGATTAATATGTGGATAACAACGACAACATTTGGCGATCATCCTTTTATTTACACTTATGAGAAAAATTAAATATTTACTAACTAAGATATTAATTTATTCATATAAAATGGATAGTTTAGCTTTTAAGGTATTTTCAAAAAATAAGTAATGCCTACGATAGTTTGGGTAATAATAGGAATTATATTTATAATTGTATGGGGAACTATTGCAATTGAAATATACAATGCCCCTACAATGTCAGATTCTTATGACCTTGAAGAAGATAAAATGAATGAACCATTAACAAGAGAGTTCTTATTAGATAGAGGCTTTTGTTGTGATAATGGATGTAAGAATTGTCCTTATTAAATTTAAAATCAAAAAAATGAAAAAATTATATATAATATTATTAGTCTTGCTTGGACTACAAATACAAGCACAAACTTTTGTAAGTACAACACCTGAAAATAGAAATGTTGTACTCGAAGAATTTACAGGTATATATTGCCAATTTTGTCCTGATGGACATTTAATAGCACAAAATTTACATAATGCTGACCCAAATGATGTATTTTTAATTAATATACATACTGGTGGTTATGCTAATCCAAATGGACCTAGTGATCCTGATTTTAACTCTTTATTTGGATCTGCAATTGCAGGTAATTCAGGTTTAGTAGGTTATCCAGCGGGAACAGTTAATAGAGATATTATTTCTTATAGTCTTTCTCCACAAGGTAATCCAGGTACTACAGCTTTAAGTAGAGGCGATTGGGCAACTGAAGTTGATACTGTTTTATCTCAAGCATCTTATGTTAACGTTGGAGTTCAAGCAAGTTATGATATGGTAACAGGTATTTTAACAGTTAATACGGAAACATATTACACACAAACTACTACAAACATAAATGTGTTACATGTAGCAGTAGTACAAAATAACACACCAGGTCCTCAAACAGGTGCTTTATCGTACAACCCAGGTGCAATAATAACAGGACCTTGGAATCCAACTTATAACCATCAACATAGGTTAGTACATTTAATGGATGGTGCTAATGGTTTAGAATTTAATGTTACAACTGCTGGTACATTTATTCCTAATACACATACATGGCAAATGCCTACTAATTTAGCTAGTGGTCAATCAACTAATGGATATTTTCCTGATTTAGATCCTACAAATTTAGATGTTGTAGCTTATATAGCTGAAGGACCTAATGCAATTATTACTGGTTATCAAGCTAATGTAATACCAATATTCCCAAATGCTTATGATGCTAATGTAACTAACTCAACTGCAGAAGATGTTATTTGTGAAAGTGAAACAGATATATCAATTACATTTAGAAATTATGGAAATCAATCTTTAACTTCACTAGATTTAACTTATGACATTAACGGAGGAACACCTGCTGTGTATAATTGGACTGGTAATTTAATTTCGGGTGCACAAGAAACAGTAACAATTAATAGTGTTACTTTTACACCACAAGCAAATAATACAGTTACTTGGGTAGCTAGTAATCCTAATGGACAAGTAGACCAAAACACAACTAATAATTCTAGTACTTCAACATTTAAACACTTTAATTTATCTGGTGATGTGATAACAGGAATTACTGCTGGAACAATTGATGTGTCTATTTTAACTGATGGTTATGGAAGTGAAACTACTTGGGAAATTGTTGATGAAAGTGGAAATGTATATGGTTCTGGAGGACCATATTCAAATAACACTCAGTATAATGAAACAGCATATGTAGCTATATTTCCTAGTTGTTTTGAATTAAAATTATATGATTCATATGGTGATGGAATGTGTTGTGCAAACGGAGTAGGTTCAGTGTTAGTAACTGATCAAAATAATAATATCATATTTGAAGGTGATCCTGTTAATTTACAAAATTTCTCTGAAATTAGTGTTTATTTTGAAACAGGTATGGGAAGTAGTAATTCATGGGAATGTACGCCATTTGGATGTGCTGATGTAGGAATAGGTAATGGTTCATATGCTACACAATATGATTGTGAATCAGATTCAGCTAATATAAACACACCATGTTTTGTTGTAACAAGTATAAATGAAATTACTAATAATATTAAGCAAGACAATAAAATGTATGATGTGTTAGGTAGAGAATTAAATAAAATATCAGTAGGTACAATGTACATTAGAAACCAAAGATTATATATTAATAAATGATTAAATTTTTAAAATTATTATCTGACATAGTAGATCCAAATTATTGGGCTAGCAAGATTAGTAAAAAAACAGGATTAGAAGAAAAAGCTAGAAATAGTAAATTTCGTAAATGGGAAGCAGGTTTAACAGGTTGGAAGCATTGGCTTTGGCAAATAGGTGGTGGTATTTTATTTTTTATTGTATTTGAATATCTCATTAATTTTATAGGATTAACAATGATACCATGGTAGAAAAAAGGCGCTAAATATTAGCGCCTTCTCTCATCATAAATAAATTAGTAAAAACCACTAAACTAATCAACTGTTTCGAAACTATAATCTACACAACCACCTCTATGTAGTGAAAAATAAATCCTATCACCTACACTACCACGTCTATTCTTACTAAACTCAATGTAACGTTCAGCATCAGCACCACTACCATCAAACCTTAACGCTGCCATTGCTGTGGTCATGTGTTTAATTCTATTACTACCAGCAAATTCACCTTGTTTTGTCATTTGTTGAATACAAATGAACGCTGTGTTTTTATTTGCTTTGTTGTTTGCTTTGTTATTTTTTTCTAATAATTCTAATAACCAAGATTCAACTTTATTTCTTGCCCAACCCATCTGATCTTTTACCATCGATGTAACTTCTGCCCAACTATCCATTAACACAATATCGTAACCATCATTTAATACTTGTTCTACTGCTTGTTTAGGAACTTTTGAATAATCATTCATAAACATAATAGGCACTTTTCCGAATTTAGGAAATCGTTTTACATAACCATACATGTCAATGTCATTCATTTCACCTGAGATGAATAATACTTTTTTACCTTGTGCTTGCATATTACAAACCCAATCTAATAATACGGTTGATTTTCCAACACCTGGATCACCAATTACTATCGTGTTAGTACCCGGAAATACTCCGCCTTCAGTACTTAATACTGAATCAACTATTGTTTTTGTTTTCATTGGAATGAATAGATCGTCATTAAATTTAACGTCTTTCATTTTTACTAACTTCATATCTACTTTTTTCATAATTAATTTTTTGTGGTTTTATTATTTACTTATTGAACGTGTTCAATATACGAACTCTATTTGGCTTCTCCAAGTTTTTCTATGGAAGCATTAATTTTTCTTTTAAACGTTTAATATGTTTACAAGCTTCCAACCACGGTCTATATGTCGTAGCAGGACAACTACACTTAAACGTATTTACGCCATTTTTATGTGTTTGAGTAACTATGTAATTATTTAGTTTACCTGTTTTTTTATCTCTAGAACCCATTTCACCATACTTATGTGTCCAATTATTTACGTCCCAATTATCCATTATCTTTCGTATTCTAAAATTACAAAATCACCAAAATAACCATCAAATGTTTCTAGTAATTCATTGTAATCACCTTTTGTCATTTCTTCAATAATTTTATCACCATCTAATTTTAATTGTTTTGCAAAACGTTTTGCATAACCCATTAACGCAAAAGCGTTGCCATCAGGTCCTGTTAAATCAATAACAATTGGTCCTGTTTGTTTTTGTTTTTCTCTAATCATATCTTTTTTATTTATACGTAAATATACGAAAGATATTTGGCTTCTCCAAACAAATATATAATTACTTTCTAATTTAGAATAATTCCAAATGAAAAAATAATTGCAAAAAAACTTGGAAGAGCCAAATGGAGTTCGTATATTGGACGTAATATAAAAATAAAAAGATGAAATACAACGTAGATGTAGATTTAAAACCAAGACCTGTATTACAGGAACTAATTGAAGACTTAACTAACAAAATGTTGTCACAAAAACGAGTCTTAGCTGATTTAAAACACATGAATGTAGGTTCATCTTTGGTTCGTGGGTTACAAGCAGATATAAAATTACTAGACCAAGTAATTGAAAGATGCTATGCACAACAAGAGTTAATAGATATGAGAGCAGAACAACTAATAGGATTAAATTAAAGACGATTGCAAGAAAACTTGGAGAAGCAAATTTCTCTTCGTATATTGACGTATAATATAAATAAGTAAAAATCAAAGTAAAAAATTATGAGTAAAGAAAATTTAAACAATGAATTTGATGTAGCAGTAAGGTTACAAAAATCATTTGAAGAAGCAACAGCAAAAAAAGTAGAAAACCATCAAGCATTAAATGATAGTGAAATAGCATTATTGTGTCCCGTTGCGTTGAAAAACACAATGACAAATAGTGAAATAGAAAAATTAGGTTTGTCAAAACATTATTCGTTCGTCCCTACTATGAGAGTAGTAAATGACTTACGTACTTTAGGTTATGAAGTTACAGATGCAGTTCAAGTTAAAGCTAGAAAAAAAACAACTAATGGTTATCAAAAGCATATGATTACACTTGAACACCCAAAATATAAAGTTGAAGGTTCAGAAGAGTACCCACAAATACTATTAACTAATAGTCATGATGGAGGTAATGCATTTTCGTTGTCAGCAGGTATATTTAGATTAGTGTGTTCTAATGGGTTAGTTATTAAGACTGAAGATTATGGTACAGCTAGATTGGTACACAAAGGTTATTCATTTGAAGCAGTACAAGAGTTGGTTAAGCAATTTGAAGAAACAATGGGTGAAGTGCTTACTAAAATTACAGCAATGAAAAAAGTTGAATTAACTAAAGCACAACAAATTGAATTTGCTAAAAAAGCTGCATTGTTAAGATTTACAGCTAAATCATACAATGAAGATAACATTGCTGATGTTGTTGACATAGATGATTTATTAAATGTAGAAAGAAAAGAAGATGCAGGTAATGGTTTGTATGAAGTATTTAATCGTGTACAGGAAAGTATAGTACAAGGTAAATATTTGTATGCATCAAGTGGTAAAGTAAAAGATGCTGACACTAAAACTAGAAAAGCTAGACCAATTAAAAACTTCAAACAAAGTATTAGTGTAAATAAAAAGTTAAGTGAATTAGCATTTGAATTAGTATAATAAATAAAAATAAATAATATGAAATACGATTTAACACAAGACGCAATAACTAAAAAACCGAATTTTTTCCCCAGAGGTTCAAAATCGGTAGTTACATTAGATGAAGCTAAAGACATAACAAAAGACTACTTTAGACAATGTTATGACTTTAATACTAAACTTAAAGAATATATACTTAATGTTGATAAGTGTAAAGATGTTTTAGCTATTCAACAATATATTGAGTATGCTGCTATAAAGGGTCTTACAATTAAAACAAAAATTAACTTAAATAAATTAAAATAAAAATGAAAAATATAATAATAGTATCAGTTTTATTAATTAGTTCGTGTGGGTTAAGGTTTGGTGATTATAACGCTTACCAACAAGATTTAGCGTTACAAAGAGGAGAACTTGTAAAAGAAACTAAAGAGAAAATATATAATTTTAAAACAGGTAAAGAATATAAAGATATTATTTCTATTCCTGTAGGGGTTATTTATGTTATTGGGAAAGATAAATGTATAAGAATAGCAGGAGATGGTTATAGATATATTGAAACAATTAATTAATAAAAAAATAATATGACAAAAATAGTAGATAATTACAGTGCATTCAATGAGTTAAATCTTAGTAATGCTAGAAGTGAAAATGAATCTTATGAAGATTATAAAAAACGCTTGAAACAAAACGAGCAAACAATTAAATTATATAACACAGTAGGACGTGATAATTTTAAACAAATGTTTCCTAATGGTATTAAAGAAGCATTAAGGGCTTCCGCAGAAAAACTTGAAGAAGCAAAATAGTTTTCGTAATAATATTTATATGTATAAACATGAGTCCAGATGAAATTCAAAGTATCATAAGTAAAGTTTATCCTAAAATTAAAAAGTATTATGGTAAGGGTAAATTAGATTACCCCACTATTGATACTAGTTATAAAAATACTTACGCTATGCACAGCGGTGAACCGGAAGCAGAAGGTGAACATAGTGCAACTTCTATAGCTGAATATAATATGGGTACAATTTATCTTTATTTACCTAATATTAAAGATGAAGAAGGATTGGTTAGAGCGATAATACATGAATACACGCATTATACACAAGATTCTGAATTATTTGCTAAATATAGAGATATGTACTCCTATGACAAAGATCCTACTGAAATAGAAGCACACAAAAATGAAGAAGATTGGCACTTGTTTATTTAATTAAACAAGCACTTTCAACAATTCTTCTATAACCTTCAAATCTATAATTTGGGTTATCAATTACAATACCATCTTTAATTGTTAAAGCATGATTTTTTACTATTACTATATAAGTACCTTTGTTAAATTTATTACAAAACGTTTTAACTGTATGATTTACTATTTTATGTGTATAATCTGTGTTAACTACTTTACCATCTTTATTTCTAGCAAGTGGGTGAATTGAATATGTTTTAGTTTCAGGAAATAATGAATTTTGAAATAAATCGAACGTTGCAAATCCTAATTGACTTAATGTTACAAACATACCTTTAACACCTTTCTTTGCTTTACGTGCAAACTTTTCAGCAGCAAACGTGTGTGCAGTATCGTATGTTATGTTAAATGCATTTGCAAATGCACGTACTGCACAATCATTTTTTTCATTTAATGCTAATGATGAACCTAATGTTACATCATATCCGTTTTTAAAATTTTCTAATTTCATAATTTGTTTTTTTGGTTTTTATTATTTACAATGCAAACATGTTTCTCATATTTACCTTGTAAATATACGAACCCTTTTTGGCTCCTCCAAGTTTTTTCGCGATTATTGTTTGCTAGTTATGAATAATTGCGTCATCTAGAATCGATATAAATGAAAAATATATTGAAGACTTATGCGAAAATATTTGGAGAAGCGTAAAATCTTTCGTATATTTATGGTATAAATAAATAATTAATAACATAAATAAAACCAAATGTCAGAAACAAAATTAACCCCTCTTCAAAAATATATTTTTGATTATGAATCAGATATCAGCAATGATGTAGATATGAAAGCTATAAAAGGCTTAAAAAATGCTGATGATGTATATGATTATTATGCTTATGAAAGAGGATGGGAAGATGATGAAGATTTAGAAGATGATCTAAATAATATCTACAGTCAAGTAAAAAATAAGTTCAATTAAAAACTAAAAAAAATAAATTATGAGTACAAGAGCAGCAATAGCAAAATTAAACACTAATACTAACGAAGCAAAATTAATATACTGTCACAGTGACGGTTATTTAGAGTATACAGGTAAAATATTAAACGAACATTACAACAGTGAAGATAAAGTAGATGAATTATTATCGTATGGTGATCTTAGTATAATAAATGAAAACATAGGTGAAAAATTAGACGTATCATTTAATGATTATACAGCGTTTGCAAATAAAAAACAATGTAGATTTTATGGTAGAGATAGAGGTGAAAAAAATAAAGAAGCAAAGTCAGTTGCTGACTTATCTAATACTAAAAATGCAGAAAACGCGTTACTAGAATATGGTTTTGAAAATATGGATGTTGATTTTGTTTATGCATTTGACACTCGTCTGCAAAAATGGTATGTTTATAAAGATATAAATAGTATGGGTGATAAATTAGAGGTTGAATTAAATGAACTATAAAAGACTTATGCGAAAATATTTGGAGAAGCCAAATACTTTTCGTATATTTACAGGGTAAATAAGACGGGAACGTCAAGTAAAAACTAAAAAAATTAATATGTCAAAGAAAATCAGAGTAAGTAAAACAAACAGTAAAGTATTAAATGGTAAGTTATTCATAACTGAATTAAAAGCATTACTAGTTAGTAAATCAAGTAAAGTATTAGCTGAGTTAATAGAATATGATAATAACTTAGTATATCCAAACATAGGTAAATTAGTAGAATATAATGGCCCTTACATAAGAGTAACTAAGTAATGAGTGCAGCAGTAATAGTTTTCTTAATAATATTTCTGTGTGGATCAGGAAAAAATAAATAATAATAAAAACCAAAAAATCAAATATGCAAAATTTAGCAAACACAATCGCAACAACATTTACAACAATAGTAGGCACTTTCACAGCGTGTGCTATATGTTTTACATTTTATACAGTTGTAATTGCATTCTAATATAACATAACATACAATTACCACTAGCCCGAAAGGGTTTTTAGTGGCGAAAAATAAAACCAAATAAAAAAATTAAATTATGAGTGAAACAAAATTAAAAGAATTACAACGTGAAATTGCTAGATTAAAAGAAATAGACAGACAAATATCTGAAAGGGTAGATAAAGAAGCAGATGATGAAATTGTAGTAGAATGTAGTTTAGATTTAGATTATGAATTTCAATACCAAAGCGAATAATATGTTTAGAATAATAAGTAGATACAATTACACAGATACATTTGAAAAAATAGATAGTGCTAGTAGTTATGAAGAAGCTTTATTTTTACTAAATGAATATAAATTATCATTTGGTAGTAGGTTTGAGTTAGATATTTTAGAAGAGTAAATAAAAGCGGCTTACTATAACATAACACATAATCACCTACGTATATACGACTTATTGAAGATAATTTGGAGAAGCCAAAGAGAGTTCGTATATTTACACATAATATAAAAAAAGAAACCAATATGAATATAAATAAAGAAAACATCACACACATACACGAGTTATTAATTGAAAACATGCAGTTACGATTGAACAAATACTATGAACACAATGGTTTTATAGATGGTAAACCATATGAGAATACATTAGAATCGTTAGTTGATACTATATTACACACAAACACAATTGCTGACATAAATGACGTTGTAATTGAATATAGTGAATTGTTTGATAGTAATAATGGTGATGATGAAAATATATTTACATTAGAAGGTACAATGAATTATGTGTTAAGTGAGTCGTTAGAATATTATAGTAGGTTTAAACATAAAAGTCTGTATAGACCAGAATTTAATTGATTTACACTGTAATGTATGTTAAACATATGCGATTATTTAACGCTTTTTTCTATGTGTTAAATACAATGTTATTGTGTTATACTATGATGTATTGTAATGTAGTTATGTAGTATGTGTGTATGTTGAATATTATATGTGTATATGTAAATATGTGTATGTTTTGATATAAAGATATATGGTGTATATGAATAGTGTAAGTATGGTGTGTGTAAGTAAATCGATCACCGCACATGCATGTATTGAGCAAGCCAAATTTTTTCGATATAGCCTACGTTCTATTTATGAACAGCCTAACAAACACATTATTCACAAACAAACCAACAACTTATATGATATTATTTGGTTGTCTGAATGTTTGTTCGTATGACTGCATCATACAGTCTATTAAAGACTCATGCGAGAATGTTTGGAGAAGCGAGAGAGGGTTCGTATATTTACAGGGTAAATAAGGCGGGAACGTCAAATTAAAAACCAAATAAATAAAACATGACAAAATTAAGCAACGTAGTAGTATTAGATGAGAAAACATTATTAGCAATAGCGAATGGTGAGAAAAAGTTCGACAATAGAGCTAACAACACAGGCAGACCAGTAAACAAAAAGTCAAACAGACAACAACGTTTGGCTAAACAAGCATTCTACAACGATGTGAATGACAAGTTCGTTAGTGGTAATGTGTTTAATGTAAACAACAATGAATATAAGTACAGCGTAGGTAATAAGGGGTTGGGTTGTGTAATATGCAATGTAACTAAATCACATGTGTGTAACGTAGATTACATTGGACGTACTAAAGTAAATGGCTACACATTTGTGTTAGGCAAACGTGTGAATGTTGAGTTGAATTTAAAAACACTTAAGTTTGTAAAATAATATTGAGACGCTATCGTTACGTTGTCGGCTTTGAAATTTTTTCTTCGGGTCGATAGCGGTACGTTGTCGGTACAACCGCGCCATACCCGCGTGCCGTCGATGGCCGTGTGCGATCGCGTACATGTTTGTCGGTGTTCAGAGTTCTCATACGACCTTTCACCATCGAGCATATATACGCATATACCCATATGACTCTACGTCATATTAACGTAATACTCATGTAATATTTAAAATGTAGGTGTATCCTCACATAAGTGTATGTATTTGCAAAAAAACATATGAACACACAAGAAAAAAAGCTAGACATTTCTCCATTCATTTACGTTATGATTATGATAATTGTATTTGGAGTATGTATATTACAGTAATCATTATACCATTATTGCTCATTGTAGCAATATGTCACGCACTGTATACAGAAAACAAACTTTAATGTATTCACCGTGTGTGTTTCCGCATGTTTGGTTCTTTTTTCCAAACTTTCCATTTATTCCATTTCTATACAGACATTAAAAAAGAGATCTTTACAAATTTTTTTACGTCGGGCCTCATGTTTTTAGATTTTTTTCGTAATTATTATTCCCTACCACCGGACGCTCGGTTTCTATCATATATTATGTGTCGGTTGTTGGGTGGGTTGATATGTATTGATGATTGGGTGTAACCCCATATATACGTATTAAAAACACAACACATTAAAAGTAGAAAAGATGACTAAATTTGATTTTAAAAAATGGGTAATAGAACATAAACATGGAAAAAAATCCCTAGATGAGCAAAGAGGAAGAGGAGACGCTATACCACGAATGGCCCCTTGTGATTCTGGACCTTTTGGACCATTAGGATGTGAAACTTTTTTAGAATGTGGAACTAGTACTAATAAAGCTTATCATTTTGCAGGTGGGCCCGCTTCATACACAAATACTTTATTTCATTCATTTGTAGGTAGTCCAAGTGTTGGTCAAGTCGTTGAGCTTCAAAAAAATGATGGAACTATATTAAAATTAACATATCAAGGGATTATTCCTGGTACAGGAACACTTAATTTAGGTAATTCTAATGATTGGGTGTATGTAGGATTAAGTACTTGTGTTGTCTCAGTAATGGGATGTATGGATCCAGGAGCAAATAACTTTAACTCATCAGTTACTCAGGATGATGGTTCTTGTGCTTATGGATATGATTGTGGTCAATTATTTAATCCTCCTAAATATGGTCTTACAA
>CAJQJC010000068.1 GCA_905478565.1 uncultured Candidatus Pelagibacter sp. | reverse complement strand
ATTAATTATACCTCAGAAAAGATTACCGACCTTAATGAAGAAAATAACAAAATAATAAAAAATCACCCTCCTGACATAATTTTTATCTACTCTAAAAGAAGCGCTGAAAGCTTTATTGAAATAGTAAAAAAATATGCACTCAATGCTTTGATGACAGAGTCTAGAGTATTATGTATAAGTGAAAAAGTTTTAGGTGTATTAAAAAATTCAGGTTGGAAAAAACTAGAAATTTTTGAACCTGGTGATGAAATAATGAAACTCGAAGTAAAATAAAATGGAAGTATTGCAAAATTTTAAAAGTTTGTTTTTTGATGTTTGGAAAAAAGGAATTTCTGGAGTTAATATTTCAGAGATAATTATTGCGTTGTTAATTTTCTTAATTTTCTTATTTTTAAGAGGTATTTTTTCCAAGTTTGTAGTTAAACGTTTAGAAAAGTATGTATCAAAAACTACAAATAATTTTGATAATTCTTTGGTTTTTTCTATGGAAGGACCAGCAAAATTTTTCCCCGTTGTATTAGGATTTTTTGTTTCAACAAGTTACCTAACAGTTGAATCACAAGCAGCAGAATTTTTAGAAACAATTAATCGTTCATTAATTACTGTTTTAATATTTTGGACATTTCATCAAATTATAGGACCTTTATCTGCTGTAATTAAATCAGTTGGAGGTTTGCTTTCCAAAGACTTGATTAACTGGATTATAAAAGCCATAAAAGTTTTAATTTTTATTTTAGGTCTCGCGGCAGTACTTGAGCTTTGGGGAATTAAGATAGGACCAATCATTGCAGGACTAGGTTTATTTGGTGTTGCTGTAGCGTTAGGAGCTCAAGATTTATTTAAAAATTTAATTTCAGGCATACTAGTTTTGGTCGAAAGAAGATTTCAAGTCGGAGATTGGATTTATGTTGATGGTGTCATCGAAGGCACAGTTGAAAGCATAGGATTTAGGTCAACTGTTGTCAGAAGATTTGATAAATCCCAAGCGACGATTCCAAATTTTCAATTTGCTGAGAAAGCAGTGATTAACAATACACAAACTACAAACAGAAGAATTAATTGGATGATTGGATTGGAGTATAGAACTACCAGTGAACAATTAAAAAATATTAAAAATCAAATTGAAGATTATATAAAAAAAAGTGATGACTTTATTAAATCTGAAAACACTATGCTTTCAGTTAAAATAGATCAATTTGCTGCGAGCTCAATAGACATAAGATTAATTTGTTTTACAAAAACAAAATATTTTCAGGAATGGCTAAACGTAAAAGATACCTTAGCTTTAGAAATTAAAAATATTGTTGAAAAAAATAAAGCTTCATTTGCTTTCCCAAGCACGTCAATTTATGTGGAGAAAAATGGATGAAGTCAGTCTTAATACTCTTTGACAATATAATTAGTCTTTATATTTGGATACTTATTATCAACGCTGTAATCAGTTGGTTAGTTGCATTCAATGTACTTAACACTGGCAACAGGTTTGTGTATTCAGTTCTTGAAGTCTCTTATAAACTTACAAGTCCTGCACTAAATTTTATTAGAAGATATCTTCCCAATCTAGGGTCAATAGATATTTCCCCAGTAATACTAATTTTAGGGCTAATGTTCTTAAGAAATTTTGTCTTTGAAATGTTTGCGCCCGCTTTATTTTAATTATGATTATAGATGGAAAAAAAGAAGCAGAATTATTAAGACATGAAGTTAAAAAAGAAATCGATTCATTAAAATTAAAAAATAATAAAGTTCCTGGTTTAACTGTAATTCTAATCGGCGATTTTGCACCAAGTCAAATCTATGTCAAAAATAAAGAAAAAAAAGCCAAAGAAGTTGGAATTAATTCTGAGGTTGTTAGGTATCCTAAAGAAGTTTCAGAACAAGAAGTTCTAAAAAAGATTAAAGAATTGAATGATAATAATGCTGTTTCAGGAATATTGGTTCAATTGCCACTCCCATCTCAGATAAATAAAGAGAAAATTATTAATGCAATTAATCCCTTAAAAGATGTTGATGGGTTTCATCCCGTTAATGTCGGAAATCTTTCATCTGGTTATCATGCAACAGTTCCTTGCACACCGTTAGGATGTTTATTTTTGATTAAAAAAACAGAGTCAAATCTATCAGGAAAACACGCGGTTATAATTGGAAGATCTAATTTAAACGGCAAACCAATGGCGCAACTTCTTCTAAAAGAAAATTGCACAGTTACTATTGTTCACTCAAAAACAAAAGATTTAAAAATAGAATGTTTAAAAGCAGATATTCTTGTAGCTGCAGTAGGAGTTCCTAATCTAGTAAAAGGTGACTGGGTTAAAAAAGACGCCATTGTCATTGATGTAGGCATTAATAAAATGGGAGATAAAATAGTTGGAGATGTAGATTTTG
This sequence comes from uncultured Candidatus Pelagibacter sp., assembly GCA_905478565.1. Taxonomy (GTDB): domain Bacteria; phylum Pseudomonadota; class Alphaproteobacteria; order Pelagibacterales; family Pelagibacteraceae; genus Pelagibacter. The sequence goes on along the minus strand of CAJQJC010000068.1, from coordinate 2,600 downwards.
ATAATGTTAAAGACAAAGTTAGGGCAATTACACCTGTGCCTGGCGGTGTCGGTCCTATGACTATTGCATGTTTATTAAAAAATACCTTAGAATGTTTTAAAGGTCGTTAGATTTATCGTTATCTATTTTTAAATACTTACTTCTTCTAAATCTTATTACTACTGTAGCAATCGAAACAATTAAAATTGCGCCTGCAAGATAAATTAAATTCGTTGGATCGGACTCTTTGTCTTGTAATATTATAAATCGAGATAGGGCTGTGATTGCAATGATCAAGGGATATATTACTCTTACCGATCTAGATTCCCAATATGATCTCACTAAACCAATTACCTCAATATAAATAAACATTAAAAGCAAATCAGCCAAAGTAACATTTTGAACTTCGTACATTTTTATTATTTCTAATAAAAAGGCTACTATGGTAGATATGAGAACTACTACTACCGCTACTAATTGAATATTTCGAATCGCTGCATTCATTAAAGAAACAATAACAGAGATTTATGATTTATTTAACTGTTTTGAATGATGTTTAATAAAATTTTCAATTTTTGATTTATTGAATGTTTTATTTTCCTCGAAAGAAACTTTTTTTAGAGAATAAGCCTTGTTTTTTGTTCTTCTTGATAGAATTGTAATGTTCCCTTTATATAATCCAAGTACAACATCGCCAGCTACTTGGTTTCTTTTTTTATCAATAATCTTTTGAAGTTTAATTCTTTTTTTGGAGAACCAATAACCATTGTAAACAAGTTCAGCGTAAGCCGGCATGATCCTCTCTTTCGCATGAGCTGTTTCTTTGTCAAGTGTCACGGACTCTATTGCTCTGTGAGCAGAATATAAAACAGTTCCACCAGGTGTTTCATATACACCTCTAGATTTGATTCCAATAAACCTGTTTTCAACAAGATCAACTCTTCCAATTCCATTTTTACCAGCTAAATCATTTAATTTATCTAGTAATTTTTCAGGACTTAGTTTTTTACCATTAATAGATATCGGATCACCATTTTTAAAACCAATAGTAACTTTAGTTGTTTTATTAGGTGCTTTTTCAGGAGAAACAGTTCTTTGAAAAATAAATTCTGGCGCAGAATTTTTTGGATGTTCTAAAACTTTTCCTTCAGTAGATGTATGAAAAATATTATCATCAATTGAAAAGGGTGGAGCTCCTTTTTTATCTTTTGGAATTGGAATATTATTTTTCTTTGCATATTTTATCAAATCTGTTCTAGACTGTAATTTCCACTCTCTCCAAGGTGCTATTACTTTTATTTTTTTTCCAAAATAAGCATAGCCTAATTCAAATCTTACTTGATCATTTCCTTTTCCAGTTGCTCCATGTGAAACTGCATAAGCTCCAAATTTTTTTGCAATTTCTATTTGTCTCTTTGCAATTAAAGGTCTAGCGATGGATGTGCCTAGCAAGTATACACCTTCATAAACTGCGTGAGCCCTGATCATTGGAAACACATAATCTTTTACAAATGTATTTTTCAAATTTTCTATTATAATTTTTTTAACACCTAATCTTTTTGCGTTTATGATTATTTTTTTTTCGTCCATGTCTTGGCCGATATCTGATGTATAGGCAATTATTTCTGCTTTATAATTTTCTTGAAGCCATCTTAAGATTATCGAGGTGTCTAATCCTCCTGAATACGCTAAAACAATTTTTTTCATTTAGCCGCAAGTTTTCTTGGCAGTATTATAAGCTTTAGTAAATCCCATCATAGAGTAGTGATCTGTAGTTTCAGCACCTTTTCCGGTTCTTGCCTTGACTATTAAATCAGTTGCTCTTTGCATCAGTTTAATAAATTTTTTTTCTTCCTGATCATCTAATAACCATGCAAAATCTTTCTGTGAAAAAAAAGAATATTTTCTTTTACCTGAGCTAGCTGTAACACTAGAGCTTTTGTAATCATGTCCGCTAGTAATGCTTACTTCGTCCTTAATATTTTCAGCAGGTCTAAAAGTTACAAAAAGTTTTGATTGATCTCGCTGAATAGCCGCAGGCGCTCTTTTTGTTGGCAGTGTTTGAGCAAAACATATTTTCCCTTTTTCTGTTTCAGCTACAAAGCTTTCCCAGTTTTTATATTTCCCTGTTGATCTCGGGGTGTTAGCAAAGGCATTTAGAGAAAATAGAGTTATGATAATAATTATAAAAATTTTTTTAAGTAACATAAATTTATTTTTATACTAAAAATTAGCTATTTCAATGGGTTCGATTAAGGAGAAGGATTGGGATTATTATTATGTATTAAATTAATCTTTTCCATTGTCTCATCTGTTAGTTCTATATTAATTGTATCTATATTTTCTTTTAATTGTTCCATAGTTGTAGCCCCAATAATATTACTAGTTACAAATGGTCTAGAATTCACAAAGGATTGTGCAAGTTGAACCATCGTCATATTGTTATCAGTAGCAAGCTTGTAATACTCATCATAAGCTTTCATAGCTAAAGGATTTAAATGTCTTCCCCAACCTTCAAAAAAAAGGTCCATCCTGGAATTTTTTGGCATTTGCCCATTTCTATATTTGCCAGACAACCCACCTGCTGCGAGCGGATAGTAAACAAGCAATCCACATTTTTC
>CAJQJC010000067.1 GCA_905478565.1 uncultured Candidatus Pelagibacter sp. | reverse complement strand
TTCTATCAAGAGTCCCTCTTGTGATTTTATACTTTATTGATATCCCTTTACTTGTGAGTGCTGGATATTCGTTTATCGTAGTGGCCGACGATGTGTTGTCAGGTAAAGTCTGTGATTTTATCAACTTAGATGAGACACCTATTCCTTGCACCTCTGGTGCGGCATTCAAGTTTGAACTACCATCCGATTGTCTCAGGTCTGTTCTTTCAAAGAAATCTTGTGATGATGTACATTCATCGTTGTCAAACTGTATTACTGGAACTTCACTGAATGTGCCTGTTCCTTCAAAATTGTTTGCAACAGTCTTTGCGTAGTAGTTCGCGTGTGAAACTATGTGTCTTGGTCCGGCGCCGTCTGTGGCACCTGTTGCCGGTGCAACCAATATGGCCTGTTGTCCTATGGTGCTCCAACTTGAACTTGTGAATTGCATGTCCCTTGGTCCGTCGTTCAGTCCTGCTGTGCTACCATCCATCTCTGCACCGATAAGTGCTCCATAGTATGCAGTTGAGAAATCACAGGCATGGAACCTGACATTAGTCGCGTTATAACTGACGTCTACCAATCTAGCAAACTTTGTGAACTGGCATTGGTTGAAAGTGACGTTGGATGTTGAATATGTTGCATTGGAATGATTTACTGTTACACCTTTTGAGGTTGAAGCGTCACTGCCTCCAGATGCATATGAACCCTGGAACTTGACATTGTTAAAGTATGCATGTGTTACTCTGTCTAAAGACACGCCACCATAGGCAACTGTGTTCCTGAGTGTCATGTTTGAAATCTGTATTTGTGTTGGTGTGGTTGCACTTGAGTTTCCAATGTTGGCTCCAACATTACCGTCGTCGTCCTGTGTCACCATCACAGCGTTGTTGCCTGAATTCCTTATTATGGTCTTGTCTGGACCTTCACCTATTAATGTTGCGTATGGCGGTATCTTTAGAGCCGCGTTGATCCTATATGTACCCGCCGGAAAGAAAAGCACTCTTCTTGATCTTGTGTCATCTTTGTCAGTGTCCTTGTAAATCTCATCTATGGCATTTTGTATTGCAGTTATGTCTGCTGTGCTGTCATCACCTGCGGCCCCGAAGTCTTTCACAGATACGTAGTCATCTAATCTCTGTTGAACAGTTCTCTGTTGGCTTGTACCTACAGGTGTGCTGTCTCCCAAGTAACCTTTGTAGGTATGGTTCAATGCTGTGGTGAATGCCGAACTGCCTGACGTAACAATCTCTGTGTTGCCCACTGCTGGTGCACCATCTGAAACTGTGCCGTTTCCAATGAATAGCCTCTGCTCGTCTACTACCCAACCCAGTTCGCCCGCGGCCAGTTGCGGTAGATCCGTTCGTTTACCTCTTCTATGTTGTATCCTCGAAATTTGGACAATAGGCACGATTAATTGTTTCCTCTAAATTTTGTTAACATTTACTGTATTTATACAGTGATCCAAACCCGCTTGCCGTCCTTCAAACGCCAAGTCTTGCCCTTGCAATAATCACTCTTTATTAGTCCTCTGTTGTTAGTGTACGGCTTTAGTTTGGGTTGATCTGCACGTCGAGGGTAGCAACCATTGGGCGAAGTTGGTTAGCAATTACCTATAATATCTGCTTAGGGCAAACTGTAACCTTTGTGCCAGTTCTTTGTGTGCTTCAATGTTCACATGGCCTCCTATACAAAAATAGGGATATTGCATGTCCTCGACCTGAGGAAAATTTATAGTTTTATCTTTTAAATATGTTAATGTATTTTGTAACATGGGATCAGATATTTTCGACGGTCCTAATAAAGTTGTTATTTCATTAAAACTTCCATTATTGATTATCCAATAATCTGCTGTATTTCTATGTGATTTTACATATTCGATAAGAGTCAACAAACAGTTATGCCACAGCAATAAGTTGCTGAACTGTGTGCTATTAGAAAGTCTGAACCTTAGGTACTGTTTTTCTAAATCACCAGCGTCTTGGCTCATTACTCCTCCTATGTAATCTTTCCATTTGTCATGCACATATTCACTCCAACGCTCTATACCCGTGGGTTGTATAACAATTATGTTTTTTGATCTGGAGTGCTCCAAGTGATCGATCACAAGCCTCTGTATTGTTTGCAAACTACATCCGGCTATACCGTGATTCACCCCTCCTAATAACCCAACATAGGAGTTTTGATGTTCTTCCATTTCAATTTTTTTTATGTTACTCTGATCTATAGGGGGACGCTGACGTTGGGACGCAGGCAATTTACTCCAATCGTTGTATCCTAGGTATGAAGGATAGTTTTGTACATACTTGTAATCAACCAATTCCGTACCACAAGTGAAACTATCTCCGAAACAGTGCAAAGGATACTTGATCATAGTATTTTCTTGTAGTATTGCTCTAACTTGGCGTACCACTGTCCTACCCAGTGATCGTAGTTGTCTATGTCAAATGTCTGGTACTCGTTGGCCTGTGTGCATATGAATATCCGACCGGTCCTTATCTGTGTGTCATACATCTTGTTGTGTGCTTCGGCGTATGCCACTAACTGGAGATAGTAGTCCTCCACCCACTCCTTTTTCTTGAGACGTCTCGCTTGTTTGAAGTCCATGATTGCTGGTTCGCCTTTGTACACACCAACTAGATCAGTGGTGCCTGCATATAGTTCTGGATAATACAGAGAAACTTCTGATCCCCATACTTCGCTCACATTGTTCAGTCCGTTGTCTATTATGACGTTGGCCATCTTGTGTGCTTTTTGTTGTATGAGATTAGATCCAGGAGTCCTGTCTTCGCCCTTAACGTGCTTCTCTAGGCTACGGTGCATCACAGTCCCTATGTTGGCGCTCTCAGTTGTGATCTGCTGTGCCTTCTCCACGCCGATCCTCTTACGCCATGCGTGTAGGTGTGTCATGTCTTTGGTAGCACTCAACACAGTGGTCACACTGGGCACCTGCCTACCGTCGGGTGTCTCATAGTGTCGTTTGTGATTCTTGGTAACTCTTGCAAGTTCATTATAGGGATATTTTTGATTGTATGTGATGCCTTTGTCCACAAGGACATCTTCTGGTATTTTCATATGTATAATTATACACATAGTTAATGGAAACGTCAAATGAAGAAAATAACTTTAAATCAAAACAACTTCAAACACTTCTTCTCACCTGTGGGACCGTTGCACAGTCATCATGAAGAACACATTTGGCCATATGATTACGTGGACCGAAGCAGTGACACACTGTTGGTTACCATAGGAGATAGTTGGACTTGGGGTGCTGGAATATCCGATTTAAATCCAGACGCTACAAATATTACAGCGGAACAAAATGATTTTCGATTGAATTGTTTGTATGGTAATATCATTTCTAAAGAAAAAAATTGGAACTGGCTAAACCTCGGCTTTTATGCGATGGGAAACCAGTGGATGGTCGACAAGGTGTTTGAATTTCGTGCATTATTACCTCTCCTGCAATTTAAAGAAATAATTGTGATGATTAATTTTACAAGTACAGGCAGATGGTTTTACACGTTTCATGATAGTTTAACCGATTACAAGACCTTTTTCCAAACAAACAGAATGGCAGATGTAGACGACTATGAAGACTTTCTATTTGGACTTAATAAAAAAATGTTGAGAGACATTGATATGTTAACTAACTCTGAAACACGTGTAAAACTGCTGGTTGGTACAAATGCTATTGACCATTGTGGTTTTGACGTGCTCGAAGAAAAGAATATTATTCCTTTGCCGTGGTATAGGCTTTTGTCAAAGACCAATCTAGGCGGAATATTTGTTGACATGGACAGCATAAAATCGTTGGCAAATTTAGAAAATTTATTGTCTAACAGTGATCAAAAGATTGCTTTCCAGAAGTGGATGATGGAAAAAATTGGACAGGCGGAAAAGCAAAAAACAATGTTGAACACCATGGATCACGTTGCTGAGGACAAAGCACACCCTGATTACAATGGCCACAGGTTATGGGCCGAATATATATTAAAGGAGATTATTAAGTGAAAATACTGATCACAGGTAGCAAGGGATTTCTAGGTACCCACGTCATGCAACATCTACTGGGAAAAGGTCATTCAGTATCTGGCGTAGACATTGATAAAGATATCTTCAAGTATGGATTACCAGACGAAAGATTTGATGTGCTCATACACTTGGCCGCATACGTGGGAGGTAGGAAAGGGATCGATAACAATCTCTATCGTATCACGAAAAATATCGAACTTGACAGACAGGTTATAGAATGGGCAGAGACACACGCGGATAAAATAATCTATCCCAGCAGTTGTGCCGCATATCCAAAATCTTTACAGACTCAAGAAGGCACCCCAATGCGAGAAGATATGGCAGGGGGCGATACGTTTGACATGTATGGCATGAGCAAACTGGCCGCGGAGTGCATGTTGAAGTTCGCCAAAGTAAAAAGCCACATCATGAGACCATTCACCATATATGGTCCAGGACAGAGCATGGACTATCCTTTGCCTGCAATAATCACCAGGGCGAAGCAGGGAGAATGTAGTGTTTGGGGAAGTGGCACACAGGTACGTGATTGGGTACACATCAACGATGCCTTGCGGGTGTTCGACTATCTTGTACAAAGGGAAGAACCCATTATACTGAATATAGGCACAGGAATACCGCTGACATTCAAACAAGTGGCACAAATAATATACAAAGAAGTTCACGGAGATTACTCATTGAATCTCATAACACAAACCAATGAACCGGAAGGTGCGGGTTATAGGTATGCAGATATCACTCTGCTGAAGAGCCTGGGTTTGGAACCAACTATCGGTCTAGACGAGGGCATAAGGACAATGCTGTAATGCTGACGAGAATAGGTACAACATTTCCCGAAGAGTGGCAGTACGGTCCGGAGGAGATTGCAATTTTTGACAAGACTGCCCAACAGATTGAAAATAAGTTTCCAGATAAAAGTAATCTATTGATAAACACCACTTGGTTTGGGTCTCAGTTTAACAACGGCGAATGGGCAAAGGTAGAGAAATTGTTCAGAGACAATAAAAGGTTCGATAATTTATTCTTGTTATCAATTATAGATCCTTTGTATTTGATGGAAAAAGATATCAGTGAGATGTGTGTAAGATTTGGAATAAAGAATATCTACAAGATTGGAATGTTCGATGACAGTCAGTATGAATGGAACTTCCATGCCATAGTAGGTACCGAGTTGATGCCCAAATACAAAAACGAGGAAGTGATGCTACAAGAGTACAGCAAGGACTTCTTGTGCTATCAACGTAAACCACGTGCATGGAGAGTTGATTTTGCCAATCTAGTAAAAAAACATGGACTACTAGACAATGGCATAATAACGTTGGGAGCAAAGACCGATGAACACTTTGCGTGGTGTGAGGGGAGAACATGGGAACCAATAACACTTAATGAATCTCACGATCCATACAAGAATGACGGGCAAAACAATCCAACACATTATGGAGGAATACCTAACGATCTGGTTACTGTGGGAAAACTTGAAGTATGGAAAAAATGCTTCCTTTACATCAGTTCTGAAACGGTATTCGACCATTGGGAACCGGTGTTCGTGAATGAACGTATATGGAAACCCATGATAGGTCTTAGACCATACATTATTCAAGGAAATCCAAAAACATATGGGTGGTTGGAAAAAAACGGCTTTAAAACATTTAACAATTACTGGCCACACATAGACCTCAAACATTCTCTCGATGTGTTGAATGATCACGTTTCTTTATTAAAATTTCTGGCTGGTCTATCCTCAGAAAATAAAATGTCTATGTATGGAGACATGCTACCTGATCTAATATATAACAAACAAAGATTTTACGAGTTTAGTCGAGAGCAGAAACACAAGATGGAAAACATCTTCCTATAGAAACGCCCAACAGATTTAAAGCAAGTTTCTTATTCCCAACTGTGCTTGCCTTTTTTAGGCACAGCAAAATTTAGATAATCATTTATTTGCTCAAGGTCTTTCTTGTTTTTAAGGAAACACAATTCATTTGCGAAGTGCAGTTCAACATTATTTTCAAGTGCTAGATTTAACAGTTCATTTCGTCTTTTTTTATCGTCTGTTATTGCATACATACTGGCAAGAACGATGCCATCTGGTTTTTGTTCGATGTGATGGGCCAGTCCTGGTTGCCAATCACAATGCTCATTTTCAAATTCGTAACTCGAATATTGTATGTTGTATTTTTTACAATAGTTTTCTATTGTTCCCCTTTGCATGGGCAGTGGAATGTTCTTGGCAAACTTACTATTCCATCCTGCATATGTGATGAAATGTTTACCTGTATAATCAAACTCTTCGCCTGCTTTGTGGTCTCCAGGCATACGCATAAAGCCTCCAGGTAATCTTCTACCATACTCTTCACCCTCTATCAGTATTCTCATGTCTATGCTTACTCTGGTGTAACCTTCTTCGTTATTGATATTTCCATGTATGTGTTCTTGAAAGAACAAGTGGCTCTGTCCTGGGACAAGCTCAACTGGTTTAGAATTTTGTATGCAAGTAGCCTCAAACTTTTCGAGATCCCATTTTTCTTCTAGGAATTGTTTTGTAACTTCTCGACTCTTCTCTAGATCCATTATCCACATTGTGTTTGACTTCTCAGCCTTTGTAAGTGGTGTCCATATGGTTCTACAACCTCTGCCATTACCAACAAAGATACCTTGATGAAAGTGAAGTCTCCTTCCTACTTTGGCCTGTTGTGGTATGACTACCCTTAACGTGCCCTGTCTCTGTATCATATATCTTTTGTTTTGTATTCTCGATGGTATGTGCTCTTTGGTGAAAGCGTCAAACATCTCCATGAAGTCTTTTCTAGAACAAGCATTCTGTACATGTTGTTGTAATTTTACTACCTCGTTAGGTTTAAGGAGTTGATGTATTTTTTCTAATTCCTTCACTTGTGGGAATTCTTCCTGTATTACATCAATTGCCCATTGTTTGAAATTGTATTTTCCTAGATCATAATCTAGAGTGGCATTGTCCCAATGTGTTTGTAGATCATTCAGCATTTTTCTTCTTCCATATTTCTATAGTCTTATCCAGTCCATCTGACAATGAAGTTTTTGGTCCCCAACCAATAGTCTCTGTGATCAATTTGTGATTTGAACACAACCAGTAGATTTCTCCCGGTCTAGGATCTTTTGTGTCCCAATTGATCTTGCCTTGCCAGTTAAGTTTTTTTGCAATCATCTCGGCGTAGTCTTTGATTTTGATTGCCTGTTCTGGGCCTATGGTAAAAGTCTTGCCGTTACATTTGTCATAGTGTTTAATGACCAATGACCACATGTCTATCATGTCATCAATATAGATAAAATTTCTGTATGGTTCCGCATAACCAAGATTAATCTCATGCTCGTTATTGAGCATTTGTCTTATGATTTGTTCTGTTACAAAGAAATCATTATTGTCTCTTCCGTAGCAGTTGGTCAGTCTGATGATTGTGTAAGGTAATCCTAGCGATCGTTTAGCATATTTCAGATAATACTCGCACCCTAGTTTGGCCACGGCATAAGGTGCATTGGGATTGGTGGGTGTGTTCTCATCAAAAAGTATATGTTTGTTTGGTATCTTGTTATTCTTGACTTCGTCTGATATGGGTTGCCATCCGTAGGTCTCCATTGTGCTGGCAAACACAAAGTTTTTCAAGTTTTTTAGTTTAGAAGCGGCTTCTATCAAGTTCACAGTGCCCACATAATTGGTATCGCTGAAAGTTATCTGTTCATAAAAACTTTGTTGTACTTCGGTCCTGGCGGCCAGATGCACTACTATGTCTGGGTCTGCATTTAGTAATTCTTGTTGTACTTTCTTGTGTTCAAGCAGATCACTTTGCATCTCATGGACTTCGTGTGTTAATGTAAGTTTTTTAACAAGATTTTCTCCTATAAAACCGCTGGAGCCGGTTAAAAATATCTTCATAGAATTATTTAACTAGGTTAAAAGTAGACATAATTTTATCAGGCGTGAGCTCGTTGTATATCTTATGATTGTGTTCCAATATTGGTAACATTTTTTGGTAAAGTTCCTGCAACTGCGATTGATTCAATTTTGCCAGATCGTCTATTATACATTGGATAGATTCTGCTCTCTGTACACCTTGTTGATAGTCATAGCTCTCGTCCCAAAACTTTCCAAAAGACCGGAAGCCTAACTTACGCAGGTTCTTGATGTAGTCGGGAGATGACATGATTAGGAATGGAGTCTTAGTGCCCAGTGGTCTTGCAATCTTCTCCGTGGGAAAGAATGTTTTTCCTGTGTTCATCTTTTCACAAACCACATCGACAAATATATTATTATACCAAAACATTATAGTTTTGTCCACGGTCATGCTGACATGATTATTATGTGTCCACTTTTTCCCATGATCGAAAGGTATATTTTCGACAAATGCTGAGATTTGTCTAATCATGGAAGCATCTAGTTTTTCGGCACTGCTTAACTGCCATAATAGTTGATCAATACCCAGCTCTATCAGGTGTGCTGGATTATCCAGGTGTCTATGGAAGGTCTGCAGAGTTATGTCTCTGTGTTTTTTATGTAGATGACTGCTTAATAGTAGTCTTTCCCAACTGCTCCTATGGACAAAAATTCCAAAAGTTTTTTGAATATTTTTTTTGATTTTAATATCTTCTGTCTGCACTCTCAAAAAAAAATTATCTTCGAGAGGAATACTAACTTGTGACGAATTACCAAATTCTATACAAGGCCATACTGAGCTGTCTTGCACAAAATTTGGTAGAACAAAGTGTATCTTGCTCAAGGGCCAACTGTTTTGGTCGCAAAGTTCTTTAAGTATCTGTAAGAATTTTTTTTCTTTGTAGTTCAATTCTTCAAGTGCCACTCCTTCTGCGAAATGTATCTCAACTGTGTCGTTATTGTGCAAGGCATCTACGATTTCGCTCATGACCTGTTGTGGGAAATTGAAATAAGTGTCTTCAACATCTACTCCTATGTTAATAACTGCTTTCGTCATATGTTATATTTTAAGTGATTTTTCTAAGGCAATGCCTAGTTCTGGTAACAGTTCTCTCCATGTCTTCTTAACACCTCTAAACTGATCCTGTCGATCATTGTACTTGATGAATGCTGTCTGTAACTCCTGGTACTTCTCTGGCGTATGCTGGTCCCTCTTCAGTTCGTTTATTATGTTTTCGTAGTTCTGATCAAACTTATACTCGGACAACTTGTCGGCCACTTTCAATCTCCACTCACGTGGTGCCATGCTAGGGTTACAGATGAGAGGATACCAAACAGTCGCCAACCAAGTGAACCCGTATCTTTCGTTGAGTTCTCCCCCGCACCAATCCAGCCACCATTTAACGATGTCGTCGAGTTGGTCTATGTTGAGTAATTGCACAGCAGGACTTAGGGTGATGTTACCGTTTTCATTTAGGATGTTTCTATAGAACTCCAGACTATTCAATATTGTGTTCCACTTGCTTGGATATCTGATATATTCTGTCCTTTCACCTACTCCGTCAACACTTGCCCATATCTGCCATTTTTTTAATTTAGGTAACCATTTAGTCAGTTTTGTGTTTGTGTTGGTCAGGTTAGTAACTATAGTGACATTCTTGTCTTTCAATGTTCCTTGTTGATCGCAGTATTCAAACAGTTCATAGAATTCCGGTATGAGGGTGGGTTCACCACCTATCACGACCAGTTGTGTGATGTTTCGACTTATGTGCCCGAACATCTTCAATTTGGTCTCCTTGCTCCGGTACCACTCTTGTTTGATACCCAGTTCATTGGTCCAGTTGTTGACGTTGGCACCTTGCTCCTTCACCCAGTGCAACCATTCCGGATCTTGTTCTCCTATTTCCTTGGTCTCCATGCCATGCATGTGGCTATACATCTGGCTACACATCTTGCATTTGAGATTGCATATGTTTCCTAGTTGTATCTGCATGGTCGTTGCACTTTTTTGATAGGTACCATCTGGTAGTGTGTCTATGATGAATTCATCCATGCCCTCTGTTGATCTCAGACTCTCTGCACCCTGTTCTTCCTGCCTGTAACATCTTTCACAGTCTCTGATCTTCTCCCCGGCTATCATCTTCCTACGTATCTCTCTCATCCTGTTGCTGTTCCAGTAGTCGTCTATGCTGTGCTTGTTGGCATCAAACAGGTTGTAGTTGTTGTCGGTTGGCAGGTCTTGTATGGTTGTACAACACAAACGCATCTTGCCGTTGGGGTGTACGTAGTTGTGGTTGAATGGTTTGTCGCAAAATACTTTACTCATTATACTTTCCTTACGAATTTAGTTTTGGCATCAAAAGTATACTCAGTAAAGTTATTTACAGGCACTCCAAAATCTTTAAAGAACTGGTGCGTTGAATCTATCTTCTCAGTCACGTAAAATTTTATACCTAAAATATTTTCATAGTGTGCAACTATTTCATAATCGTCACCTGGCTCTGTGCCGTTGTTGTTGAAAGGTATAATTATGATGTTCTGTTCTTTTTTTGCGTATAGATCTTTGTAGTAATCTATGTGTGGTTGCACGTCTGGTGCTTGAGACCCCATGGCCAAAAAGATAGTAGGCTTACCGTAAATATTGTCTTCGTGTATCAAACCCAGCCGTAAAGAATTTAATTGGTATTTCATACTCTTGTAGTGCATATATGTAATTATGGACTATTTTCGTCTGTTCATAGCAGACTTGGCCATCTTCTTTACCACGTCTGTTGAACCTTGGTCATCGTAGTCCATGGCAGGATCTTTCTCTGCCTCGGCGTCTGTTTTGACAACAATCTTTTCATTGTCGAAGTCTGCAACGAGGTTCTTTAGATCACCATCCGCGTCGTAGATCCTCTTGAAGACATCATAGTTGAATGCTGGATACCCGGTGTTGCTCATGATCTGTTTGACTGCGTCCATGCTGACGTCACTTGGCATACCCTTCTCGTCGGCGTCGCCCTTCATGTTCAACAGGATGTTGATCAATGCTGACTCTAGGTCTGTGTCGCTTTTGTTGAATTCGAAAAATCTCACGGGACTACTTCCCCGCTAGTTTACTGAACAATCTGTTTGATGCTTCAAACACTTCTTTTGATTCTCTTTGTTCTCTGCCTTCCGGTTCTGTTCCACCCGCTTCGGCATCAGAGGCGCCAAACTCATCTGACTCTAGGTCATCTGTACTCAAGTCATCTAAGTCTGCGTCTGTTGTGTCCATGTCCATCGTGTCATCGGCGCCCATAGGGTCTGATGCTACTTCTTCTCCGGTCAAAATTCTTACACCGTTGTCTAGCTCTTGTCTAGTTGTCGTTAAAGTGGCTTCCGCCTGTTCAATCGCTGGTTGGATTTTTTGTAGGAATGCGTCTGATTTCTCAGCACCCATCTCGTCTCTGATTCTGTCTGCCAGTTCTAACATGCCTTCTGTCTTCATTGATGCTAGATCTTCCAAGAATGATGTAACCTTGTCCATCATGTCCTTGGCCGCTAAAATTAATTCTGATTGCTCTTCAACACCTTCTTTTTGGATCAGTCTGCTAACAACCTTCTTCTCGTCTTGGTCTAATGCTTGACCTTTGTCTAGTTTTGTTTTTGCTGAAATGGCTGTTGTTGCACCTTTTGTCATAGGATCATTTGACATGCTACCGCCGTACTCTGCAAGTTTTCTCTCTTGTATCGCTTGGTTTATGATGTCCAACATCATTTGATTCTTCTGGTAGCCATCATTTGTTAATTCTTGTCCGAAGTGTGTGTTCTGTGTGATCTCATGTATCTTTGTTCTCACGTGATTGGCGTAGTCCTGTAGTTCTTCTTCATTGAACTGAGAAAGATCCATGGTCATGTTGAATCTACTTTCAAATTCTTTCAGTAATGATTCTGTAGTAATGGGTTTTGTAAGGTCTAAGCTCTTCATACTGTGTTTATTTATTATCTATGCTCCGAACGTGTCATTAAAGATCTGCTGTATATTCGCCTTGCACTCGTCCGCTAGGCGGTTAGCGACATCCAATCTGTCCCAATACACGTCTTCCATCTGTTCATCCTTGTTCTTCTGTGCTTCCTTTATCATGCGTTTGGCACTCTGTATGTCAAACAGTTGCGAGGCATGTTTGGAATCCACATCCAATATGTTGTTGGGTATATTCTTGCCGTCCGCCAGGTAGTGTGCCACTAGTATGGCGGTCTGTTTTAGGTTGATGTCTTCGTGTAAGATTTTGGCTTCCATCATGTCCGCTATCACATACACGTACCTAGTGCCGGTATGTTTCTTGGGTACAATCGCTATGTTGCCTATGAGGATACCTTTTGAGAACTGTTTGGGTAGGTGTCGGAATGGTTGACGTGCCTGTTCTCTGTGTGCCAGGTCCGCAAGTTTGCCTTTCAGCCCGTATGCCTCGATCTGTTTTACCAGTTCTGATTTATTTTTTCCTGTCATTTGCAACAAACTTTATCTTCCTATTTAAAGCATATTGCATGTGTGTGTCAAGTTTCTTGCGAACGAACACCGCCTTGTCCGCTAATCTCTTGGCCCTGTCGGCATCCTCCGGTGACAGTTGGTCACTCCTGAACGACTCCAGTGCGTGTGCCCGGATGAATTCTACATCCGTGTCTGTGACGTAGACCTTGGCCCGGGGTGCTATCTGTATGAACATGTGTTGGTAATATTAGCCTGGCATTTTCATCAGGATCACTACCACCGTTGATAGTAAACCTGCGACCACTGTACCTGCTGTTGCTATGATTGTCTTCTGACTGCTCTTGTGACTGGTCGACATATCTTCATTCATCTTGGCCAACCTTACTTCTATCGCTGAAAGTCTATCGTGTAATCCTTTGTATCTCTCTGAACAAAGGTCCACGTGTGCTTCAAGGTTTTGTTTTTCTAATTCTGTTGTACTCATATATCTTCTTAAATCTCTTTTGAGGATTTGTACCTCCGTTAGTAGAGCCTGTAAATGAGCCTGTTGCATCGCCTGTGTGTGCCTTAATATTAGAAAGTTTGTGCCTTAATGTACTGTTATTTATCGATGGGACCGGCGTATGAAAAGTACGTGTTTATAATGCCACCTGCTAGTGCACCAATTATCTTCTGTCTCTCAGTGCCCTGCATTTCCTTTGTGACGAAAGTATGTAATGGCAAGTGTGCTGTGTTAGTGCATTCAGCAATCACTGGCACAAGGCCGAAGTCCTCCACAAGGTTCTCTGTTGGATCAACCATATCGCCATAAACACCTGACTGTTCCGTGAAGAACTGGAAGTGCCATGTGGAGTGTGCACCTTCGTAGTAAGACCCGAATGCATGATTTCCTAGGTCTGGAAGTTCTACCCTCTGCGGTGGCATTTCCCACGTGATGTTACCCCTCATTTGTAGCAGTTGCAACATTGTTGAGAAGTTTGAATTCTGGTCACGTGCTATTGATAGTGTGTGCTTGTCTTGTATGTCATGTCCCGCATCTGTGGTGAACGGGAACTGTTGTTTGAGGTTACCGTTGT
>CAJQJC010000066.1 GCA_905478565.1 uncultured Candidatus Pelagibacter sp. | reverse complement strand
GCGTTGTTTGCCTCGTGCTAAAGCTAATTCACTTACAAAAGCTCAACGAGCAGCAACATCAAGAAAAAAAACAGCTAGTAATAAACAATACGTAAAAAATACAAAAAAAGCCGGTGGAAAATAATATAAAAAAAATAGAAGCTAAAATAATTCAAATTCTTAAAAAAGAAGGAGGAGCAGCAGGTTTAAAACCTATTAAACAAGCAGTTGATAAAATGGATAAACCTAAGGGATTTAATTTAAATAAAACATTAAGTAAAATGGCTAATGTAGAAAAACATAAACATAGCGATTATATTTTAACACCTTTAAATGAAATTACAGAAAATATATTAGAAATGTTAAATGAAAAACTTTGCCCTAAGGGTAAAGCATATGTTGCTAGACGTAAAGCTGCAGGTGAAAAACATGGAGCTTATCTAATGGGTAGAGCTGTTAAAGTTTGTAAAGGCCAAATGAGTGGTAAAAAGAAAAAAAAGAAAAATGAAGATGCCGCTTTATCTTTATCAAAGAAAAATATGTCTTCATATGCTTCTAAAAATGAAATTAATCTTAGTGAATTAAAAGATTTAGTTAGACAAGAATTAGAAGAAAAAAAAAAGGGTAAATGTAAACCTTCAAAAGGTAAACGTTTTGCTAAAAGAGTAAATGGTAAATGTAGATCATTTGGTCAAAAAGGTAAAGCTAAAGGAGGTGGTGATCGTATAAGACCTGGAACAGCTAAAGGTAATGCTTATTGTGCTAGATCTGCTAAAATTAAAAAATGTAAAAACCCACCTTGTGCAAACGCATTATCTAGAAAAAAATGGAAATGTCAAGGTAGTAGATCAGTAGCTGAAGCAAAGTGGACAGATTAAAAATTTCTTTGTAGGTTATACAAATAGTTTTAAAAAGGTTATATTAATTTTTAAAACTTTATATTGTGAAACGTATTATTATTGTTGTTATATTTCTGTTTTTATCTTTAAATTTATCTGCTCAAAAATTTAAAATGGGTGGTGACAAAATGTTACATTTTACAGCTAGTTACACTATATCACATATTACATATCATTATTTACAACCTAGAGTAGGTTATAAAAAAGCAAAAATATATAGTACTATTATAAGTTTAGGAACAGGTATTATTAAAGAAATAATAGATGAACGTTATAGAGGTGGATGGGAACAAGGAGATATATATGCTAATATGGGGGGTATAATTTTATTTAGAATAGACATACCATTACATCAATGATTAGAATATTACTATTATTATTATTTATATCTTGTTCTAAAGAAATTGATGATTTAGGTTTTAGAGTATATACTATACCTGAGGGTGAACACAGTTCAGGTAATTTTATAAATCACCCAGTTAATTCAAAAATAGAGTTTAATTTTATATTAGATAAAAGTGCCATATATGAAACTGAAATAGCAGAAAACCAACATGATGTAAATAAAATATATGGTATGAGTGATTTTGGTGCAAGACATCAAAACCATTCTATAAGATTGGGTTGGAGATATATAAAAAGCGAAATAGAATTATGTTGGTTACGACATGAAGAAGGTAAACATTCATCTGGTACTATAAGAACTATTGAAATAGATGAAATATATAACGCTGTTATTAATATCACTACATTTTATTACCAAGTAGTTGTAAATAATGACACTACATTAGTAAGACGAAGACCCTCAGGTAATTGGGGTTTAATACGTAGGTATTATTTGTATCCATATTTTGGAGGAAATGAATTTGCTCCTCATGATATAACAATAAGAATAAAAAACCTATAAAAAAACTTGGTTTACCTAAAAATATTTACTACATCACTACAGTAATCAATAAAAATAACAAATTAAAATAATAAAAAGTTATGGATTTAAATGAAATCAAAAACCGTTTAGCAAAACTAAACAACAAAGGGGGAGGTGGCTCTAGCGACTTCAAAAACAATTTTTGGAGACCACCAGTAGGTGAAAAATCAGTAGTAAGAATAGTACCTTACACACACAACAAAGACTTTCCATTTTCGGAATTATACTTTTACTTCGGTATTGGTAAACCAAGAATGATTGCTTTGTCTAATTTTAGCGAATCTGATCCTATTTTAGAATTTGCTACTCAATTAAAAAAATCAGGTGACAGTGAAAATATGGAATTAGCTAAAAAATTATACCCAAAACTTAGAGTTTTTGCTCCTGTAGTAGTAAGAGGAGAAGAAGACAAAGGAGTTAGGTTTTATGAATTTGGGAAAATGGTTTATCAAGAACTATTAGGTGTTATGGCTGATGAAGATTATGGTGATATTACAGACATTCAAAAAGGACGTGATGTTACAGTTGAAGTAATCCCAGCAGCAGAAACAGGTAAAATGTTTAATACAACAACAATCCGTGTTAAACCAAACCAAACACCATTAGTTAAAGATGCTACTAAAGCAGAAGAACTTTTAGAAAATCAAAAGAATTTAGTTTCTTTATTTAAGAAATATACTTTTGAAGAAATGAAGGACGAATTACAAGGTTATTTAAAACCAGCTGAAGAAGATGGTGGTAAAGAAACTGAAGTTAAAGCAGCACCTTCTAAAACTAAAAAGACTATCGATAATAAACTTGATGAATTATTTGACTAATGGCAAAGAAAAAAAAAGAAGACACAAATAGAGATGAACTAACAGATCTATTAGCAGAATCTCTAAATAAAAAATTTAGTAAAACACATCATAGAGTTGCTTATTTTTTAGACGGTAGTGAGGATTCTCCTACTGATGTTAATGATTGGGTATCTACAGGATCAACTGTATTAGATTTAGCTATTTCAAATAGACCTGATGGGGGATTACCTGTTTCTAAAATTGTTGAAATAACTGGTTTAGAACAAAGTGGTAAATCATTATTAGCATCTCATGTTATAGCAAACACACAGAAAAAAGATGGTATTGCAGTATACATTGATACTGAATCATCACTAAATTCTCAATTTTTACAAGCAATTGGAGTTAATGTTGAAAAAATGGTTTATTTACCATTAGAGACAGTTGAAGACATTATGGATGCAATTGAAAATGTAATTCTTAAAGTCCGAGAGAAAAATCCAAATAAACTTGTAACTATTGTTGTAGATTCAGTAGCCGCAGCTACCACTAAAATTGAGTCAGCCGCTGACTTTGAAAAGGATGGTTATGCCACTCAAAAGGCAATCATTTTATCTAAAGCGATGCGTAAAATTACTAATTTAATTGGTAAAGAAAAAATACTTTTAGTATTTACTAATCAATTAAGACAAAAGATGGGTGCAATGCCATTTGCTGATCAATATACTACTTCTGGTGGTAAAGCTCTACAATTTCACGCTTCAGTTAGATTAAGATTAAAACAAGTTGGAAAACTTAAAGATAAAATTAATGGAGTAGATGAAGTTGTAGGCTCAGAAGTTGAAGCAATTGTTGTAAAAAATAGAATGGGCCCACCAAACCGTAAAATCCGATACAATGTCTTTTATAGACAAGGTATAGACGATTTTGGAGGTTGGTTAAAACTGATGAAAAACTATAAAGTTTGTAAACAATCAGGCCCAATTTGTAAATACACAGACACCGAAACAGGTGAAATAGTAACTTTTTCAGGTAAAGAATTAGAATCTTTATGTAAAGAAAGACCTGAAATTAAAGAAGCTATGTATAGAGATACTTGTGAAGCTTATGTTATGAAATACCAACATGAAGAACCTCAAGACTTAGACCCAGACATTGAAATTGATGAAACTGGGTTATAATGGAAGACATATTTAGTTTATTAGATAACGTTCAAAAACCGGGCGATTTAGGGGTAAATAATAGGGTGTTGATAGTAGATGGTTTAAACCTTTACTTAAGAGCATTCGCAGTAAATGGAGCCCTAAATGACAATGGTGTACCTGTAGGAGGACTAACTGGATTTTTAAGATCTTTAGCTTACGCTATTAGAGAAGTAAACCCAACTAGAGTAATTGTAGTTTATGATGGTGCAGGTGGTAGTCAACGTAGAAGAAAAATACTTCCTGACTATAAAGCTAATAGAAAACCAGGTAAACGAATTACAAGATGGGATGCATTTAAAGATGCTAGAGAAGAAAAAGATGCAATGAAAATTCAATTTTCTCGTTTAATAGAATATCTAGATTTTCTTCCTGTTAATGTTATTTCAATAGATCGAATTGAAGCTGATGATACAATAGCATATATAGCCCACACTTTATTAGATGAAGATGTTACTATATTATCAGCAGACCAAGATTTTTTACAATTAGTAAATGAAAGAATCACAGTTTGGAGTCCTACAAAGAAAAAATTCTATACACCTAGAATGGTTATGGATGATTATGGAGTACCGGCTCACAATTTTTTAATGTATAAGGTTTTAATGGGTGACAAATCCGACAACATCGAAGGTGTTAAAGGATTAGGACCTAAAAAATTACCTAAAATAGTTCCAGATTTACTTACTCAAACTACCCTTGATCTTGATTTCATTCTGGAACATGCAGGTAAAGGAGAAGAACCTATGCATAAAAAAATTAGTGAGTCGGAAACTCAACTCCGATTAAATGAAGAATTAATGGATTTAAAAAACCCACCAATTTCAGGTGAATTAAAATTACAAATAGCAAGGTTAATAGAAGCACCAATAAACTTGCTTTCCCGAAATGATTTTATTATGATGTATTCAGATGATCAATTAGGTAATGCTATTAAAGCACCTGATTTATGGTTAAGGGAGCATTTTGTAAAATTAAATACATTAGCAAAACAAACACATGAGTAAATTAACCCAGTATGGACATGCATTTCAGATTAAGGCACTAGCTATCTTAATTACTGATAGAGATTTCTTGCAACAAATTGCAGATATAGTGTCTCCTGATTATTTTGATAATGATGCAGGTAAATGGATTATGAGAAAAACACTTAAATATTTTAATGAATATAAAACATGTCCTACAATGGAAGTGTTTAAAGTTGAAGTAGAAGGTATAAATCAAGAATTACAAAGTGTAGCTGTAAAAGATTTACTTAAACAAGCATACATAGCATCTAAAGGAACAGATTTAAATTATGTTAAAGACACATTTTTAGATTTTTGTAAAAATCAAACATTAAAAAATGCCCTAATGAAATCAGTTGACTTATTAGAATTAGGAGATTATGATGATATTAGAAATCTAATTGATAGAGCATTAAAAGCAGGAACAGAAAGAGACATTGGTCATGAGTATATCACTGAATTAGAAGATAGATTTAGAGAAGAAGCTAGAAATACAGTAGAAACACCTTGGCCTTTAATTAATAAATTACTTTGTGGTGGTTTAGGACAAGGTGATTTAGGAATGATTGCAGGAGGACCAGGAGGAGGAAAATCATGGGCTTTAGTAGCTTTAGGAGCACAAGCAGTAAAAACAGGTCACACAGTTATTCATTATACATTAGAATTAAGTGAAAAATATGTAGGTAGAAGATATGATGCTTGCCTCACAGAAATCCCAGTTGGAGATATTACATTACATAAAGATAAAGTAAAAGATAAAGTAGAAAATTTACGAGGTGGTCTTTATATTAGAGAATACCCCGCAGGACAAGCAACAGTAAATACCATACATGCTCATTTAGAAAAATGTATACAACAAAACATTGAACCAGATTTAATTATAATTGATTATGCTGATTTGTTAACTTCTAAAGCAAGTAAAGAAAAAAGAGACAAGTTAGATGATATTTATACTAATTTAAGAGGTTTGGCTACTGAAATGAAATTACCTATATGGACAGCATCTCAAGTAAATAGATCAGGAGCAAGAGAAGACATCATTCAAGGAGATAGAATGGCAGAAAGTTATAGTAAAATGATGATTACTGACTTTGCAATGTCTTTATCTAGAAATGCAGAAGATAAAGAAAATGGAACAGGAAGATGGCATATTATGAAAAATAGATATGGAGCTGACGGTATAACTTATGATTCTGTTATGGATACTGCAATTGGTAAGATCGCAATAAATATAAGAGGAAATAACAGAAATGAACAAACTCCCCCAGGAGAAATTTCACCTGCACAGCGAAGAAGACTTCGAGGAGCTTCTAACGATTTTTTTGGAATTTCATGAGTTTTTTAAGTATATATCGTATTTATCCCCACACAAAGGGGTTTTTAGCCCCCTTTTTTAACCCTAATAATTAATTTTTAACAAAATAATAGAATGAACATCTCACAAGAAATTTTATCAGACATCGTAGTTTACAACAAGTATGCAAAGTATCTTCCATCTAAACAAAGAAGAGAAACATGGGATGAACTAGTTACTAGAAATAAAGAAATGCATCAAGGAAAATTTCCACAATTAAAAGAAGAAATTGAAGATGTTTATAAAATGGTATATGATAAAAAAGTTTTACCATCAATGCGTAGTTTACAATTTGCAGGAAAACCAATTGACATAAATAATTCAAGAATATTTAATTGTTCTTATTTACCAATTGATGATTGGAGAGCTTTTAGTGAAGTAATGTTTTTATTATTGTCAGGTTGTGGTGTAGGATATAGTGTTCAAAAACACCACGTTGAAAAATTACCAGAAATTAGAATACCTAGAAAAACAAGAAGATTTTTAGTAGGAGATTCAATTGAGGGTTGGGCAGATTCAGTTAAAGTATTAATGAAATCTTATTTTGGGATAACAGCTGCAAGACCTATTTTTGACTTCCGTGATATTAGACCAAAAGGAGCAGAATTAATTACTGTAGGGGGAAAAGCACCAGGACCAGAACCATTAAAAGAATGTTTATTTCAAATCCAAAAAGTACTAGACAGAAAAAAAGACGGAGAACAATTAAGTCCTATTGAAGCACATGATATTATATGTCACATTGCTGATGCAGTATTATCGGGGGGTATCCGTAGAGCAGCATTAATTTCTTTGTTTGATTTACATGATAATGAAATGTTAACTTCAAAACATGGTGCTTGGTGGGAATTAAATCCACAAAGAGGTAGAGCTAATAATTCAGCTGTAGTAATTCGTTCAAAAGTTAGAAAAAAAGATTTTTTTGAATTATGGAGTAAAATTGTTGCTAGTAATTCAGGTGAACCTGGAATTTATTTTTCAGATGATAAAGATTGGGGCACAAACCCATGTTGTGAAATTGCTTTAAGACCATTTCAATTTTGTAATTTAACAGAAATTAATGTTTCTAATATAGAGTCCCAAGAAGATTTAAATAAAAGAGTAAAAGCAGGTGCATTTTTAGGAACTTTACAAGCAGCTTATACTAATTTTCATTATCTTCGTGACATTTGGAAAAGAACAACAGAAAAAGATGCACTTGTTGGTGTAGGAATGACGGGAATTGGTAGTGGAATAGTTTTAAAATATGATTTAGAGGAAGCAGCTAAAGAAGCTAAAAAAACAAATGAAGAAATTGCAAATATATTAGGGGTTAAAAAAGCAGCTCGTGTAACAACAGTAAAACCTTCAGGAACTAGTTCATTAGTATTAGGAACTTCATCAGGTATTCATGCTTGGCATAATGACTTTTATGTAAGACGTATGAGATTAGGAAAAAATGAAGCACTTTATCAATATCTTTCACAAAACCACCCAGAATTAGTAGAAGATGATTTCTTTAAACCAGACATTCAAGCAGTTGTTTCAGTTCCACAAAGAGCACCCAAGGGAGCAATTTATAGAACGGAAAGTCCAATGGATTTATTAGAAAGAACTAAAAAATTCAATGTAGAATGGGTAAAAGCAGGACATAGAAAAGGAGCTAACACAAATAATGTTTCAGCTACAATTTCAGTTAAACAAGATGAGTGGGATTCAGTAGGAGAATGGATGTGGAAGAATAAAAATACATTTAATGGTTTATCTGTATTACCTTATGATAATGGTTCATACACTCAAGCACCATTTGAAGACATTACAGAAGAAAAGTTCTTAGAAATGGAAAGTCATTTAAATAATATAGATTTAAAACAAATAATTGAAATGACTGATGAAACAGATTTAAAAGATCAAGCAGCTTGTGCAGGTGGAGCTTGTGAAATTGTGTAATAATGAGAAAAGATGATTGGATTACAGAACTATACTATAAACAAATAAGTGATAAATCAAGAAGTAATAACAATTCAAGGAAGGATGTTTCAAGTAAAAAGGAAATTCCCCCAACACAGGATCAATTTAAAAGAGGGAAATGCAAAAGATCTTAAAATATTTTTCCATTGTGATACAATATTTAAATCCCAAGGTTTAATATGGTTTTGTAATGAAATACCTATAATAGAATATGAATAAAAAACAAAAAATAGATTCAGACGATTTAATGAAAGATACTAATAAAATTCTAAAAATTATAAATAATTTAGAAACAATGAATTTAGAAAATATTAACATTAAAAAACTTGAAGAAGAAATTAACACAGTAGAAAAAGATTTAAGAAAAAAATATAAAAATATTTTACCTGAAAATCTTGAAGATTATTTGGATACCCCAGAATAAAATTATATATAAAAAATAAAAGTTATGTTTCAAAGTACAAAAATATTTGATGGTTTTAGTTGTTGTTTTAGACAATGGAAAGCATCTACAACACACTGCCGATTCTTACATGGATATGGTGTTTCATTTAAAGTAACATTCGAAGGAAAACTAGATGATCGTAATTGGGTCTGGGATTTTGGAGGAATGAAAAGAGCAAAAACACTAATTAATGGTATGCAACCTAAAGCATGGATGGATCACATGTTTGACCACACAGTAATTATTGCTGACGATGATCCCGAACTTAATTCTTTTCTCTTAATGGATGAAGCAAAAGTAATTCAAGTAAGAATAGTACCAGCTACAGGAGCAGAAAAATTTGCAGAATTTATATTTCATAAATTAAATAATTTTGTAAAAGATGAAACTAACGAACGTGTTCAAGTTAGATCAGTAGAATTTATGGAACACGGTAAAAACACAGCAATTTACTCAGAAAAATATGTTTAAAGTATCTCACGAACTTCCAATTAACATGCTTTATAAAAGCTTTGACATTAATGATTATGAGTATTGTTTACCTCATTTATTGGACCAAAACGAAACATATAAAAACCATTTTTATAAAGCTAAAGAAGATGGTAAATATATTATAATGGATAATTCACTTCATGAATTGGGTGTAGCATATGATTCAGATAGATTAATGTATTGGATTAATGAATTAAAACCAAATGAATTTATAGTACCAGATGTTTGGCAAGACCAAACTGCAACATTAGTTAATGCTAAAAGGTGGATGTCTATAAAATTACCAAAAGGAGTAACTAAAGTAGCAGTTGTCCAAGCACAAAGTTATGAAGAAGCATTTCAATGTTATAATATACTAAAAATACAAGGTTATAAAAAAATAGCATTTAGTTATGGTGCAGATTGGTATGCTGAAGAATTTCCCCATCCTAATCCCTTGGTTGGTAAAATGATGGGTCGTATAATGACTATATCTAAAATGTATAAAAGTAAGTTAATAGAAAAAAGTGATAGAGTACATTTATTAGGATGTGCCTTACCACAGGAATTTGGTTATTATGCTGATTTTCCTTTTATTGAATCAATAGATACTTCAAATCCCATAATCCATGGTTTGCAAGGTGTAAAATATAATAGTTTAGGATTGTTAAATAAAGAATCTATTAAAATAGATCAAATAGATAAAAAAATCGATACAGATGTACTGTATGATATAAACCACAACCTCATCCAATTTAAACAATTCGTACAGGATGGCAATACAAAAAACTAAATGATATCAATTACAATTGCAATATGTGCTATAGCTTTCGCAGCATATGTTTATTTTACACATGATAAAATAGCAGAAAGAAAAGCAGAATCCATGTTGGCAAAATGGAAAGTTAAAGAAGAAAAAGCTATCCGAGAAGATGCATATGCAAGATCACGAGCAGTAAGTTTTGGAAAAACTATAGAACATTATGTTCCTTTTATGAAAAATTTTCCAGTAGCTCCTAAAGATGTACAATTTTTTGGAAAACCAATTGATTATATTGCGTTTTCAAATAGAGGAAGTAAAACAAAATGTGCTGTTCATTTTATTGAAGTAAAAAGTGGAAATTCAAATTTAAATGGACATCAAAAAAATATTAAAGATGCTATTTTAAAAGGAAGAATACATTGGCATGAACACACAGTAGATGGAATTTGGGAACACGAAACTAGAAAACAACATTTAAATAAAAAATAATGAATAAACAAGCAGTAATATCCTTATCGGGGGGAATGGATTCAAGTACAGTATTATTAAATCTATTAGCACATGATTATAAAGTAACAGCAGTTAGTTTTGATTATGGTCAAAAACATGATGTTGAATTAGAAAGAGCATCAGAATTAATTAAATATTTAGATAAAGCTGGTTATCCAGTAAAATATCAAAGAATTACATTACAAGGATTAGTTTCTCTTTTAGATTCAAATTTAGTAAAAGGAGGTGATGATGTCCCAGAAGGTCATTATGAAGAGGACAACATGAAAGACACTGTTGTACCTAATAGAAATAAAATGTTTTCATCTATTATCCAAGCAGTAGCATTATCTATTGCTCAACAAGAAGGATGTGAAGTAAAAATAGCAATGGGTATACACGCAGGAGATCATGCAATTTACCCTGACTGTAGACAAGAATTTAGAGACTCAGATTATGAAGCGTTTAAACAAGGAAATTGGGACGCAGATAAAGTAACATACTATACACCTTATTTAGATGGGGACAAATATGATATATTATTAGATGGTGAGTCTGCATGTAAAATATTAGACTTAGATTTTGATGAAGTTTATAAAAGAACAAACACATCATATAAACCAGATGCAGAAGGTAGATCTGATTATAAATCAGCTTCATCAGTAGAAAGAATTGAAGCATTCCTTAAATTAGGAAGAAAAGACCCAGTTGAATATATTGATGGATGGGAAACAGCTAAAAAACACGTAGAACAATTATTATTAAATCATTAAAACATGACAACAGAAAAAACCTTAAAAGTAGAGATTAAAGAAGAATTAGAAAATCAAAAAGAAATTAAAAGAGAAGAAAATAGAAAACTTAATGCTAATTTAAGGGAAGTAATTCTTTATACTAAAGAAACATGTCCCTATTGTATTAATTTTATAAAATTGTTAGACGATGAAGGTATTAAATTTATTAATAAAGAAATAAAACAAGAAGGTATTAGAGAAGAATTTAATAAAATGGTAAGTCTCACAGGACAAGGTGTATTCCCTACAATTTTAACAAATGATAATTATTTAATTCCTAATAGAGATTTTAGATCAATGCCTGAAGGTATTGAAATGATCAAATCTATAGCACACCCCTCATATGAAAATCCTCCAAGTAATCTTAAAACAATAGAAATGTTAAAACAAATGAATGCTAATTTTAGATCATCATTTGAAAACATACAAAAAGATTTATCCCCATTGAAAAAATTCATAGCAGATATTCAAAAAGAAATAGCAGAAGAAGAAAAAAATGCGTAAAAGAATAGAAGATTATAATAAAACACTACCTATATTAGAGGTATATCGTTGTGTTCAATCAGAAGGAAGTAGGATTGGAAGACCTACAATTGCAGTTAGAACAACTGGTTGTACACATAGATGTTACTTTGGAGAAGGAGGTTGGTGTGATAGTTGGTATACTAGTATACATCCAGAAAAAGGTATATTTACATTTAACGACATTATAAAAATTTATGATGAAAATCCACACGTAAAAGAAATGATGCTAACAGGAGGATCACCTACAATGCACCCTGCATTAATTAATGAAATAACACATTTTGCACATGAAAGAAATATTATTATTACTATCGAAACTGAAGGATCTGCTTTTGTTGAAACCGATTATCCTATTAACCTTCTTTCTATTAGTCCTAAGTTTTCTAATAGTGTTCCTGTTGAAGGAGCTGTTACGCCTGCTGGGAAGATTGTTGACGAAAAATTTATAAAAATACATAATAGAAAAAGATTAAACACAGAAGCAATTAAACAAATGATAAAATTCCACTCTGATTATCATTATAAACCTGTGTGGGATGGAACAAAAGGTAATTTAAAAGAAATTGAAGATTATAGAATTGAATTAGATATACCTAAAACAAAAACATTTATTATGCCTGCTGGAGATAATAGAGAACAATTAATAAAAATGTACCCAATAGTATTTAATATGTGTGCTGAACATGGTTATAATATGACTGGTAGAGATCATATTATTGCTTTTAATCAAGAAAGAATGGTGTAATGGAAGAAGCATTAAAAATATTAAAGGAAATAGAAGATAATGTTGAGGTATGTTGTGCTGTAACTATGGAACCCGATGAAGTACTCTTATTAATAGATAAATTAAAAAAAATATTAGAAAATTATGATAAAGGAAGTAATATCAAGTAAAGACTTACAAACAGCTATAAATGGTTTAAGTCAAGTTATAAATAACTACTGTAAACATGAAGGAGGAGGAATCGTGTTTATCTGTATTATGAAAGGAGGATTTATGTTTTTTAGTGATTTAATCAAAAAAATAAATTACCCAATCGAAGTTGGTTTTGTTAAATGTAGCTCATATGATGGTTTTGAACAAAAATCTATAGAAATGCATTACGATGTTGAAGTAAAAATAAAAGATAAAACAGTATTTCTTGTAGATGATATTTTAGACAGTGGGAATACAATGAATGAGTTAAAAGACCATTATATGAAATTAGGAGCTAAACAAGTAGAAACAGTTTCAGCAGTTTATAAAGAAAACTTGGATTTCCCAGATCACTTTTTTATATATAAACAACCAACAAACGTTAACCCATGGTACATTGGATATGGTATGGATGGACCAAAAGGATATAGTAGAAATTTAGACACAATACATACATTATAATGAAAAAAAAATTAGATTTAGAATGCACACAAGAAGGATTTGCTAATGGCGTTGCGCCTGGTTTTCCTTTAAATGATCAAGAAAAATCAGACATGATTGAACAAGCTACTAAAGCATATGGAAAATTTTTAGATGCTTTAAAATGCGATTGGAGAAATGATCCCAATTCAAACGATACACCTAGACGTGTAGCTAAAGCATATGTAAATGACTTATGGGCAGGTAGATACACTGCAATGTCACCAATTACTTCCTTCCCTTCTGATGGTTATGATGGAATTGTAATTGAAAGAAATATTCCATTAACATCAATGTGTTCACATCACCACCAAACAATTGGGGGTGTAGTTCATATTGGTTATATTACATCAGAAAAAGGAACAGTTGTAGGTTTAAGTAAATTAAATAGAATTGTAGAGCATTTTGGTAGAAGAGGAGCAATACAAGAACAATTAACTACCGCAATTCACCAAGCAGTAGATAAAATTTGTGAGGATAACTTAGGTGTTATTATCACAATAGTAGCAACACACAATTGTGTAAGTTGTAGAGGTATTAAACATAAAGGAGCTGCAATGGTTACAACAAAAGCTTCAGGTGTGTTTAGACACAATGGAAATGACGCAAGACAGGAGTTTTTTAACTCATTAAAAATTAATAACGGAGGACATCAAATTTAAAAAAAATTATGGAAAAAACACAAGAATTAGTAGATCAAATTAAAGAACAAATAGTATTAATTGAATCAGAAATAGATAAAACAACAGCAGCAGCAAAAGGAAGATGTAGATCTGCAGCTAATAAAATCAAAAATTTATCTGCTGACTTTAAAAGAAATCACAAATAATGGCTTATTATATTGCAACAGTAAAAGTTCAAGATGAGAACGAAAGAGGTAGAATTTCAAACACAAATGAAACATATTGTGTAGAAGCAGAATCAGTTACAGAAGCAGAAGCTAAAGTAGTAAAAGAATTCGAAGGCTACTCAATGGACTATCAAGTAAAATCAGTGAAAGAATCAAAAATCATTAAAATATTAGAATAATGGGAAAGCAGTTAACAATAGAATTTGACGAAAAATTAAGCCCTAAATATTGGAATGTACCTTTTGTAGATGAAGTACAAGAATTTAATGACACATTTGGTAAACCTAATAATTATAAACCAACAATTGGTGAAAAAAAAGAATGGCAATTTGTTTATGATTTTATACAAGAAGAATTAGATGAATATAAAGAAGCTTGTGAAAAAGGAGACATTGTAGGAATATTAGATGCATTATGTGATATTACTTATGTTTCGTTAGGTAATGGAGCTTTATTGCATGGTTTAAAAGGTAAAGTATGGAAAGCATATGCTGAAGTACAAGCATCAAACATGTCTAAATCATGTGAAACCCAAGAAGTAGCTGAAGAAACAGTTAAATTAAGAGCTGAAGAAAAAGGCCACCCATGTCATTGGGAAAAAATAGGAGATCGTTATGTAGTATATCGTTCAAGCGATAGAAAAGTAATGAAATCTATTAATTATTTTGCACCAAACTTAAAACAATTTTTTACAGATGAAGAACTTAGACAAACTACCGGATCCTAAATTACACCAAATTATAAGTTTTGTTAAATCAGGAGTAAGAATATTAGGTTACGTTTTTATACCCTTTAATATTAGTGTTGCTGTAACATTACTTATAGTATCTGAAGCAATAGGAATAATTGAAGAACTCGTGTAAAAAATTTGGAGAAGCAAAATATCCTTCGTATATTGGCGTATGTATAAAAACTGTTATGTAATCAAAAAACCTGACGTTTGGAACGTCTACGATGTCCATTTATGGACAGATGAAGGTTATTTTGTAGAAGAATTCCAAAATTATGGTTATCAAGAATGTGATCAATACCATGCAACTCATTGGGGTTTAAAGGATGAACCATTAAAAAAAGTTTACAATTGGAATAGAGAAACCCAAGGTATGCACTATGCAGATCATACTAGAGGAAATATACACACAAAATTCCTAATTGACAAGTATGGTACTAATGATGAAATTTCTAAAACTCACAGAGAAGTATTTTTTGATATTGAGATTGAGATAGGAGGAGCATTAACACCAGAATATATAGCACAAGCACCTATGCCCATTACATCAATTGCTTGGTGGGACAAACAAGCAGATGAATGGGCTATTGTTATTTTAGATAAAACAGGTGAAATTAAAGCGGGTACACAAGATGGTAGAGAAATTATACCTGTAAAACGTGAAAATGATTTAATTGAAGTGTTTTTATCTAGAATGGAAGCTATACAACCTGACATTTTAGTAGGTTATAATAGTGATTATTTTGATATTCCTTACATTTACTACAGAATAAAAAATCGTTTAGGTGAACGTACAGCAAAACGTTTGTCACCAATTAGAATCGTTGAAGAACGCGATAAAAGATGGTACCCAGATCAACCAATTAGAATTGCAGGTGTAACATCACTCGATTACATGCGATTACATAAAAAATATTCATTTCAACAAGAACCATCTATGAAATTAGATTCTTTAGGTGAAAAATATGTTAATCAAAAGAAAATTGAATATGATGGATCATTAGATCGATTATTTCGTGAAGACAAACAAAAGTTTATAGATTATAACTTTGTAGATGTTTTAATTTTAAAAAAATTAGATGAAAAATTTAAATATTTAGATTTAACTAAAAATATATCACATAAAGGTAAATGTGTGTATGAAGAAGTTTATCAATCATCTAGAACACAAGATGGAGCTATATCAGCTTACTTATTAGGTGAAGAAATTATACCACCGAATAAAGATCCAAACCCAATTATAAAACAAGACGCAGAAGGAAATAAATTATCATATGCAGGTGGATATTTATTTTGCCCTAAAACAGGTATTTACAATTACATGTTTGATGAGGATTTAACATCACTATATCCTTCTATTATTATGTCTCTTAACATTGGAAGAGAAACTTTAGTAGGACGACTTGTAACACCAGATGATAGAGATAACAGATTAGCTTTAAATGATCTTAAAAAAATGGATCCTAAAGATGAATTTGAAGTTGAAAATTTACAACGAAGTAAAAAGATATTATCTGTAGGCGAAATATTAGCATTAATAGAACAAAATGATTTAGCAATTACTGCAAACGGTGTAATGTTTAGAACAGACAAACCATCTACATTGTCAGTTGTATTAGCACAATGGTTTGATGAAAGAGTTGTGTATAAAAATGCAATGAAAAAAGCATACAAAGCAGGTAATAAAGAAGAAGGTGATTTAAATCATTTACGTCAATATACAATGAAAATTTTACTTAATTCATTGTATGGTGCCACAGCATTACCTACGTTCAGATATGGATCTGTATTATTAAGTGAAGGTATTACACTTACAGGACAAAGAATTATTCAGGATTCAGGTACATTTATAAACAAGACAGCCGAAGAAACATTACAAACAGGTAAGGACGTTTATGAAATTAGAACTACACCTCGTCAACGATATGAAGATTGTACAGGTGTTGTAGTTTATGAAGATACAGATTCATGTTATGTTAATGCTGAACCATTATTACGTAAATTAAATCCAGATTTTGATGATTTAGACGAAGCAACTAAAGCAGACAAGCTTGAAGCAATGTCATTAGAATATGAAAAGAAAATCAATGTATATTATGATGATTTAGCATTAAATGCGTTTAATGTCCCAACAGACAAACATAGATTAGAAATGAAAACGGAATGTACAATACGTTCCGCGTTCTTTTCAGGTAAACGTAGATATGCGCAGTATATTACAAAGAAAGAAGGTGTACCTTGTGATGAAATTGATGTAAAAGGTCTTGATTTTAAAAAATCAAATTTTCCACCATTATTTAGAACATTTTTTGAAGAAATATTACATAAAATATTATTTGGTGCTACAAGGGAAGAAATAGATAAAGAAATATTAACATTTAAGGAATCACTTAAAGACATAGACTTTGTTGAAATATCAAAACCAACAGGAGTTAAAAACATGAAAAAATATACAGGTCTCCCTGCTAGTGCAGATTGTATATTTAGTGAATTTGAAAATAAAGCCCCTGTAGGTGTTAAAGCGGCCGTAAGATATAATGATTTACTTAAATTTAAAAATTTAGATAGAAAACACACTCAAATTGTGGAAGGTGATAAAATTAAATGGGTTTATTTAAGAGATAATCCATATAAAATTGACACTATGGGATTTTTAGATTTTGATTTACCAAAACCTATTCGTAAGTTTATTGAAGAATATGTGGATATACCAAGATCTTTTGATACGATACTTAAGAACAAATTAGAGTCGTTTTATCAAGATCTCGGGTGGGGAAATTTAACACTCAATACGTATGTTCAACAGTTTTTTAAGTTTTAAAAAGGTTATATGATAAGTAAAAAGGTTATATCAGATATAGTATCTAAATATTCATTAGGTAATAATATAGAAAAGGTTAAATGGGTTATCACAGATGAAAAATTCATTATCCATTTTATTAATGATTCTAAAAATTTAGTAGGATACGTAGATTATAGAAAAGAAATTGGTCTTAAACCAGGTGATTATGGTATTTTCAATACATCCCAACTTATTAAGTGTTTAAATATACTAGATGGAGATATTTTAGTTGATGCTACAACATCAAAACTTAACATGGCGGATACAAACTATGACATAAAATTTAATCTTGCAGACCCTGCCGTAATACCAAATGTACCAGATGTAAGTAATAATTCAGATGAATGGAGTGTTACTTTTGATGTTAATGATGAATTTATAACAAGATTTGTTAAGTCAAAAGATGCATTAAGTGAATTAGAAACATTCACAATTGAAACTCGAGAGGGCTTTACAGGTGAAGAATTAGTATTTACAGTTGGTACAAATATTACAAACACAATTGAATTTACAGTAGAATCAACAATTAATGAATCATTTGGAGCTATACCATTTAATTCTAACTTAATGAAAGAAATATTAAAAGCAAATAAAGATTACCATACAGGAGAAATTCGTATTAATAAAAAAGGTTTATTAGACGCACATTTTAATTGTGGTGATGATTTATATACAGGATATTATTTAGTAAGAAAACAAGAAAACAATTAATCTAATGAATGAAGAAATTATAAAACAAGTTACAGAATATGTTTATAAAAACTATAAACTATATAAGGATAAACAATTAATTATTAAAGAACTTGATAATTGTTTTCATATATGTAGACATAAAGATGAATCTCCCCTAATATTAGGTAAAAAAATAATAAATAATTAATAAAAAACAAATTATGAGCAAACAATTAATCTTAATAACAGCCCCTTTTAACTGTGGGCATTGTGAAACAGCTAAAAAAGAATTACCCGATTGGACTAGAAAAAATGGATGGGAATTTACTGAAATTGAAGATGATCCTAAAGATGAATTAGGAACAGATACTTATCCTACTATAATGATACGTGTTAACGAAAAAATGGTAAACACTATTATAGGGTATAATAAAAATAATTTAATAAAAGAATTAAAAAAATATTAATATGAGAGGAAGACAAAAAGGTCAAACCAAACGAATGAGCATGATTAAAGATCCAATTATTGCTCCTTATGAAATTCAAGTAGAAGAGGATCAGTATGTTTTAGTAGACACTGAAAAAGATAAACCATTAGGATATTATAGTAGTTTAGATTCTGCTATTAAAAGAGTATCTAGAATGAGTTTGGCTAACCGAAAAGAAGATTATACATTAGCTGGATTTATAGAAAGCTTTAATAATATACAAAATAAATTAACAAAACCCTTTAAAAACATATAAGTTATGGAAAGTCCAATTATACCTTTAAATGATAAAATTGTAATTCTTCCTCAAGAAGAAGGAGAACAACAATATGGAAATATTATTATACCGGATTCAAATTCTGAAAGACCAGAAATGGGAGTAGTATTAGCTGTTGGTCCTGGTAGAATTAGTACTGATGGTACTTTAATACCAAATAGATTAGAAGTAGGTGTTACAGTTATGGTACCCAAATTCGGTGCACAAGTAGTAGTAGTAGAAAATGAAACATACATTATAGCAGGAGAAAGTGATGTATTAGGAATTATTAAAAAAAAAGAAAAATAAATGAGTAAAATTATAGAAACAGGCTCTGATTCAAGAGTAAAATTATTAAGTGGAGTTGAACAATTAGCAAATGCAGTTGTTACAACTTTAGGACCTAATGGACGTAACGTAGTAATTGCACAACAGGGTGGTATGTTACCTCAATCAACTAAAGATGGTGTTACAGTTGCAAAAACAGTATCATTAAAAGATCCAGTTGAAAATTTAGGCGCACAAATGGTTAAACAAGCAGCTGTACAAACAGGTGATTCTGCAGGTGATGGTACAACAACATCAACTTTATTAGCTAAAGAATTAATTGCGGAAGGTATGAACCATTTATCTCAAAAACACAATGCTGTAGCAATTAAAAGAGGAATGGATAAAACAGCTAAATCTATTGTTAATCATTTAAAAGAAATGTCAGTTGACATTTCATCAGAAGATCAAATTAAACAAGTTGCTACAATTTCAGCAAATAATGACACTGAAGTAGGTAATTTAATTGCCGCTGCAATGGACAAAGTAGGTAGAGAAGGAGTTGTAACAGTTGAAGAAAGTAAAACACATGAAACTACATTAGAAACAGTTGAAGGTATGCAATTTGATAGAGGTTATAAATCACCATATTTCGTAACTGATAATTCAACAATGCAAGCACAATTAGATGATCCATATATTTTATTGTATGATGGTAGAATTAGTGCTGTAAAAGAATTATTACCTATCTTAGAAGCAGTTTCACAACAAAATAAATCATTAGTTATAATATCTGAAGACATTGATGGTGAAGCATTAGCTGCTATGATTGTAAATAAAATGAGAGGTATTTTAAAATGTTGTGCTGTTAAAGCTCCTGATTTTGGAGAAAGAAGAACACATATATTAGAAGATATAGCTACATTAACAGGTGGTACTTTAATTTCTAAACAAAAAGGTCATCGTTTAGATAAAATTACATTTGACCAATTAGGTACGG
The DNA here is from genome assembly GCA_905478565.1 of uncultured Candidatus Pelagibacter sp. Lineage (GTDB taxonomy): Bacteria > Pseudomonadota > Alphaproteobacteria > Pelagibacterales > Pelagibacteraceae > Pelagibacter. The sequence goes on along the minus strand of CAJQJC010000066.1, from coordinate 8,821 downwards.
CTAGAGGTGTTACTATTGAAAAAGAAAAAACAACAATAGTTGACGGTAATGGTACTGAAGAAGAAATAGCATCTCGTTTAAATGAAATTAAAGATCAAATTGAAAGAGCAAGCAGCAATTATGCAACAGAACAATTACAACAAAGATTAGCAAAAATGGCTGGTGGTGTTGCTGTAATTAATGTAGGTGGTTTTACTGAAACAGAAATGAAAGAACGTAAAGATAGAGTTGATGATGCATTACACGCTACAAGAGCTGCTTTAGATGAAGGTATTGTTGCTGGAGGTGGTGTTGCTTTATTAGAAGCTAGAGATAAATTAAGAACAGCAAATCAATTAGTTTGTGAAGGTGATGAAACAATTGGAGCTGAAATTTTATTAAATGCAATTGAAAAACCATTTATTCAAATTCTTAAAAATGCAGGTATAGATAAATATCATGCTATATTAGCAGCAGTAGAACATGATTTTAAAGGTTATAATATTAAAACCGAACAATATGTGGATATGATAGAAGAAGGCATTATAGATCCTACAAAAGTAACTAGAACAGCATTAGAAAATGCAGTGTCAGTTGCTGGAACAATGCTAATAACAGAATGTACAATTGTAGATGATCCTAAAGAAGAAGATAAAGCTGATCCAATGTCAATGATGGGAATGTAATATGTGGTATACATTTAATTATTTTTTAATTGGTGTTATTTTTACTTTTATAGTAGATTTATTTTTAAGTATGTCTCAAAATAACCCTACAGTTAAAGACATATCAGAAGATTGGCACAATGAACAAAGAATAGCATGTGTTATATTATGGCCTATAGGTGTTCTTTGGTTTATAGCATCTTTTATAAAAAATATATTTAAATAATGGAACTTTGGGTAGAAAAATATAGACCACAAACTTTAGAGGAGTATGTAGGTAATGAAACGATTAAAAATAAGATAGCAGATTATCTTAAACAAGGATCAATTCAAAACTTACTATTCCATGGGGTTGCAGGTACAGGTAAAACAACATTAGCTAAGTTAATTGCTAAAAATTTAAATTGTGATTTATTATATATTAATGCTAGTGATGAAAGAGGTATAGACACAATTAGAGATAAAATTATACCATTTGCTTCTAGTATGAGTTTTAATGATGTTAAAATTGTTATATTAGATGAAGCAGATTATATTACACCACAAGCACAAGCAACATTACGTAACACAATTGAATCTTGTAGCGCAACAACTAGATTTATATTTACTTGTAATTATCTTGAACGTATAATTTCACCTCTACAGAGTAGATGTCAAACATTCGAAATTACACCACCTTCAAAAGAGGAAGTATTTAAAAAATTAGAGTTTATTTTAGATGAAGAAGGTATGTTAGATTATGTTATTCCAATTGAAATAATAAATACATACTACCCTGACATTAGAAAAATAATTAATACAACACAAGGTTCTATAGTTGATGGTCAAGTTAAAATTGACGATAATTCACTAAAAAACACACAATTAGGAGATTTAGTAGTTAATGCATTTATTAATTCAGCTACACTAACAGAAATTAGACAAATACTAGCAGATTCAGGAGCAAGAGAATTTGACGATTTATTTAAATATATTTATGATAGATCATTAGCAATGTTTGGTGATAAAGAGGGTGAAGCAATACTTATTATTGCTAAATATCAATATGAATACACATTTGTATTAGAAAAAGAAATTTGTATAGCTGCAATGTTAAATAAACTAAGAAATTTATGTTAAAAATACCAGTAATAAAGGGAAATATAGAAAGAGCTTTAAAATTATTTAAACGTAAGTTTAAAAAAACAGGAACTTTAAAAGAAGTTAGAGAACGTAAAAATTTTATTAAACCCTCTTTAAAAAGAAAAATACAAAAAGAAAAATCAATTAAAAGAGATAAATACAAAAGAGATAATGATGAATAAAATAGAAACTCCTAAAAAGGATTTAAATAATGACAGGTGTGTGTCATGTAATGAATTAACACCTTATACAAAAGATACATCTATTTACGCAAGACAATTTTATGTAGAAGGTGGAGGACAATTATGTAAAAAATGCTATAAAAAAATATACAATGATGAATAGAGAACAACCAGGATTAAATGTAGACTTTAGTCAAACAACTGCAGAAACTTGTGAATCATGTGGAAATGATACATTTACACAAGTATTTCAAATGCGTAAATTATCTGCTTTATTATCCCCAACGGGGCAAGAAACTATGATACCAATTCAAGTATTTGCTTGTGCTAAATGTGGTCATATTAATAAAGGTTTTTTACCTAAGGAATAATGAATCCATTTGAACATGTTAAAAATCTTCATACTAAAAAAAGACGTTGGGAAGACTTTAATGATGAAGAAAAAAAATCATTTAATGTTTTTATAATTAATAAGACTTTAAGTTTTAATCCTAATTATCTTAATATAGTTAACATGGTTCAAAATTACACAGGTTTAAATCAAGTATTATCTCAAAAAGAAGTATTTAATTTATATTATTCACTTTTACCAACTAAATTTAGATTTTACAGGTGGATTAAAGGAGCTAAAACAAAGAAAGACAAAGAAAAAGCAGAATACTTGGCTATGCATTTTAAAGTTAGTATAAGAGAAGCATACGATTATTTAAATATATTAGACAAAAAGACAATTAAATCAATAATAAAAAATTACAAAAATGAACCATCAAGAAAGATTATACAACGCACTTAAAAGTGAATATGAAGCAAAAGTTAACGAAGCATTATTAACATTAGATATGTGTTTTACTAAAGGAACAGCAATTGGAGAACACACATCAGAACATTTTTTAGAAGAAGCAAGCAAAGCATTAAACAAATTAGGTAGTGCACAAGGTAATTTAGACACTTTAGAATCATATGTAGAGGGATCTAGCCTATTTAGTAAAAACAATTAATTAAAAATGTCAGATATTAAATTTACAAAAGAAGACAACGAAGCAGTAGAATGGTGTGAAAAATCATACCCAGAATTAACTGCTGAATATAAAAAAATTATGATGGAGCAATATATTTTGTTCTGTAAAAAACATCGTAATTATGGTACTGGTAACATTAATGTTGGTACAAATTTAGACACAGATGGTGATGTTAAATTAGCATTAACAGGTTTATGGTTCAGAATGAATGATAAAATCCAACGTCTAAGACAATTAGTTATAAATGGAGAACCAGACACAGTAGGTGAATCATCAATAGATACTTACCAAGACTTGTCAGTTTATGGTATAATAGCTCAAATAGTTTCTCAAAAGAAATTCAAGTAAAACTTGGCTAAGCCAAATATTTTTCGTATCTTACCGGTATGAATATAATAGAAAACATTAGTAAAACTGTAGTCCCTGAAATGGATTGGGCTACGGAAAAAAACATCAGTTACACACAACTATCCGCTTGGATGGAATGTCCCCATAGGTGGAAAGAAATGTACATTGATAAAATCAAAACACCACCAAACATTTATTTTTCATTTGGTACTGCAATGCACGAAACACTCCAAGAGTATATGGAGTTAATGTACAACAAAGGTCAACAACATGCTGACGAATTTGACGCACACAAACATTTCCAAGAAGGTTTTTTAGGTCTATATAAAGGTGACGTTGAGAAAGTAGGAGGTGTACATTTTGCCACCCAAAAAGAATTAATCGAGTTTACAAATGATGGTTTAGAAATTATTGATTTCTTCCTAAAATACAGACAAGATCACTTTCATAAGCATGGTTGGAAATTATTAGGTATTGAAATGCCTGTATTATTGGCACCACACGAAGATTATCCAAATGTTAAATTAATGGGTAAATTAGATTTAGTTATGTTTGATGAAACACTACATAGGGTAGTTATTTGGGACATTAAAACATCAACTCGTGGTTGGACTAAATATGACAAAAACAATAAAATAAAAACATCCCAAATGGTGATGTATAAGAAATATTTTGCAGAACAGTATAATGTACCTGTAGATAATATTGATGTTAGATATTTTATTGTAAAACGTAAAATACCAGACAACCCTAAATATCCAATAATGAAATCTCGTATCCAGAAATTTGAACCATCAAGTGGTAAAACAACACAAAATAAAATGGTTAAAAACATGAAAGCATTCATAGAAGATGTCTTTATTGACGGATCTCATATGTATGACACAGATAATATTGACAAAATTCTAGCAGAAACCAATAAGTGTAAGTCTAAATGGTGTCAAACATGTAAATAAAATGAAAGAACGTATATTTCCATTCATAATAGCGCTTTCAGCGCTATCTGTGTCCGCATCAGCAGCCTTTTACTCTGTATTTGGTTTAGCCCATTTATTTGCGGGAGCTAGCACACAAGTAATAATAATGGCAGGAGCTTTGGAAGTAGCTAAATTAGTTGTAGCTTCCTTATTATATCAATATTGGGATACAATTAATAAAATTTTAAGAGCGTATTTTGTAATAGCAACTTTTACCTTAATGGTAATTACATCAGGTGGTATTTATGGTTATTTGTCAGGTGCATATCAAGAAACAGCAACACAATCAGAATTTTTAGACAAACAAGTAGCAATTATAGATCAAAAACGAACTAGATTTATAGAAACAAGAGACGATTTAAAATCAACAGTTAAAGAACTAACTACAGCATTAGCTAATCCTACTCAAATACAGTATGTGGATAAAGAATCAGGTCAATTAGTAACTACAACTTCGTCTCGCCAGCGTAAATTATTAGAATCGCGTTTAAACGCATCTAAAATCGATCTTGACATAGTCACTGATTCCATATCTGCATTGGATATACGCGTATTAGATGCGCAAATAGGTAACGAATCTGCACGTGAATTAGGCCCACTTAAATATATGGCTACATTAACAGGTCAACCAATGGCTACAATAGTTAATTGGTTTATGATATTAATTATATTTGTATTTGACCCACTAGCTATTGCAATGGTTGTTGCAGCTAACATGGCTTTTGCTCAAGTAAAAGGAGTTGCAAGAGATCCTAAAGATTACGAGGTTTATAAAAAAACTTTATATACAGATGAAGATGAAAAAAGGATGAACATTATAGGTCAAAATGGAAATGAGGGAATACATTATAAGGATGATGTAGTAAAAGATAAAAAATCTGAACCTATAAAAAAGGTAGAAGAACCAAAACCTAAAAAAAAGAAACCATCACCTAAACCCAATAATCCTTGGGGATCTCCTGGTGGAGCTAGGTAACGGTTTTTAGAACAACTATATATGTATATGTGAATATACAATAAAATATTATGCAAAAACACGATTTAAAGTTAACAAGTGTAAAAATAGTTGAACACTTATTTGAAGATTTTAAGGTTTCATCAATTAGATATAAGTTTAATTTACAAAAGTTAGCAAACAGAGCAGTACATTTATACTTAACAGACGAAGAATTTCGAAAGAAATTACACAATCATACCGACTTAACAGTAAGCGGTAGTTTATAAATTTAAAAAAAAGGTTATATGAAAGAAGGTTATATCCCACAGGATCAACGAAAAACAATACTTTTATTATCAGATGATATTCGTACACATAGTGGTGTAGGATGTCAATCAAGAAACATAGTATTAAATACAGCTCACCGTTATAATTGGGTTAATTTAGGGGGAGCAGTTAAACACCCAGACACTGGAAAGGGATTTGATTTATCACAAGATGTTAATAAAGAAACTGGATTACAAGATTCAAATGTTAAAGTAATAGCAACAGAAGGCTATGGTAATGAGAGTCTATTGAGACAAATAATAAATACAGAAAAACCAGATGCTATAATACATTTTACAGATCCTCGTTATTGGGTTTGGATGTATCAAATGGAAAATGAAATTAGACAACAATGTCCATTAGTTTTTTACACAATTTGGGATGATTTACCTTATCCTATGTGGAATAGAAATTTTTATCGTTCTGATGATATGTTATTAGGAATATCTAAACAATCTACAAACATTGTTAAAAATGTATTAAGAGATCATTCAAAAGAAGATTGGGCAGTAAAATATGTTCCTCATGGAATTGAACCTAAAAAGTTTTTTCCAATTATAAATGATCTAGAATTTGAAGTATGGAAAGAAAAATTCTTAGAAGGAGAAAAATATGATTTTGTAGTACTTTGGAATAGTAGAAACATTAGAAGAAAAAATGCTTCTGATATTATTTTAGCTTGGAGAACTTTCTTAGATCAACTACCAGTAGAACAAGCAAAAAAATGCCTTTTATTATTACATACAGATCCTGTAGATGAACATGGAACTGATTTACCCGCAGTAGTAGAAGCTGTTTGTGATCCTGAAATACATAAAGTTAGATTTGATGCTCAAAAATGGAATGAAAAAGAATTAAATTACATCTATAACATATCAGATGCTCATATGTTTTTTACAGACAATGAAGGTTGGGGATTAGGTTTAACAGAATCTTTAATGGCAGGTAGAATGATTATAGCACCTGTACAAGGTGGTATGCAAGATCAAATGCGTTTTGAAGATGAAAATGGTGATTGGATTGATTTTTCAACAGAACACCCATCAAATGCAGATGGTAAATATAAAAAATGTGGTGAATGGGCAATGCCAATTTTCCCTAAAACACGTTCAGTAAAAGGTTCACCTATGACACCTTATATTTTTTCAAGTCAGTGTAGTGTAGAAGATGGTGCGATTGCATTAATGAAAGTTTATAAAATGGGACCTGAAGAAAGAGAAAGAAGAGGATTAGCAGGTAGGGAATGGGCTATGTCTAATGAAGCAGGATTCACAGCAGAAAGAATGGGAGAGCGTTTTATAGAAAATTTAGAAGTGCTATTTGAAAATTGGGAACCACAATCTCGTTTTTCAGTTATAAAAGTAGATGATTCTACTAAGCTCGACAATTATAACCCAACACCAATGAGTTTAACACCAGAATTTTTAAAAGAAATACAATCAATATGAAGCCATTATGCGTAGTATCGTGTCCAATTGACACATTTTCAGGGTATGGAGCAAGATCAAGAGATTTTGTAAGATCATTAATAACAGCAAAAGGAGAAGAGTGGGATATTAAAATTTTACCACAAAGATGGGGTAGTACCCCTTGGAATTTTTTATCTAAAGATAATCCTTTACAAAAAAGATTTATTTCAAATTTAAATAAAAAACCAGACATTTGGATACAGATTACAATACCAAGTGAGTTCCAACCTGTGGGACAATACAATATTGGTGTAACAGCAGGTATAGAAACGACTATTTTCCCTGGTGATTTTATAGAGGGATTAAATAAGATGAATATTAATTTAGTTAGCTCAAATCATTCTAAAAATGTTGCTTTAAGTACTCAATTTGATAAAAGAGATAAAAATAAAAAAATAATAGGACAAACTAAAACAGAAAAACCTGTTGAAGTATTATTTGAAGGTTTAGATTTAAATATTTACAATAAAAATCCACAAAATTCAGGGTTACTAGATAATGTTAAAGAAGATTTTTGTTTTTTATACACAGGACATTGGTTACAAGGAATTCTTGGAGAAGATAGAAAAAACACAGGTTTGATGATTAAAACTTTTTTAGAAACTTTTAATACTTCTTCAAGAAAAAAACCAGCCTTAATATTAAAAACAAATACTATGAACTATTCTTTATTGGATAGAGAAGAAATATTAAGAAAAATCAATATTATTAAAGATAATGTAGGAGGCAATTTACCTAACATTTATTTAGTACATGGTGAATTAACTGATGACGAAATGAATCAATTAAATAATGACAATAAAGTAAAAGCATTTGTATCATTTACAAAAGGTGAGGGTTATGGTAGACCATTAGCTGAAGCAGCAATAACAGGTAAACCAGTAATTGTTTCTAATTGGAGTGGACATGTTGACTTTATTCATCCTGACTATAATGTATTAATTGGAGGTGAACTTAAGGAAGTACATAAATCTGCATCTAATAATTGGATATTAAAAGAATCACAATGGTTTAATATTAATACAGAAGTAGCGAGTAAAGCTATGAAAGATGTGTTTAAAAATTACAAAAGATATTTAGAAAAATCACGTAAACAAACACAATATTTAAAAAATAATTGGTCTTTTGACAAAATGACTGAAAAATTAAATAGTTTACTACCTAAAGTAGAAGCTGCACCACAAATGCAACAAATACAGTTACCAAAACTTAAAAAATCAACACCAAAATTACCTAAATTAAATTTACCAAAACTTAAAAAAATAGAATCATGAAACAATTAGGAGATAAATTAGTAAATAGTCCCGTTTGTGATAGTGACGTATGTTATGAATCAGAATTTCAAACACAAGAGGGAATAATAAAAACATGGCTTTGTATGACTAGTGGTTATACTTCAAATACTACAATGACTTTAGATAGTGAAGCCCTTAAACAAACCTTAGAATTTACAGCTGAATTAATTAAAGATTTAAGACAAGATCATGAACCACCTGGGGGTGGAGAAAAATTAGCATGGTTTCCTACTGCAATTACAATGCCTGAAAAAGGTATGATCTTCCCCGAACCTATTAATGGTAAAGACGATTGGGGTTGGACAGTAGTTAAAGCAATTCCTATTCCTGAAGAAGATCAAGAAAAATATCCAGATGCCACTAATCCAGGAACATTTTATAAATTTAAAATGGATATGAAAAATTTAAAACGTTATGAAAAATTATGTTTTATGGATGCTGCTGAAGAATTAGGAATGTTTACTAAACAAGCTGTAGATATACCAAACCCTAATTAAAAAT
>CAJQJC010000065.1 GCA_905478565.1 uncultured Candidatus Pelagibacter sp. | reverse complement strand
ACTTATCTATTGGTCTTAATTATATAGATGTTTATCACAGAACAGGTTTGTACCCTATTCCTCTTCCAAGTGGCATTGGTTTAGAGGCATGTGGGATAATTGAAGAAATTGGAACAGAAGTTAATTTGTTTAAAGTTGGAGACAGAGTAAGTCATGCATCAATGCCTATTGGTGGTTATTCTGAAAAACAAATAATGCCTCAAGATAAATTAGTTAGTGTTCCAGATGGAGTATCTAATGAGGTTGCTTCTTGTATTGTGTTAAAAGGCATGACCGCTGAATATTTATTGCATAGAAGCTATGTGGCCAAAAAAGGAGACAAGGTATTATTTCACGCTGCTGCAGGTGGTGTTGGGCAAATATTATGTCAATGGGCCAATGCAATTGGTTGCACTGTAATTGGAACGGTAGGGTCAAAAGAAAAAGAAGCTATTGCAAAAAATAATGGTTGTCATCACGTAATTAATTATACAGATAATAATTTTGTTGAAGAGGTGGAAAAAATTGTAGGAAAAAATGGAATTGATGTTGTCTATGATGGTGTTGGTACAAAAACTTTTGAAGGTTCAATCGAATGCTTAAAAATTAGAGGAATGATGGTCGCGTTTGGAAATGCCTCTGGTTATGTTCATACATTAGATATTAAAAAACACATCAATACAAAAGGACTTTTTTTTACAAGACCCTCTATAGCTCATTATACTATAACAAGAAAAGAACTTGAGGATTCTGCAGCAAAAGTTTTTGATGCAATTTTATCTGGAAAAGTAAAAATTGAAATTTCAAAAAAATATTCTCTTAGTGAGGCGAGAAAAGCTCACGAAGAATTAGAGGCAAGATTACTAAAGGGTCCTGCAGTAATCATACCTTAATCTAAGTCAACATCCATATCAGACATGTGTAGTTTTAGAGCATTTGTTGACACATGAATTTCTCTAATAAAAAATACAATTGAAATAATCATAGACAGACAACACGATCCGAAAATTAATCGTGCAATAAAAATTTCGTTTAAATACAATCCCAAAACAGTCATCATGTTGAATAAAAATCCAAACGCTGCAAACATAATTGTCCATCGCAATAATGTTATTCTACCACTTAAGTTTATAAATTGTTTTTTCCACTCTGGTGGAACATGGTTTTCATAAACATGTTCATCATGAAGCTCTCTGATAAGCTTACTAAGGGAATGAAATCTGTTACTATAAATGTTCATTAGCAAGGGAATTGCTGGAAACATTAGTGCTGTGACTGTGTAATCTATATTCATACGAATCAATTTGATTATGAAACTAGCCTTTGCTATTTACAAGTAAATTATTATGAAACAATTAATTCTTTTTATCGAATTGATAAGATTAAAAAAACCTATTGGTTTTATGCTTTTATTTTGGCCATGTGCATGGGGATTAACAATTGCATATGATTTTGAGGAAAGTTTTGATAAATATATATTTTATTTAGTTTTATTTTTTTTAGGCTCTGTCTTAATGAGGTCAGCCGGATGTATAATAAATGATATTTTTGATAGAGATATTGATAAAAAAGTGACCAGAACAAAAGAAAGACCTATTGCGTCTGGACAAATTTCTGTAAAAACTGGATTATTTTATTCAGCATTTCTTTGCTTATTAGCTTTGATGGTTTTACTTAACTTTAGCAAACTTACGATAATAGTAGCATTAGGATCAATGCCCTTAGCTTTTTTATATCCACTAATAAAAAGATACACTTATTGGCCTCAATTATTTTTAGGATTTACATTTAACTATGGTCTAATTCTTGGCTGGATTTGTATAAAAAATAACTTAGATATAACTCCTGTTGTATTTTATCTAGGAGCCATATTTTGGACACTTGGATTCGACACAATCTATGGATTCCAAGATATGAAAGATGATGAAATAATAGGAATAAAATCAACATCAATAAAATTTAAAAAAAATCCAAAAAATTTTTTATCCTTATGTTACTTAATTTTTATAGCAAGCTTGATTACAGTAGGATTTCTTATGGAATTTAATTTGGTATATTTTTTATTTTTATTATTTCCAATAATTCATTTACTTTTTTATCAAATATACACTCTAAAAACTGAAAATGAAAAGAGCTGTTTAAATATTTTCAAAAGTAATAATTTTTTGGGCTCAATAATATTCGTAAATTTATTCATTGGAAAGTTAATAGCCTAATGAATAAAATTGATATTCTAAAAAGATTATACAGAAGTTACACAAAAAATTTTAGATACAAAATATTATTGTCTCTTTTTTTTAGTTTAATTGTGGCAGGTAGTACTTCTTCAATTGCGTGGTTACTCGATCCAGCAATTAATAAAATATTCATAGAAAAAGATCAAACTTTATTAATGGTTATTCCTGCTTTAATAATTATTGTTTTTGCTTCGAAGGGTCTTTCTCTTTATTTGGCAAGAACAACTATGTTGTCTGTTGCCGAAGATATAAAAGCAATCATGCAGCAAGATATGTCTCGTTCTTTAATTTCAGCTGATACGGACTATATAGATGACAAACATACTGGTAAATTTATATCTAACTTAACTTATGACGTGTCTTTAATTACAAGCTTAGTTAGTACAACAATATTAAATTTATTTAAGGATAGCTTAACTTTAATTGGATTGTTATCTGTGATGTTTTATCAAAACTGGAAACTTTCTTTAATAGCAATTATAATGATACCCTTAGCGACTTTTGCAGCTAAAAATTTAGGAAAAAGAATAGGTAAAGTCTCTACTGAAGCTCAGCTTGAGTCTGGATTTTTTAATACACATTTAATTGAAATTTTTAAAAATCACCAATTAATTAAAATTTTTCAACAAGAAGAAAATGAGAATTCTAAGCTAACAAAAATAATAAACAAATTAAGAGATAAGACAAAAAAAATTGGTTTTATTTTTGTTAGAGCCACTCCAATCATGGAAACTCTTACAGGTATTATGATTGCAGCCTTAATATATTTTGCAGGTAAATTAGTTATGTCAGATGAATTAGCTGTAAATA
>CAJQJC010000064.1 GCA_905478565.1 uncultured Candidatus Pelagibacter sp. | reverse complement strand
TAAATTAGTCTCATCTAAATCCTCATTACTTTCAAACAAAAGTCTTTTTTTACCATTTATTTGAACTACAATTTTATAATTTGAATTCTTTAAATAATCTTTGTTTACCGCAGGCCATTTTATTTCTTCAATTGTCAAATCGCTTAAACATTCTGATGCAAAATGAGGTAATACTGGAAAAATTACTTTTAAAATTTTGATATAATTATCATTTAAATTAGTACACTCAGTTTTATAAGCCTGTGAATAAAAATTATAAATTTCGTGTAGGTTTGCTATAATAACATTGTAACTAAATTTTTCTAAATTAATGTTAATTTTATTTATTGTTTGATTAGTGAACTCTTCAATTGATTTATCAAAATTTTTGATATTTTTTTCTATATTTAATTTTATTTGCGATTTGATCAAGACATGAAGAGTCCAAAATTTTTGAATAAATTTATATGATGCAATAATACCTTGCTCTGACCATTGTACATCTTTTTCAGGAGGACTATCAGATAAAATAAACATTCTTACTGCATCAGCACCATATTCTGAAATAATTTTTTCTGGATCAATTGTATTCTTTTTTGATTTAGACATAGACTCAGTTGGTCCTACTACAACATTTTCTGATGGTTTATTTTTATTGAAGAATTTTTTTCCATCATTAGTAAAAACCTCATCTGGGCTCAACCAATTATTATCTTTATCTTTGTAAGTTGGGTGACAAACCATTCCCTGTGTAAATAGGCCCTTAAAAGGTTCAGTCAATTCAAGATCATCATTGTCATGGCTTAAAGCTCGTACAAAAAATCTTGAATATAAAAGATGAAGAATAGCATGTTCGACACCACCAATGTATTGATCAACAGGCATCCAGTAATTTAAATCATCAATATCAAAACCGTATGAGGAGTTATTTGCAGAACAAAATCTTAAAAAATACCAAGAGGAATCTACAAATGTATCAAGTGTGTCTGTTTCTTTAGTGCATTCCTTTCCATCAATTAAAATTTTTTTCCAATCCTTTTGATGATCTAAAGGATTTCCAGTTGTGTTTAGATTAATATTTTCAGGAAGAGTAATTGGCAGTTTTTCTTTAGGTATTTTAACTACTTCATTGTTCTTATTATAGGCAATTGGAATTGGACAACCCCAATATCTTTGACGGGAAATACCCCAATCTTTTAATCTAAAATTAATTTTTTTTGAGCCAATTTTTTTATCCTCTAAAATTTTTATTGTTTCTAGAATAGATTCTTCTGGAACTTTTAAATTATCTAGAAATTTTGAATTAAAAATTAAACCAGGCCCTGTATAGGCTTCATTTTTAATTTCGAAATCATTATCCTCATTAATAGGTTTAACAACCGCTTTAACTTTTAATTTATATTTTAAAGCAAAATCTAAATCTCTTTGATCATGTGCAGGACAACCAAATACAGCACCAAAACCATAATCCATTAATACAAAATTAGCAAAATAAACGGGGACTTCTTGTTTTGCATCCAAAGGATTTAAGGCTGTTAAATTTGTTTTAAAACCAATTTTTTCAGCTATAGCAATAGATTCTTCAGTGGTACCAGTTTTAGAACATTCATCTTTAAATTTTATAAATTCTTTGTCTTTTTCATAAAATTTAGCAATGGGGTGGTCAGTTGAGAGTGCTAAAAATGAAATACCAAATAAAGTGTCAGGTCTAGTAGTAAAACATTTAATTTCTTTAACATCTGCATTATTTTTAATTGTAAAACTAATTTCGCATCCAAAAGATTTTCCAATCCAGTTTTTTTGCATCGTTTTAACTTTATTGGGCCATTCTGGCAAATCGTCCAAACCAGTTAACAATTCATCAGAAAATTTTGAAATATTAAAAAACCATTGATTAAGTTTCTTTCTCTCAACAATAGCCCCAGATCTCCAACCCTTACCATCAATAACTTGTTCGTTGGCCAAAACTGTTTCATCAACAGGGTCCCAATTTACATAATTTTCTTTTCGATAGACAAGACCTTTGTCATATAATTCTAGAAAAAAAAGTTGTTGATGTTTATAATAATCTGCGGAACATGTTGAAATCTCTTTTGACCAATCAATCGATAGTCCCAATTTTTTTAATTGAGATTTCATAGTCTCTATATTTTGCTCTGTCCATTTTTTTGGATCTAAATTATTTTGTCTTGCAGCATTTTCGGCAGGCATACCAAATGAATCCCAGCCCATAGGGTGTAAAACATTGAAACCTTGCATAGATTTAAAACGTGCTAATACATCACCTATTGTGTAATTTCGAACATGACCCATATGAATCTTTCCTGATGGGTAAGGAAACATTTCAAGACAATAAAATTTTTTTTTCTTAGGGTCTCTTTTTGACTCAAAGACTTTATTTTTTGTCCAAGAATCTTGCCACTTTTTTTCTATTATTTTGAAATTATATCTACTCAAAACTTAAACGTTAGGAATTATTTTATTTTTCAATTCTTTTGTTTTTTCTTTTGTATTCATCAAGATTTTTTTTGTATTGATTTTTTTCAAGAAGTGCTGCCTTTTTAAGGATAGTTTCTTTTATTTCTAATGAAACATTATTTTCAATTTTTTTAGTTGAACAATTTGAATTGATACATTTTTTTTCAAAAATAGTAACTTCCATCCCATCAATTCTAATTTCATTAGTAAAAAATTTAATACTAATCTTCAATTCGCTTTGGTTATCATTTTCGTTATCAAACCAATCTGTGATTATAATTCCTCCAGCATAGTCAACATTAGACAAAGGCGTAAAATCTAGTATTTCTAGCGAAGCACGCCAAAGTGGATT
>CAJQJC010000063.1 GCA_905478565.1 uncultured Candidatus Pelagibacter sp. | reverse complement strand
CCTAGTCCATCTGGATAACCATCATAATGATTATAAGTTCCGACTAATTGTTTGTCGTCATCTAAAAATCCTATTAATGCTCTTGTTGCCATATCTTTATTTACTTTTATTATACATATTACAAATTGTATTTTAATTTATAAGAATCAATACAACTTTGACCAACCCCACATTCTAAAATTACTGCTGATTGTGGTACTCCCGGAAGTTTATCCGCAGAAGCAATATAATCTATATTCGTATTACGCCAAACTTTCATTTTAATTTTTGCATTACTTCTATTAGAAGTTTTAAAAACTAACACAACAGGTATCTTACCATATGGTTTTTTGTCAATTTTTATTTTATTTTGTTTAGTACCTTTTGCCTCATAATGTTCAGTTTTCCAAGGTCCTTTGTCATTTTTACTTCTATCATAATACCAAACTGATCTACTACCTAATTCTGGTTTTGATGGCACTTCAAACATTTCTTGAGTGAAAATTTGCCATGGAATTGCTTCTTGTTCTTTTGGTCTACCTCTATTTTCCATTTATTTCTAATCTTAATTTTTTAATATGTTTACAATTATTGCCACTCATCCAAACACCGGGGCATGTACAAGTAAAATTACCTGTGTCAGGATAGTATCTTGTTTTATACATTTTATCACCTTTTGAACTTAATGTTTCAACTATAATAGTTTCAGCTTTTTTCTTAACCTTAGGTTTAATGTGTATAACATCGTTTAATGTTGTACCTTCAATAGCTTCTTGCCAACCAGGCATAATATATGTCTTACCACCTAACTTCATTATACACGGTGGTAAAACGTGTTTATGTGTATATTTATGTAACTTCACCATAATTGATGGTCCAAATCCATCTGGTTTTAAACCATAGCTAGTTGTTGGGTTGTAGAATCGTCTTGTTCTCCAATTCCCATACTTATTTAAATTTGAAAATTCTATTATTGGCATATATTACTTTATTAGTCCGTAATCTTTAACAAATTGTAATTCTTCAGGCGTAACATCCATTACATTTTTATGCATGATTTCCATTGCCCTTTTGTACTCTTGCTCTTCCCAATAAATTTCTTCTTGATTCATAACCTTTATTTTAATTAATACTTGGCTTTACGCCCTTATTTACATGGTAAATATACGAACCTTTTTTACGGTAACCAAATAAATACACGGAAGTCTTTAATTATTCTTACCACCTCTACTTTTAACTGATATAGATGGTCTTGAATTATTGCTAGGTCTAGAATTATTATTAAAACTAGGTCTAGAATTATTATTCCTAATAACAGGTTTATTATTATTAGGTTTTACTATAATATTATTATTACTACTATTGTTATTATTCCATATAGGTTTATTAGTATTAACTACTGGTTTGTTTATAATTACTGGAGGAATGTTATTAACTCTTGGTTTAGTTGATGCAATCATAGAAGCTTGTCCTATTCTATCTTTTATAGACATTCTATTAGACTCTATTAAGCTACCTCTTCTGCTTGCGTTATAAACCACATTATAACTTTGATTATTAAATGGTCCTTGATACCAATTATTAGTTGGTCTCCATGGTCTCATATACCAATCCCAATGATTCCAAGGTCTATAATAGGAATAATAAGGGTTATAATAAGAATAGTAATTATTAAAACCATGGTAATAATCAAAATCTAACCATAATGGTCTTGACCCCCAATAACCATAATTATGTCCCCAATTAAATCTAGGTCTTAATGGTCTAAAGTCTAATGTAATAGTATTAAATTCTAAACTTGTAAATAAATTTACTGAATCGCCTTTAGTTTCATCTAAATAAACTACATCAGTTTCACAACATTTGTCTACTGGTACTTGTTGATAAGTACCACAACCACATAAAAACATTATTATAATACCAAATACAACACCTTTGATCCAAGATGACCAAGCTGCTTGATATGAAGATACATTATATTTTTCTAATACACTATAATAGTGGTTTTTATGCCATTTAAATAATTTTTCCATAATTAATCAGTTATTGTATGTTTTTTTCTATGAGTTATTCCTTCTTTTTTTATTTGTGCATCTAAGCTGAGAAATGTACACATTCTTATTAATTGTTTAGGATCAGAAAAAGCCATTTCTTCTAAAAATTCATCATCCATAGCATCAAATATTTCGTAAAAATTGATGTCTTGAAATGATCCTTTTACTTTAATTTTATTTTCCTTGCCCACGATACATTTTTTTATAATTGCTAGAACCTTTCATGTTTGAGTGTTTTGTTTTAGCGTGAACACCAGGACGCTTTCTTTTTACTTTTTTATATGTACTATTAATTATTGCCATTTATTATAAATATTAAATTATAAATTTAAAATGTAACCTCCAAATTGTTTCATATAGGAAGTCATTTTAGTTCCATTTCCATCTTCAAATACAAACCCATTCTTTAAGAATTTACGTACATTACCTTGACCAGCTAAATGAGCTGCAGCTAATATACCTGATTCTGTAACTAATATACCATGCACTATTTTACCATCATATTTTTTTATATAACGTTTTAATTTCTTTTGATTATGTGATAATAACATGTGCATTGCTTTTTCTTGTAATCTAGGATTATTAATAAATTCTTCTTTAGTTACATTAATACCTAAACCTTTAAGTGTTGCTTTACCAAACTGGTATCTACCCATATAACCAAACTCATTAACAACTAAATAGTTATTACTTGATTCCCTATGTCCTATTGCTTCTAAAAATTGTTGGTGTGAGGGTTGAACTAATTCAAATGGTTCTATTTCTATCTCTATAGGTTGTACTTCTATTGGTTTTATCTCACTTACATTATTTGGATAAGATTTATATGTTGTAAATGCCATTAATGTATATAATACTAAAGCAAATAATAATAGTATTACTATGTTGTCTAATTTTTTCATATTAAAATTTATTCCAAAAATCTCCATTAATATTTTTTGATCTTAAATTATCTCTTTTTTCTTCATCTTTAAGTATCTTATTTGCTAATTTTTCTAAATGCCTAGATTTGATTTTATCATAATCATTTACTATTTGATCATGTTTTTTTCGTTTTATATTTCTAGTTTTTTTCATGTTATTCTTAAATATTCAGTTAGTACTTTATCTGTAGGGTCTATATTCCTATTATTATTTTGGAATAATTCCCAAGAATCTTTTGCATATTTTCCTACTCCATAAAGTTCTATAACGTCTGTAAATCCTTTTAAATATCCTTTACTCATTTTTTGTAATGTTTTAGCTCTTTTATTATAAAATCCTAAGGGTTCTAGTAAGTCTGCTATTTCTTTTTCATCAGCATTAATCATAGCTTGTGGGTTAGGATATCTTTCAAATAATTCTAATCTAACTCTATCTATTGTTGTTCTTCTACAAAGATTTAACATTATACAACAACATAACATTTTCCAAGGATCATTCTGATAGATTTCTTGTAATAATGGTCTTATTATTTTCATATTTTTGATATTAAATCACTTCCATATTCTTCTTCAGGTTTATCTAAACCTAATTCAACTAACCGTTGTCTAGTATAATCATCCATTTCCCATTCTACTGTAGCTTGATTTACAGGTACATGATCTTCTATACCTTTAATTTGTTTATCTGAGAATATATCTCCTACAGTTAAGAAATAATGATTATAACATAGTAATTCTATATTTTCCTTCCTATAATTTTTTTTATTACCATCTTTAAAATTTAATAATAATGGCATTTTATAATCAGATACTCTACGTTCATTAAATTTACAAATAGCACATTCTTCTAATAAATGGCCTTCTGTTATTAATCTATATTTTATCTTTTCAGGTGAAAAAGATGATGCATCAATTCTACCTTCAATAATATCTGTTAATGCAGGTTCTTTACCTCCACTTCTTAAAAACTTAGGAATACCTTTACCTGATTGATTTTTATGTTGTTCAAATAAATTATCATGGGTATCACTTTCATATAATTTAGCCCATTTTTTATAATGTTGATAAGAACAATTCAAATATCTAGCTGCTGCCCTATTTGATAAAGTTTGTGACATAGCTCCTTTAATGAGCTCCTTACTTAATGGTTTTGGTTTAGGCATCTATATCTTTATAGGAATCAAATAACTTTGGTTTTTTCTGATTTGCTAATTTATCTGCTTCATCAGATGTCATAATTTGTATATCATTCCAAGTATGATC
>CAJQJC010000062.1 GCA_905478565.1 uncultured Candidatus Pelagibacter sp. | reverse complement strand
GATGGCGGTGTGTTACTTCCTTTTGGTGGTTATAAAGGATCTGCTATAGCAATGATGGTCGAATTATTAGCTGGTGCATTAGTTGGTGATAATTTTAGTTTTGAAACAGCTGCTAAAGATAACAACGATGGTGGTCCACCAAGTGGAGGTGAATTTATTTTAGCTATATCGCCAGATAAAACTGCAGGAACAAACTGGCAAAAACATGCAGATGAATTCTTTAATAAAATGAAATCAATGGGTGAAGTAAGATTGCCTGGTGAAAGAAGACATAAGAACAGACAAGACAAAGGTCCTCGTAATATTAACGAGGAATTAATCAATAAAATTAAATCGTTAAGTTAATTCAATTTCTATAGGTGTGTGATCTGAAGGTTTTTCTTTTCCTCTAGGGTCCTTGTTTATATTCACATTTTTTACAATATTTAACAATGAGTTAGATACTAAAAAATGATCAATTCTCATACCATTGTTTTTTTGCCATGCACCTCTCATGTAATCCCAGAACGTATAACCTTCTTTATCTCCATGTATATGTCTATAAGCATCATGAAAACCCAAGTTAATCATCTCTCTTAATTTTTTTCTAATTTCTAGACGGTATAAAGCATCATCTTCAAAACTTTTTACATTATAAACATCTTCGGCTGAGGGGATAATGTTAAAATCTCCACCTAGAATAATGTTATCATTTTTTTTTGAAAGAGTTTTTAATTGTTTAATCAAGCTATCCAACCAATTTTTTTTGTATGTATATTTATCCGTATCAACTGGATTACCATTAGGAGTATAGATATTTATAATCTGAATCGTCTTTTTTTTGTGTTTAATTTCTGCAGAAATAATTCTTGATTGTTTTAATTTATCTTTAATTAAATCAGTTCTAATGTTCTCTAATTTATGTTTGGAAATAATCGCGACACCATTATAACTTTTTTGACCAAATACATGGCTTTCATAATCTAATGCTGAAAAATCATCATAGGGGAAAGTTTCATCTTGAGTTTTTATCTCTTGCATCATTACAACATCTGGTGAAAACTTCTTTAAATATTCTTTTATATTATCAATACGAGCTCTAACAGAATTTACATTCCAGGATGTTATGATCATTAAATTGAGAAAGACACACCACAACCACAAGAAGATTTGCTTTGAGGATTAGAAATTTTAAATTGATCGCCAATTAGCTCAGATACAAAATCGACTTCAGATCCTTTTAATAAATCTGCTGAAGTTTTATCTATTAATATATTTTTGTGCTGAAGGTCATCTGCAGTTAATTTATTGTCAAAAGTAAACTCATACTGAAAACCCGAGCAACCCCCACCTTTAATAGCGATTCTAAAAAAAGAACCAGGATCTTTTTGAGATAATAAATTATTTATCTGTTTTATAGCTTTATCTGTAAATTTAATTTCTTTAATCATATGTCAACACTGATAATACTAATATAATATCAATTTATTGAATTTAAAGTATGAAAAATTACTCAAAACTTGGATTATTTAAAAGTAAAGGGCGTATATTTAAAGAAACCAATTCACTTTACAGGTCTCCTTTCCAGAGAGATAGAGATAGAATAATACACAGCGCCTCATTTAGAAGGTTAAAGCACAAAACACAAGTATTTGTTAACACAGAAGGTGATCACTACAGAACTAGAATTACTCACTCAATGGAAGTTGCTCAGATTGCCAGGTCAATTGCTAAACATTTAAATTTAAATGACGATTTGGCTGAAACATTGAGTTTGGCTCATGACTTGGGCCATACACCATTTGGCCATGCAGGTGAAGACTCTCTAAATGAATGTATGAAAAATTATGGTGGCTTTGATCACAACCTTCAAACTCTAAGAATTGTAATGTTTCTTGAAAATAAATATTTAAAATTTAAAGGTCTAAACCTTACAATCGAAACCCTAGATGGTTTATTAAAACATAATGGTCCTATAAAAGATTTATCATTGGTAAAGGGTTTAATAGGTTTAAAAAATTTGAATAATAAAATAAAGTTTAACCAATCAGCCTCCCTAGAAGCTCAAATTTCTGCTATTTCTGATGATATTGCATACAACAACCATGACATCCAAGACGGGATTAGAGCTAATATGTTTAGTCTAAATGAGTTGATTGAAATTGATTTTTTTAAAGATATCTACAACTCTCATAAAAAATATATTAGAAAAAACAACAGAGAAATTTTAATATATCAAGTAATTAGAGATTCAATTGATTTAATGGTTAAGGATTTGATAAAAAATACAATAAAAAATTTAAAAATTAATAAGATTAAATCCATTGATGATATTTATAAATCGAAAATCCCTATTGTTTGTTTTTCAGATAAATATTCAATAATAGAAAAAGAAATTAAATTTTTTTTAAGGATAAAAATGTATAATAATAAAAAAGTATTGACGAAAAACAATAAAGGTAAAAAAATTATAAGAGATCTTTTTTCATCAATTAAAAAAAAACCAAATAAATTTTTAACAAAAGAAGAGATTAGTAAGAATAAATATAGAGCAATTGCAGATTTTATTTCAGGAATGACTGATAGATTTGCAATTAAACTACATAAAAATATATAATGAACATTTACGATTTATATCTAGATAAGATCAAAGATATTATTATAAAAATTAATAAAGATGACCTGATCAAATTACCTGAAAATTTAAATGGAATTAATGTAGATATACCACCTCCAAATTTTAACTGTGATATCTCGACAAATGTATCTATGGTATTATCGAAGATTAATAAAAAAACACCATTGGAGATAGCAGAAGTTTTAGTTAAATTTATCAAACAAGACGATACAAATATAGAAAATATTACTGTTGTAAAACCAGGTTTTATTAATATTAAGTTTAAAAATTATTTTTGGAATAATTTTGTTGAGAAAATTATTACTGATCATAAAAATTTTGGTGTCAATAATAAAGAAAAAAAAAAGAAATATTTAATTGAATTTGTATCAGCTAATCCAACAGGACCATTACATGTCGGCCATTGTAGAGGTGCTATATTAGGGGATGTTATTTCAAATATTCTTATTTTCAATAAGCATGAAGTATCTAAAGAATATTATGTAAATGATTATGGAAACCAAATTATAAATTTTACAAAATCAGTTTTTTTTAGAATTAAAGAAATATTAAACAATGAAAAGTTTCCAATAGAAAATAAAGATTTATACCCTGGTGATTATTTAATCGATATTGCTAAAAATATCATAAACAACAATAAAAAATTAAAATTTACTAATTTTGATGACGTAGCAAACGACCTTACAATACTATCTGTAGCAGAGTCTTTAAAGCTTATTAAAACAAACTTACAAAATCTTGGAATTGTTCACAATAAATTTTCAAGTGAGACAGAAATTGTCAATAATAATGAAGTAGAAAAAGCTATCGATAAATTAAAGAATAAAAATCTAATTTATGAGGGAAAAATTAAAGCTCCAAAGGGAGAAGACGATAAAAATTGGATAGAAAGAAAACAATTATTATTTAAATCTACAGAATTTGGTGATGATAAGGATAGAGCCTTACAAAAATCTGATAAATCTTGGACTTATTTTGCAAGTGACGTTGCTTATCACAATAATAAATTAGAAAGAAATTTTGATACACTTATTAATATTCTTGGCGCTGATCACGCTGGCTATATCAAAAGAATAACTTCTGTTGTTGAAGCAATGTCTGGCTCTAAAGATAAATTAATATGCAAAGTTAGTCAGCTCGTTAAATTAATAAAAGACGATAAACCATTTAAAATGTCAAAAAGAAAAGGTGATTATATCACTGTTGAAGATTTGATTTCTGAAGTTGGAAAAGATGCTACACGTTTTATAATGCTAAATAGAAGTAGTGATGTAGAGTTAGATTTTGATTTTACAAAAGTTAAAGAAAAATCAAAAGATAATCCACTTTATTATGTTCAGTATTGTTATGCCAGAATATCCTCTGTTTTTAGACATGTAAATTTAGATATTAAAAATGATTTAAATATCACAAAATATAATTTTAATTATTCAGATGCAGAAATTGATATCTTAAAAAAAATTTCTGAATGGCCAAAATGTATAGAAGCTTCTAGTTTAAGATTAGAGCCTCATAGGATACCTATTTATCTTTATGAACTCTCATCTAAATTCCACTCATATTGGAATATGGGTAAAGAAGATGAGTCTAAAAGATTTATTAATATCAATAAAACTATATCAGATGATAAATTAGTTTTTTTAAAAATTATTTCTAATACCATTAAATCTGGAATGAATATTGTAGGAGTAAACACTCCTGAACAAATGTAATGATAAAAGAATTAAAAAATTTATTTTATATTTTATTTGTTTTTTTAATATTATTTTTCACTTTAAAATATTATTTTTCAGACAATTATAAAAAAAAATCTTTTAGAGCAATGCAACTTATTGATAAAAAAATTGATATTTTTTCAAACAAGTTAATACTTTTAAATAATGACACCAGGGATATTGTTGAATATGTTGAAAAAAAAAATGATAATAAAAAAAATTATAATTTTTGGAAGCTAATTAACAATAATGAATAATCGACGCTCATTCATCATTGGGATAAGCTCTACAACTCTGTCTAAAAAAGAAAAGTTTTTTATTAAGAAATACAGACCTTGGGGCATTATATTATTTACAAGAAATATTGAAAATATAACACAAACAAAAAAACTTACTGATGAAATTAGAAAAATTTTTAAAGATAAAAGATACCCTATCTTAATTGATCAAGAAGGTGGACGAGTTAATAGATTAAGAAAACTTTTTAATTCAGATAAATTGACCAGTGAATTTTTTGGTAAACTTTATATGAAAGATAAAAAAAAATTTAATTCATTTTATTCTATTTTTACCAACAAAAACGCATTGATGCTTAAAATGTTGGGTGTTAATATAAATACTGTTCCTGTACTTGATTTGAGAGTTAAGGGAGCGAGCAAAGTAATAAATGATCGTTCTTTTTCTAGTGATGTAAAATTAGTATCAAAAATAGGAAATATTTGTATTGAGAACTACCATAAAGATAAGATTGCAACCGTTATTAAACATATTCCAGGTCATGGCCGTGCTAAAGTAGATAGCCACAAATTAACACCAACTGTAAATACAAAATATAAACAATTAATCACCAAAGATTTTGCAGCTTTTAAGAATAAAAAAAGTTTACTAGCTATGACAGCACATATTATTTACGAAAATATTGACCCAAATAACACTGCAACTCACTCAAAAAAGATTATTAATTTAATTAGAAAAAATATTAAGTTTAAGAATATTATAATGACTGATGATATTTCAATGAAAAGTTTAAAACACACAATTAAAGAGAATACTAAAAAATCCTTCAAAGCTGGTTGTAATCTTGTTTTACATTGTAATGGAAAATATAATGAAATGCTCAATGTAGCTAAAAATTCACCTAAATTATCAAATTTTATAATTAAAAAAACCTCACAATTATATAAAATTTTAAGTTAGTATTTAGAATGAATAAATTTGATTCTGATATTTTTAATGTTGATCTAAATAATTATCAAGGACCTTTAGATGTCTTATTGGATTTAGCTAAATCACAAAAAGTAGATCTTGAAAATATTTCAATTACAAAATTAGCTGACCAATTTCACTCATATATTACAGCTGAAAAAAAACTTAATCTAGAAGTTGCATCAGAATATTTATTAATGGCCACATGGTTGACCTATTTAAAATCAAAACTTTTACTACCAGGTGATCCAGAGGAAGAATTTAAAGTTTTTGAAGTTGCTGAAAAATTAAAGCTTCAATTAAAAAAATTAGAGTTAATAAGATTACTTTCCGATCAAATGTTAAAAAGAAAACGTTTAGGTAGGGATGTCTACATGAGAGGAATTAAAGGAAACATTAGATCAATTTATAGTACTGAATATAATTTAAACCTTTTCGATATATTAAAAGCTTACTCTTCAATAATAATGACGAAAGATTTTCACCGAATGAATATTCCTAAACTTCCTGTGTTCACAACTGAAGATGGCATTAAAAGAATAAAAGAATTTTTTGGTAAACTCATAGATTGGAAAAAACTAGATGATTTAATACCAAATAACTTCAAAAATAGTCCACAAAATAAGAAAACTGGTAAAGCTGGCATTTTTGCTGGTTCTCTTGAATTAGCCAAGGAAGGTGATTTGACTATTAAACAAGACAAATTATTTGATGAAGTTTATATAAAAGAAATAAAATGACTAAACTAAAAAAAAAAGTTTCAAAAAAAGATAATATAGTAAAATTTCCAGCTAAGCTTACTTCTGTGGAAAGAGAAGTTGAGGCTATAATTTTTGCTGCCGCTGAACCATTAGAAATTGACACTATTGAGAGCAAAATTTCAAAAAAAACTGATGTATTAAAAATTCTAAAAAAACTTGAAAACGAATATTCCACGAGAGGAATTAATCTAGTATGTATTTCAAATAAATGGTCTTTTAGAACCTCTCAAAATCTTTCAACTCTTATGTCTAAAGAAAAAACAGTTGAAAAAAAACTATCAAGAGCAGCTGTAGAAACGTTGGCAATTATTGTTTACCATCAACCTGTAACCAGAGCAGAGATAGAGGAAATTAGAGGAGTAGCTTTTGGTACTAATACTCTTGAAATTTTAATGGAGTTGAATTGGGTTAAACCTAAGGGAAGAAAAGATGTACCTGGTAAACCAATTCAATATGGAACCACAGACAATTTTTTAAGTCATTTTAATTTACAAAAATTATCAGACCTACCAACAGTAGATGAATTAGGTTCGGCCGGTTTAATAGATAGTTCAAATATAGACAATGCTATTTTTGGAACTGGGAAATTCTATAAAGAAAAACAAGAAGAGAAAAAAGATAATATTTATGAAAACATTGATGAAATGTTAAGTAGCACATTAAATGCAGAGGAAGATAAGTAAAAAGTTTCTTTAAAAATCAATATAAAAGATGTATAAAAACGTATGAGCATAGGTATTTGGCAAATAGCAATTGTTGCAATTCTTGTAGTCCTTTTATTTGGGCGTGGAAAAATTTCTAGTTTAATGGGAGATGTAGCAAAAGGTATAAAGAGCTTTAAAAAAGGTATGGCAACTGACATCACAGATGATGCAGAACCAAAAAATATTTCTGAAAAAAATCAAGAGTCGACTGAAAATAATCAAGAATTTAAAGATAAAGAATAAATTAAATGCCCACTATTGGCTGGTTTGAGATTTTAATAGTTGTTGCTGTTTCTATTGTTGTTATAGGACCAAAAGACTTTCCATTCATGTTAAAAAAAGTTGGATCTTGGATTGGATCTACTAAAAGATATATAAGCGGCATTCAAAATGAAATTTCTGAAATAGATTACGATGATGAAGAAGATAAAAATCTAAAAGATAAAAAAAATGACAAAACCTGAAAATGAAGGTGGTTTTGTAAGTCACCTCACAGAATTGAGAAAAAGATTAATAAATTCATTTATCTTTTTATTTATAATATTCATTATTTGTTATTTTTTTTCAGAATATATTTACGGCTTTCTTGTAGAGCCTTTTTCAAAAGCAGTAAAAGAAAGTGGACTTGAAAGAAGGTTAATATTCACAGCATTACAAGAAACCTTTTTAACATATTTAAAAGTTTCGTTCTTTACAGCTTTTTTTATAACATGCCCTTATATTTTGATGCAAATATGGAAATTTATAGCTCCTGGTCTTTATAAGCATGAAAAAATAGCAATAATTCCATACTTAGCTTTAACACCTATATTATTTTTTTTGGGAGGTATGCTTGTTTATTATCTAGTAATGCCTTTAGCAATTAAGTTTTTTCTTTCATTTGAAAGTACAGGGCTAACAACAGGTATGCCTATTCAACTTGAAGCTAAAGTAAATGAATATTTATCACTTGTGATGAAACTTATATTTGCTTTTGGCATAAGTTTTCAATTACCGGTAGTCTTAAGTCTCTTAGCTAGAGTAGGAGTGGTTGATTCAAAGTTTTTAAGAGAAAGAAGGAAGTATGTTGTTGTAATCATTTTTGCTGCTGCTGCACTGTTAACACCACCAGATCCAGTTACACAAATAGGTTTAGCTATACCTTTATTGATTTTATATGAATTATCTATATTTTCTGTAAATATCATTGAGAAAAAAAATATAAATAAAGATGCATAATATTAAAGAAATAAGAACCAACATTGAAGGTTTTAAGAAGTCATTACAAAAAAGATATTTAGACTTAAATGTTGATGTTATATTAGAATTAGATGAAAAAAATAGAAAATTTATACATGACAAAGAAAATCTTGAAAAAGAAAAAAAAGAAATTTCAAAATCTAAAGATAAAACTCTATTTGAAAAATCTAAGGTTATCTCAATAGAAATAGATAAAATTAGCAAATTACAATCTGATATAAAAAATAAACTTGATAATATTTTATCTTCTATACCAAATATACCTCTCGATGATGTTCCTTTGGGAAAAGATGAGAGTTCCAATAAAGAAATTTTACAATCAGGAGAAATTCCAAAATTTTCTTTTAAACCTAAGTCACATTACGAATTAGGTGAAAAATTAAATATGTTGGATTTTGATCTTGCAACAAAAACTACTGGATCAAGGTTTGTTTTTGTAAAAGATAAATTAGCATTATTAGAAAGAGCTTTATCCAATTTTATGCTTGATATGCATACCATGAAAAATGATTACAAGGAAATATCCCCACCATTAATTGCAACAGACAATACAATGTTTGGTACGGGACAACTACCAAAGTTTGAAAATGATCAGTTTGAAATTAAATTAGATGACTCTACAGATAGAAAGTTTTTAATTCCAACTGCTGAAGTTATATTAACTAATATAGTTAAAAATAAAATCATTGAAAAAAAAGATCTACCTATGCGTATGGTTGCATCAACGCCATGTTTTAGAAAAGAAGCTGGAAGTTATGGCAAGGATACAAAGGGCATGATTAGGCAACATCAATTCTACAAAGTTGAAATGGTTAGTATAGTTGAAAATGATAATTGTATTTCTGAATTAGAAAGAATGACAAATTGTGCTACTAAAATTTTAGATTTACTAAAACTACCTTATAGGAAGATAATGTTATGTACTGGTGACATGGGTTTCAGTGCTGAAATGACATATGATATTGAAGTTTGGCTTCCATCAGAAAATAAATATAGAGAAATCTCTAGCTGTTCTTCTTGTGGCTCATTTCAGGCCAGAAGAATGAAAGCTAGATATAAAAATGAAAACAACGAAACGGTATTTGTTGGAACTTTAAATGGTAGTGGTTTAGCTGTTGGAAGAACATTAGTTGCTATACTTGAAAATTACCAACAAGAGGATGGATCGATAATTGTCCCTAAAATTTTAAGACCATACATGAATAATATGGAAAAAATTGATAAGATTTAAAGTTGTTTTAGTAAAATAGATAGTATAAGTATTCTCGTAAAAACAAGGAGAAACATGCAAAATTCAGGAATCGGCCAATTCATACCTTTAATTTTAATATTTGTTATTTTTTATTTCTTTTTAATTAGACCTCAGCAAAAAAAAGTGAAAGAACATAAATTTATGGTTGAAAACCTTAAAAGAGGAGACAAGGTTATCACTTCAGCTGGGATTATTGGTACAATTGAAAGAATTATTGATAACGAAAAAGCAGAAGTCTCAATTGCTGAAAATGTTAAAGTTGAAGTCATTAAAGCTACAGGAATTCAGGCTTTGATGAATACTCCGGAAGAAAAAAAGTAACATTTTAAAAAAGTGTTATACTTTTCAAAATTTAAAATAATAACAGTTTTTTTAATATCTGTTTTTTTTATTATATTTGCTTCATCAAATTTCTTAAATACTGATAATAGCCTTTTAAGTAAAAAAATTAATTTAGGTTTAGATCTCCAAGGTGGATCATATCTTTTACTTGAAATTGACAATGAACCAGTTGAGATTAAAAAATTACAAAACTCAACAACTAGTATTAGAAATTTTCTTAAAGATAAAAATATAAATTTTACAGACTTAAAGTTAGTTGAAAAATCAATATCATTTAATGTTGAGAGCAAAGATGCTAAGAATGTAGAGGAATTTTTTTTAGATAAAGAAAGTGAAATTAATCCATATTTTAATCAATACAAATCTCATAAATTTGATCTTACAGTTGATGGAAATAATTTTTTATTAAAATTTTCAAAATATGGGTTAATTGAAATTAAAAATTCATCACAAGATCAAGCAATAGAAATTGTAAGAAGACGTGTTGATGAAGTTGGTACAAATGAACCTAATATTCTAAAAAGAGGAAGTGATCGTATCTTAGTTGAATTACCTGGACTAGATGATCCAATGAGAATTAAATCATTGTTAGGTAAAACAGCTAACCTTAGTTTTAGATTGGTAACAGAAAATGCAAACGATAATTTTGGAGTTGAAAAATTATTTTTTGAAAATGATGACGGAGAAGCCTTAGTTAGTAAAAGAATTATTTTAAGTGGTGAGAATTTATTAGATGCTCAGCCTAATATGAACAATCAAACAAATCAAACTGTTGTAACTTTTACTCTAGACAGAGTTGGTGCCAAAAGATTTGGAAAAGTAACTAGTACTGGGATAGGAAAAAGATTAGCAATAGTATTGGATGGAAAAATTATTAGTGCACCAGTGATTCAGGATGCTATAGTCAGTGGCAATGGACAAATTACTGGAAACTTTACATTCCAATCTGCTACAGACCTAGCTTTATTATTAAGATCTGGTGCCTTACCAGCACCACTAAAAATAATAGAGGAAAGAACTGTCGGACCAGATCTTGGTCAAGACTCTAT
>CAJQJC010000061.1 GCA_905478565.1 uncultured Candidatus Pelagibacter sp. | reverse complement strand
ATGATGCAATGGATATGGATGCTATTATAGCATCTGCATTAGATATTGTTGCTGATGAATCTACACTTAAAAATGATATGGGTGAAGTATTATCTATAAAATCTGCTGATGAAGATATACAAAAAATTCTATATAATTTATTTTATGATGTATTAAATATAGAATTTAATTTATGGCCTTGGATTCGTAATATGTGTAAATATGGTGATTTTTTCTTAAAATTAGAAATTGCAGAAAAATTTGGTGTTTATAATGTAATACCCTATACAGCATTTCATATTGAAAGAATAGAAGGACAAATTGGATATGATAAAGATGAAGATAAAATGAATAATCCAATGGAAGTTAAATTTAGATTTGAGCCAGAAGGAGTTTCAACTTCAACATATGGTTATTATAATGTACCAAATTCTGGTAATCAAGCTAGTTCTATAATATTCGATAATTATGAAATGGCTCACTTTAGATTATTATCTGATATGAATTTCTTACCTTATGGTAGATCATATATAGAACCAGCTAGAAAATTATTTAAGCAATATACGTTAATGGAAGATGCAATGTTAATTCATAGAATTGTTCGTGCACCTGAAAAACGTATTTTCTATATGAATGTAGGAGCAATACCTCCAAATGAAGTAGATGCGTTTATGGAAAAAACATTAAGTAAACTTAAACGTACTCCATTTGTAGATTCAGAAACTGGTGAGTATAACTTAAAATATAATATGCAAAACATATTAGAAGATTTTTATATACCAGTTAGAGGAAATGATCAAGCTACTAAAATTGAAAACCTAAATGGTTTACAATGGGATGGAATTCAAGATGTTGAGTATTTAAGAGATAAATTATTTGCAGCTTTAAAAGTACCTAAACAATTTATGGGGTATGATGAAAATTCAGATGGTAAAGCTACTCTAGCAGCTCAAGATATTAGATTTGCTCGTACAATAGAACGTATACAAAGAATTGTAGTTTCAGAACTATATAAAATAGCATTAGTTCATTTATATACTCAAGGTTATAGAGATGAACAATTAGGTAACTTTGAATTATCATTAACTAATCCTTCAATTATTTATGATCAAGAAAGAGTAGCATTAATGAAAGAAAAAGTTGATTTAGCTGCCCAAATGATGGAAACTAAATTATTACCAACGGATTGGATTTATGAACATATATTCCATTTAAGCGAAGATCAATTTGATGAATATAGAGATCTAATTAGAGAAGATGCTAAACGTTCATTTAGAACAGCTCAAATTGAAGCTGAAGGTAATGACCCAATTGAAACTGGTAAATCATATGGTACACCTCATGATTTAGCTTCATTATATGGATCAGGAAGAATGTATTCAGATCCTGGAAATGTACCTGATGGTTACAAAGAAGGAACTAATGATAAAACTCCTTTAGGTAGACCAACTGAAAAAGCAACTAAACGAAATACTCAAGATGACAATTTTGGAAAAGATAGATTAGGTGCTGCCGGTATGAAAAAAGATTATAATGAAACCGGCAAAAGTGCATTAGCATTAGAGAGTAATGCCCAATTTTTACAACACCAAAGTATGTTAAATTCTATTCCTGGTAAAAAACAAATGGTATTTGAGCAAGATAAGGCAAAGTCGTCGCTTCTTGATGAATCAAATATTAAGGAACAGAAATCTTAGTATATTTATAAAAAAATAAATATTGATGTATATAAAACATTCAAAGTTTAAGAACACTGGTATTCTTTTCGAGATTTTAGTAAAGAAAATTACTAGTGATACTTTATCAGGAAAAAATTCCAAGGCAATTAAAATAATAAAAGAATACTTTGTTAATACTGAATTAGGAAAAGAATATAAATTATATGAAACTATGTTTAAGACTAAAAATCAGTCAGAACATAGAGCTAATATGGTATTAGGTACTATTTTGGAACAATCTAAGAAAATTAATAGAACAAAATTAAAAGGGGAAAAATATAGATTAATTAAAGAATTAAAAAATCATTATAATTTAGAAGATTTATTTAAAACTAAATTATCTGACTATAAGGCACAAGCTTCATTATATACATTATTAGAAATATATAATACAGATAAATCTACAAATACACAACAAGTAGTTGATAATAAAATTACTATTTTAGAGCATGTATCAGGAGGTGCAGTTGATAATGAAAAAATTAAAGATACTGTATTAGCTGAATTTAAATCATATGATAAAGATTTACGTACATTAACTTACCATGTTATATTAGAAAATTTTAATACTAAATATGATAAGTTAAATTCTAAACAAAAATTAATACTTAAAGAATTTATTAACTCAGCAGATAATGGTCCTATATTAAAAAAATTCTTTAATAAAGAAATAATTGATATAAAACAATCATTAAAAGAACACACTACAAAAGTTAAAGATAAAGCTACAAAAATTAAATTAGAAGAAATTGATAAATTAATTGTAGAAATAAATAAAAGAACATCAGTAAAAAGTAAACATTTAGTTGACCTGTTACAATATCATTCATTATTAGAAGAATTAAATATAACACATGGGTAAAATAGATAATATTATAAAAAAACTTACTGAAGCCCCTGGGGATGATTTACCTAAAGTTGATAAAACAGGTAGATTTAAAGTAGGAGATGTTAAAATTTCTGGTGGGATTAAATCAACCATTAAGGATATAAATAAAGAAACAGGAGGAATTTCTTGGGATATAGAATATATACCTAATTTTGAGGAATTATTTGATGATGCAACTGATTTAGTTAAAACTGCTAAAGGTGTTTATACTAAAGCAAAAACAGATGATAAATTAAGATTAATATATGATGAAGCTCGTGTATTAAGAAATAAAATACGTACACATATTAGGAATGAATATCCTGATGAGTATAGAAAAATAACAATGAAAATGTCTGAAGGATTAGAAGAAAATCAACTATCAGTTACTGACATGATTAATCTTAATGATAAAAGAGTTGAAGCTGTAGCAAAAGCTATAATGGATAAATATGATATTCCTGATGATGGTAGATTAAAGGGTATAATTAGAGTAGCATTATCAGATTATTTAGAAGAAATGTCTACAACAGGTGGTGGTTCAGCTTCATTCACACCAGGTTCAGGGATGACATATGCAACACCATATGCATTTAAAAGACCAAAAAAAAAACAAAAACCAATTCCTGAAAATTTAAATGAAGGTATTGATTTAAGTTCATATGGTTATTCATTAGTTCCAAAAAATAAAGCAGGAAACTATGTACAAAAAGGATCAAAATTAGACGTAAAACAATTATTTGAAGATCAAAAAGATTTTCAATTAAAAAGAGTAGCTGCATTTGATGTAATTGAGCAGGAACTTAACGATATTTATAAGATGTTGAGCAACGCTAAGAATGAAACAAGTGAATATTATAATGATAATCCTTCATCATATACAGTGATTAAACCAACAGATTTAGTTTTAGACTATATTAAAGATATTAAAGACTTATTAAAAGGCGAATAAAATGGCAAAAACAATACAAGAACAATATAACCAAATAAATAAAGGAAAAGGTAGTAAAGAATTGTTCCTTAAAGAGGTTAAAAGAAACTATCCACATATGATAGTTAATTCTGCTACTTATAAACAAGCAGAAGAAATATTATTAAATAGATCAGTAATAACTGAAAATTTAGCTGGTGTAGTTAATCCAACTAAATCAACAGATTGGTTTAAAGTATTTAATGATAACATGGAAATAATAAAAGAGGCTAATCCTAAAAATCCAAATAGATATCCTCCATTACATATAGCTCAAACTAAAGAATCTAAAGCAGATGAAGCACGTAAAGCAGATAATAAAAAAGTAGACAAAACTTTAGTTGATTTAGAAACAAAAGGATATGATTATAAAGATGATAAAAATATAGATAATTTAAATGGTGAAGAATTTAGATTAGGTCTTAAATTTGAAATGGATAAAGTTAGAGAAACTGTATCTGATGCTGATTTAGGAGATGCTATAGAAAAAGCAAAAAAATTAGTAGCTAAAAATTTAGCTAGTGATCCTTTATATTATATTAAAAACGCTGCATTTGGAGTAGAAGGAATTGGATACACAGATGAAGCACCAGGTATTACTGCAAGTAAGTCTGATAAAATGGAAAAAGTAAAATTAAAAGAAAATAAAATGATATCATTATTAAACATCTTAGAAAATGGTCCATTAGGTGAAAAACCAGTGGCTAAAAAGAAAAAAGTTAAAAAAGAAACTTTAGATAGTAA
Source organism: uncultured Candidatus Pelagibacter sp. (assembly GCA_905478565.1). Lineage (GTDB taxonomy): Bacteria > Pseudomonadota > Alphaproteobacteria > Pelagibacterales > Pelagibacteraceae > Pelagibacter. The sequence continues at coordinate 4,014 of CAJQJC010000061.1, read as the reverse complement.
ATTAGCAGAAATTGATAAAGCATCAAGTGTTGTTGCTTTAGAAGCTAAAATTGCTCATGTTGACGAAATTATAGAAAAGAAAAATACAAGACTTTCTATGGTTACTGAAGATGAAAATTTAAGTGAATTAGTTGATAAAACTAAAATAAAAGCAATGCAACGTGAAGTTAAAGATCTTGAAAGAAGAAAAATGAAGATGGAAAAGCTTTATGAAAAAATGACTGGTAAAGGATATAAAAAACCAATTACTGATGTAGACGAAGATATGGAATCTTCTAATTATGCAGGAGCTTCAAATTCTGATACTACAGAAAGAGCATTTAAAAATAATGCTAATGAAAAAGTTGCTGAAGAAAGTAATGCTGGGTCTAATGAAAATTCTAATGACAATTCAAATTACAACTCAAATGATAATCCAGAATCATATTCAGGTTTAAAGAAATTTAGAGAAAACTAAAAATATGAAACAAGTACTTGTAGAAACAAGGTTGTTTACAGCCATGCCTATGTCCCTATCAGAAAATAATGTTTCTGAAAGAGGATTACCATTAGTTGAAGGAATATTAGCTACAGCCGAAGTTAAAAACGGTAATGGAAGATATTATTCTAAAGAACTATGGGATAGAGAAATAGACAAGTATAAAGTACTAGTTGAAGAAAAAAGAGCAATGGGTGAATTAGATCATCCTGAATCTACAGTAATAAATTTACAAAACGTATCACATAACATAGCTGATATGTGGTGGGATGGAGATAATGTAATGGGTAAAATAGAAATACTACCTACTCCATGCGGAAATATTTTAAAAGCATTAGTTGAAAGTGGAATTACAGTTGGAGTATCTTCTCGTGGGATGGGAAGCTTAAAACCAATGGGTGAAGTACAAGAAGTACAAGATGACTTCGAATTATTATGTTGGGACTTTGTTTCAACACCATCTAATCCAGATTCATTTATGCATTTAGTAAAAGAAGGACTTGAATTTAAAACTTCAAACTCATACACTAAGGTAAATTCAGTAATAACTGAAATACTTTGTGCTCATGGGTCATGTCCAATAATTTAAACTCCCCTGTTTAACCTGAGATTAGCGTTCTTCATTAATTTGAAGGCGCTTTTCTTTATTCTTGAATAATCCTCATATACGTATAAGCATAATATGCCATCATTCTATATGGCATTCAATAATTATTAATTCTTATTACGATTCCAAATAATCGTATTCCACAAAAAAAATTAGGAAAAATGAACAGAAACTTTTTAAAAGAGGCTATTGCCGATGCAAAAACTGTAAAAGAATCAGCTATTGCAAATGCTAAAATCGCTTTAGAAGAAGCTTTCGCTCCAAGAATCCAATCCATGCTTTCAGCTAAGCTAGAAGAAATGGACAAAGATGATATGGATGAGGAAATGGACGATAAAGTTGAAGAAGCAAAAAAAGACGACTCTGATAAAGTTGAGGAAAAAAAAGAGTACATGACCAAAAAAGAAAAGCGCGAAGGTGACGATCGTAAGTCTGATAACAAGGCTGAGACTGAAACTGAAAAAATGCGTAAAATCAAAGAGGAAGATGACTCTGAACTAGACGAAATTTTAGCAGAATTAGACAAAGAACTATCCGAAGAGATGGATTCTAAAGACGACAAGGACGACATCAAAGAAGATGAAAGAACTGACGCTGAAGAAGAAGGCTACAAAGATGGTGAAAAAGATGCTGAAGAAGACATGGACGACGAGGACGAGGATATCGATCTTGAAGATATGTCAGAAGAAGATCTTAAAAAATTCATCGAAGACGTAATTGAAGATATGGTTGGAGCTGGCGAATTAGAAGCTGGTGAATCATTCGAAGATGACGTTGACGTAGATGTAGATGAAGATGGTGAGTTAGAAGTAGAAGACGATATGGAAACTGCGGTTGACGTTGAGTTGGACGAAGCTAAAGAAGAAATTGATGAAAAGAAAAAACAAGGGTACGATGCACGATTAGACGATGCTGAAGGCGCTAAACATGGTAAGAAAAAGCAAGACATGAAACAACGTAGAGCTGATTCTGAAAACATGGAAAAAGCCTTAGGTGGAAGAAAATTTGCTGGTGATTCTAAGATGAAAGAAGAATTAAGAGAAGCTTATGCTACTGTTAAAACTTTAAAGTCTGAGTTAAATGAAATCAATTTATTAAACGCTAAGTTACTTTACACTAACAAAATCTTCAAATCTAAAAATTTATCTGAATCACAAAAGGTAAAAGTATTAGAATCATTTGATAAAGCTACTACAGTAAAAGAAGCAAAATTAGTATTTGAAACTGTTAATTCAGGATTAAAATCTAATAAAACTCGCGTAAATGAAAATTTAGGTAGAGCTTCTAAATCTGCAGGTATTGCTGTAAGAAAGACTACTAAACAACCAATTGTTGAATCAGACGAAATGGTAAAAAGATTCCAGAAATTAGCTGGTATTCTTTAAAAAACAATTAATTATTAATCAAAACTAAAAAAAGAAAATGTCACAATTAAATTCACTTTTAGAATCGGCTAATACTTACAAATCACTACAAAGTGATGCTGCAAGATTAGCTAGCAAGTGGTCCAAAACAGGATTACTTGAAGGCATGGGCTCTGAGACAGACAAAAATAATATGTCTATGATCTTAGAGAACCAAGCTAAACAATTAGTAACAGAGAACACTCAAACGGGTGGAGGTACTGCTACTTTTACTCCTGGTTCAGGAGCTGCTGGTCAATGGGCTGGTGTTGCTTTACCATTAGTAAGAAAGGTATTTGGACAAATCGCAGCGAAAGAATTCGTTTCGGTTCAACCAATGAACCTTCCTTCAGGTCTAGTATTTTACTTAGACTTCCAATATGGTGGTACGCAAGTTCAATCTCCAGCTACGGCTGCAGGTGTTGCTGCTAAACAACCATTTGCAAATAACACATCATTATATGGTACTCCTTCTCCAGTTAACCCAGCTACTAACACTAGTGGTTTCGGTAACGCTGCTGCAGGTGGTCTTTATGGTGCTGGTAGATTTGGATACTCAACTCAGAACTTTATAGCTGCTGCTGCAACTGCTAACTTAGCAATTGTAAGAAATGCTGACTGGTATTTAGATTTAGATGCAGATTCAACTTACCCGTTTGTATTAACAGGTGTTGCTGCTCAAAACTTAAACGGTGTACAGATAGCACAAGCTAGTACAGTAACAGGTGTTTCTGCTGCTGCAACTACTTCTGCGAATGCTGGAACTACAATGTTACAAACTTTTGCTGATTTAGAAGCAATTGAAGGTTTTTACCTTGTAAGTAACGCTGCTGGAAATGCTTTATTAGCAACTCAATTACCTGCTTTTACTAAATTAGTACAAGGTGGTATATTTGTTGCTCCAACTGTTGGTGCTTTAACTGCGGTAGGTACTACAAAAGCTGCAGATTCAATCTCAATTATTCCTGTTGGTTCATTAACATTTGCTGCTAACGGTGCTGCATTATTAACTGACGATTTTAACGTTTCTCCAACTACTTCAACTTCGGTTAACGGTAGAGGTTTAACTGTTGATTTCTTAGGGTTTGGTGTTGGTAACGTTCCAACTGTAATTGTAAACAATCCAGGTGAAGGATATGTTAATGGAGATACTATTACATTCTCAGCTTTAGCTTACCCTAACAATGGTGCTACTGCAGGACTTTGTACTTATGTTGTAGGTTCTGCTGGTGCAGCTGGAAATACAGTTGAAAGACCAGCTGCTGGTGTTATATCATGGTTCGGTTTAGGTACTATTACTGCAGGTGTTAGTGCTGGATGGGTAGTAGATACTGGTGCTCTTGTTAATTCAACAGTTCAAGGATTTGTATGTATTCAAACACTACAACCTTCTGATAATAACAGAGGTGATTTCGAAGATGGAAATGCTGCTTTAGGTGCTGCTGGATTCAACACGCCAATCGCAATTCCAGAAATCAACGTTGCAATGTCAAGTGAAGCTATCGTTGCTAAAACTAGAAAACTGA
>CAJQJC010000060.1 GCA_905478565.1 uncultured Candidatus Pelagibacter sp. | reverse complement strand
TTGGTGCTGGTCAAGAAAACATTAGCTCGAACTCAGGTAATGATGCAGAAGCTGAAAACGTTACAGCTTACGCTTTGTACACTATGGGTCCAGTTTCTGTTGGTTACCAAGGGTACTACCTAAACAAAGGTTCAGCTCCAACTGCAGGTGATACGTCACCAGGTGCTGACTACAGTGGTGATGCTATCGGTATTGCGTTTAACGTAAACGATAATGTATCAATCGGTTACCAAAAAGTATCTGAAACTCAAGAAGCTAATGCTGTACCTACTGATACAGACTCTACATTAGCATCTGACAGAGATATTAAATCTTTATCAGCGGCTTACTCTTCTGGTGGAATGACTGTGTCAATCCAACAAACTGATACTGATAACTACTCTTTTGCAGCAGCAGGATCTGAGTTAGATACTGAAACTGTTCAAGTAACTTTATCTTTTGCGTTTTAATTACGTAAGATAATAAATTTTAAAGCCAGCCTAAATTCGTTTAGGCTGGTTTTTTTTTATCCAAGATATTGAGGCAAAACCTGAAACTTTTGTAAGTTTAAGTTTTTTTAAGTTTAAATTATTAATTCCCCCAAGTGCAATAATTTTGGTTGTATTGTTGAGATTTATTGAATTAAATTTAACTGTTCCAAGATAATATTTATTCTTTTGAGTTTTAAATATTGGTGAAAGAAATATTTGACTACACCCTTGAAGTTTTTTTGTACGCAATTCAACCTTATTATGGGCAGAGCCGATTAACTTAAAATTTTGTCTTTTATTTATATTTTTATATTTAAGAATATTGTTAAAACTAGGAATATAAAGGCCATCAAGATTTAATTTCAAAGCGATGCTTAAATTATTTGCTAAGAATAACTTTCTATTAATTTTTTTACAAAAATCTTTTATTTGTAATAATAATGGCTCTTTTTCCTTTAATTCGTAATTTCTAAAAATTATATTAATATTTTTATCTAAATTTAAGATTTCATTTCTGTTAAAGTCTTTAATAAAATAATAAATATTAGATAAATGATTCATAAAAGTGTAAATAATTTAGTAGCAATTCAAAAAGAAATACAGCAAAAAAAAAAAGAGGCAGAAATTATAGCTGTATCCAAAACATTCCCTATAAATCAAATATATCCCTTAATAAATCATGGACATAAACATTATGGAGAAAATAAGGTACAAGAAGCATTGGAAAAATGGGCAGACATTAAAAATGACTTCCCAGACATCAAGTTACATTTGATCGGTAAATTACAAACCAATAAGGTGAAATATATATTGCCTCTATTTGATTATATCCACTCTTTAGATAATATTAAATTAGCTGAAAAAATTTCTTTAGAACAAGAAAAGAAAAAATTTAAACCAAAGATCTTTATTCAGGTTAATATAGGAGAAGAGTCTCAAAAAAGTGGAATTGACCCTATGAATCTTGCCTCTTTTTTGGATAATTGTAGACAGCAATTAAATTTAGATATAGTTGGTTTAATGTGCATTCCACCTATTAGTGGAGATACAAATAAATTTTTTAAAGAAATGCATAACCTAAAAAACCAACACAATTTGAGTAATTTGAGCATGGGGATGTCTAGTGATTATATGGAGGCGATAAATCATGAAGCAACATTTGTTAGAATTGGCTCTAAAATTTTTGGTGCTAGAGATTAGGCTATTTTAATTTTAGTATTTTTTGAAATTAATTTACTTAATGTTAAAAAATCATTTTCTTTTAATGCAATACATCCTGCAGTTGGCTTGTAATCTTTAGTTAAATGAATGAAGATAGCACTACCTTTAAAGGCAGTTATTTTCTTTGTATTATACTCTATAACAATTAAATAATTATATTTATAGTCAACTCTGAATAATTTTTCATGTCTTATTGATTTTTTGATCTTTATTTCTTTATTGTAATATTTATTTTTTGGGTCATTGCACCAACCCATAGTTTTTGTAATTTTTTTAATAGTAAGTTTAGTATCACAAATGGGGTTCCTATCATTTCTATAGTATAAAATACCCAATTTATAAGTCCCTTTTGGCGTCTTTAAATCACCTTCTTTTTTGTCTCGTGTTAAGCCATTTTTTCCAATACAGCATCTAAATTTAAATTGATCAACAATTAGAGTGTTTTTATTTTTTAATTCTATTATCATATTTTTTTAGCATGAATAAACAAATACTTAATATTGTTAATTTTCAAATATTATACGAAATCCTTGATGAGATAAAAGAAAATTTATTTTTTGAGATAGTAAACTACAAAGACAAAAATGAATTTTTGAAAAATAGTAAAACAACTTTACAGCAGGAATTAGTAATAACTAAAGATAAAACTTTTTCTGAGGGGAATGTACTGTTTATTGATAATTTTCCAATTCCTTTAAATAAACTAATTGAACTAGTTAATATACAATTATTAAAGATAAAATTTAATTCTCAAGCTAAAATAAAAATAAAAGATTATGATTTAGATCTTAACTCAAAATTTTTTTCCAAAGAAGGAGTCAGTATTAAATTGACTGAAAAAGAAATTGAAATAATTCTATACTTAAATTCAAATAAGATTAAACATAATGTTTTAGACTTACAAAAAAATATATGGAAATATTCTTCAGATTTAGAAACACATACAGTGGAGACACATATTTATAGATTAAGAAAAAAAATTGATGATAAATTCTCTGATAAAAATTTTATATTGAGTCACCCGGATGGATATTTTATTGAATAAAAGTTGTTTAATTTAACCTTGCACCAATTGACTGAATGATTTTTGATGATAATTCAGTTCCTTTTTCTAAACTTTCTTTAAATGTTAGCTCATTAATATGCCCATGTAAAAAACCAGCTGCAAATAAATCCCCAGCACCTGTTAAATCAAGAATTTTTAGATTTTTTTTACTTTCACATTCATAAACTTCATTATTAAAAATTGCTACGCTTCCCTTTTCACCTCGTGTAACTATTATGATTTTACCTGTTTGTTTTCCAAATTCTATAACTTCTTGGAAGTTATTTGAATTTATTAGTGAACAAATTTCTTGCTCGTTAGCAAATGTAATATCAATTTTATTTTTTACCAAATCTAAGAAATGAGTTTTATGTCGTTCTACACAAAATAAATCAGACAATGACATTGCAACTTTATTTGAATTTTTTATGGCTGTTTCGAAAGCAGATTTAGGTTCTCCTTCATCCCATAAATAACCTTCTAAAAAAATTATTTCACTATTTTGAACTGCATTTAAATCAACATCGTCTTTATCTATTTTGCCAGCTGTGCCAAGAAATGTGCACATTGTTCGTTCAGAATCTGGTGTTATCAATATCAGACAAGTACCTGTCGGAAGTTCTTCTTTCTTCTTAGAGTAAAAAAAGGCAACATTTTCTTTTTTTAAACCATCTTCATATTTTTGACCTAGATCATCATCATTAATTTTGCCAATAAAACCAACATCATTTTTTAGTTGAGAAAGTCCAACTATGGAATTTGCAACTGATCCGCCCGATATAGTACTCTCAATTTTTAGAGTTGATAATAATTTCTTAAACTCAATTTCATCTACAAGTTTCATGGTGCTTTTTGTAAGTTTATTGTCTAACAAATATTTATCTTCGACTTTACAAATTACATCAACAATGGCATTTCCTATACCTAGAATTTTCATTTTAAGCTTTTTTAATATTAATTGGATTTTTACGATTAGGATAACAAGTCGTACAAATTTTACAAGTTAATCCATAACAATTTCTTGCCTGACAAAATTCCCGTCCATAGTAAATTATTTGTAAATGTAGTTTGTTCCATGTTTTTTTGGGAAAAATTCTTTTTAAATCTTTTTCTGTTTGAACAACACTTTTACCATTTGTTAAACCCCATCTTTGAGCTAATCGGTGTATATGGGTGTCCACTGCAAATGCCGGTAATCCAAAACCTTGTGACATAACTACACTTGCTGTTTTATGACCTACACCAGGTAGTTTTTCTAGTTCTTCAAAAGTTTTTGGTACTTTCCCTTGGTGTTTTTCTAACAACTGTTTTGACATTAAAAAAATACTTTTTGCTTTAACTCGAAAAATTCCAATACTTTTTATTAATTTTTCAATTTTTTTTCTTCCTAATTTAACAAAATGTTCGGGCCTATTATATTTTGGGTATATATTTTTTGTTACATTGTTAACATTTAGATCAGTACATTGAGCAGATAATAAAACTGAAGTTAAAAGTGTAAATTTGTTTCTATGTTTTAAGGGAATTGGAGTGGTTGGATAGATTTTATTTAGTATTTTTATGATCTCTTTAGCTTTTTCTTTTTCATTCATTATTTAAAATTCAGAAGATCTCTCATTGAATAAAGACCAGCTTTTTTATTTGAAAGCCATTTTGCAGCACTTAGAGCGCCATCTGAATACAAAGCTCTATCAAAAGCTTCATGATTTAGTTTTATAATTTCTTTACCACTTGAAAAAGATACCTCATGTTCTCCAATGACCTCACCTTTTCTAATTGAATTAAAATTAATTTTTTTTCCGAAAGGAAAAGATTTTTTATTTAAAAATTTTTTCCCAATTAAGTTATATAAATTTTTATTTTTTCCGTTAGCAATACCATTTCCTAGCATCAAAGCTGTTCCAGATGGATGGTCTTTTTTATGTTTGTGATGGACTTCCAGCACCTTACTCAAATAATTATCCCCAAGAGAGCCTGAGACAATCTCAGTTAAATACATTAATAAATTAACACCCAAGCTCATGTTTCCAGCTTTTAATATAGGTATTTTTTTGGCGTATTTTTTTATTGTACGTTCTTCATTTTGAGTAAAGCCAGTAGTGCCGATTACTATTCTTTTCTTAAGTTTTGATGCAATTTTAAGTATTTCAAGCGTACATTTAGGAATTGTAAAATCAATAATCACATCTGCTTTTTT
>CAJQJC010000059.1 GCA_905478565.1 uncultured Candidatus Pelagibacter sp. | reverse complement strand
TCTAATAACATTTTACTTGTTGCAAGTATGTTTTTAGATTTAGCATTGAACAGACCTGCAGGTTTGATCGCCTCGATGATTTCATCCTGTGACAGTTTCAACATATCTTCTGGAGTATCAGCAAGTGCGAACAGTTGTCTACAAGCGACCGCTGTCCTTTTGTCTTGTGATTGTGCTGACAGCATTACACCTATGAGACTGGTGTATGCTTTTGAATATATTTTTGCTTTGGGTTTCTGGTTTGAATATTCTGTATAGAGAGAACTTAATTTCTCGTAAATGTAGTCGATGTCATTACTGTTCTTCATCTGAGTGCAGTTCGTTTAGAAGTTGTCTCAGTTTGCCACCTTCGACTGTGGCTTTTACTTTGCCTACGGTATCACCCTTACGAGGATCTGGCACTTCCGGCCTAGCATCTTTTGGTGTACTGTCGCCTGCAGATACCTTAGATGTTTGTTTCAAGGAATCATATATTGTGCTACGCTGTTTGTCAAACTGTTTGTATTCGGGATCATCTGCTAAGTCTCTGATTCTCAAACTGTCCACGTCAAACTCTAGATCTACTTTTTGTCCTACACCAGAACTTGATCTGGTTTTCATAAATTGTATTTGATATCTTCCTCGTTCTTTCATTGCTCTGGACGTGAATATACCTATCACGTTATCTGCTGTCTGTATCTTGGATAGTCCACCTGAGATGTGACTGTGGTCAAACTCTATCTCTTCAACGGATGCCCTGTTCAACTGTGATGCTGTTGCCAACACACACTGTTTTTCCACAACCAAGTTTCTCAGTTCCTCACTCACATACTTGTCTTTTATGAACAAGTCTGCCGGACTTATTCTTTTGCTCTTGGGCATCATGAGATCCAAGTAGTCAATCAGTATACAGTCTACTTTCTTTTTATTTTTAAGTTCCAGTTCTTTGAGATATGTCCTAACATCCAATACGTTGCTACCACTTGGCAAGTATTTGATCTGCAAGTTACCTGATTTCTTCTTCAACATCTTGACCTTCATCTCAACGTTGTCAATTTCCGGAAACACTTTCTTGGTTGGAATGTTAGTCATCATTGCATCAAGCCTCATGGCAGTAAGTTGCTCACTCAATTCAAAAGATATGTAACAAACGTTCAGTCCGGCCTGTGCCCAGTTAACTGCAAGATTCTGTAAGAACAAACTCTTGCCTGCACCTGAACCACCTGCGAATATGTTCAGTTCTCCTCTGTTGAATCCACCAAACAATTTCTTGTCTAGGTTCTGCCAGCCTGTGCTGATCTGTCCGTTGTTGTCTTTTAAGGCTTCGAGTCTTCCTCGAGGATCCTCGAAGTAGTCTGTTCCAAGATCTCTTGTGAGTCCCACGCTGACTGCTTCCTTGACCATGTCTTCCACAGGAGCATAATCTCCCTTCTCTAAAAGATCAGCAGATGATAGTATTGCTTGTTCAAGTGCCTTGTGTCTCGAGAATGTTTCAAATTCGTCTAGCAACCAATTGAAGTGTGCTGGATCTAGATCCTTTGCTGTTTTTAACTTTATGTCGTGTTGTGCATTGACTATCTCAACCTCCGGCATCACTTTGTACTCGTCCATGTAATCCTTGACGAACTTTGCAATAGGTTGCAGTTTACGATCAAAGGAGCCAGGATTGAATATGTTCTGTGCTCTAGCAAATGATTCAGCATCTGCTAGTAGCATTTCTATATAAAGTTTTTGTACGTCAAATGTATATTCAGCCATTGTTTACTCCGCACTGTAGTTTACAACATTCGTGAGCAGAAGTAAACTGTTTTGTTGACTCAAAAAAATTTGTAACAATTTCATTACCTAAAATATCCTCTAGGGTTGTATCTTTAATGTTGAAATTATTTTGCTTTGGTGAAAATACATTTTTGTATTTGTATCTATACGTTCCCATCCAACAACAAGGGTAAAAATTTCCTTCAGCATCTATGTATAGATTGTTTGTTGGTAAGTCATTATTCATGCATCTTGGTTTCATATTGGTACGATAATTTGCATCACTTAATACTTTTTCTTGATGTTGGTAATTGTTATCAACATACTTCGTTGGCATAAGGTCTTTGTTATCAAGCCATCTATCGCTTTGCTCTAATTTGAATGCGTCAAACCCTAATTTGAAACACAATTTTTTTGCTTGTTCGATCTGGTGCTCGTTGTGTTTGAAAACGATGTATTTCCATGTTAGTCTACACTTACGTGTCTTGCTTTTTTTGAAAACTTCTATACCGTTCATGATTGTTTTCCACTTAGCATTTTTCCTATAGATATGATTTGTGTCTTCCAGTCCATCTATTGAAAATATGATCTCATCCTTCGTGCCTAGTATGTTGTTTAAATTTTCCCACCATTGTGCGGTTTTACTTGAACCATTTGTTGTAATTGACAATTCACAGTTATTATTTTTCAACCTACTGCATAATTCTAAAAAATTAGTATGGTATATAGGATCCCCGTTATTACCACAAAAATTGACAGTGTGATTTGGTGTAATAAAATTTACAAGTGCATCAATATCAACTTCGTGTAGTAAACGTTTCTTGAACGTGTTGTAAAACCAAGTCCTGTCACACAAAGGACATTCTAATGTGCATTTACTCGTTGCCTCTACGTGAAAACTAACCATACATTTTTCTTTTTAGATCGATTTTTAATTTTGTTGTTTCTGTTGTTTTCAAGATAGACTGTAGCACAAATAGTCGTCCATATTTTTGTACAGCATCCGATACATCACCAACCGTTTTGTCCCATTCTGGAAAAGCGACGCTCCAGCCAAATTCTGTTGCTTGGTCTACCAATTTTTGTCCGGGAGCATCTCTGTCTGGCACAACAATTACCTGTCTACCAAGACCATCAATCAACTCTCGCTGTGTGTCATTTATCTCCGATCCCAGTATGCTCACACCAGAAACGGTAATAGCATCAAATGGTCCTTCTGTTACTATCACGAACTTCCTGGTCCAATCCTGTGCGTCCATGTTGAACACATACCCAGGCTGTACGTCCGTGTAATATTTTACTTTGTCTGATTGCTCGAACATCCTGCCCGTGAATCCAACTACCTCACCTCTCCAATAGAATGGTATCAACAATCTCTGATTCACGTCCCACACTTTGTCAGGTGAGTACATGAAGTCATACCAGTCGGCGCCTATGCCCCTGCTTTCCAAGTATTTCAGTAGTCCGTCGATTTTCTTCCATTGCTGTTCAGTTAGATCGTTAGCCACATACTTTTCTAACCACACATCCAGTTTGTGTGTATCCTTAGGCAACGTCTTGTTCTTGAATGTAACGAATTTCTTCTTCTCGTACTTGACATCTCCTTCTTCCTCACGCATGGCCTCTATGGCCAACTTACGTATGGTGTCCTCAGGTATGCCTATGTATCCCATGAACTGTCTCATCTTGTAGGTCAGTTTACGTCCTATCACATAACTGGCCTTGAATCCACAGTTGAAACAATGATAACTGACAGTGCCATCCGCACTGGTCATCAGTCCCCCACGTTTCTTCTTGTCAGCGGTCTCACCATTGTACACACAACAGGGTGCGTTGAAACTGATCCATCCGCTTGGGGTTTTCTTTCTGTTCGCAGGAAGACTAGTCAGAATTGTATTCTGTATAAGATTCATAATCTATACTATTTTACTGTCTATATAGGATTTTGTCAATCACGCCAGTGTTACCACTGTCGTTGCCCCAACTGAATCTCACACTATGGTAAACACCTGTGAAGTTGAAGTTGGATACTGTTGTAGAATTTGAGAAAGTATTCGTAGTGGATCCTGCATCTTCCATGGTAATATCAAAGTAATCGGTGTTGCTCGGTGAAGCACTCATCGTGCCCTGCACCCTCAATGCACCTGAGAAGTTTTTAGTGTACACTGCGATAGTGTGCAGTGCCTTGTTGTTGTTGATGCCTGGTCTGGAATCTATTGATCCTGATGTGTGTGCCAGTGGTCCGCCCACTGCTGTGAAACTTGATACACTAGTACTTGCAACAAATTCTGGATATGCACCGTCTAGCAATTCTATTGTGCCAGCGGCCGCGTATCCTGTGTCTGAATAAGTGATCTCTCTGCTACCGTCTGATTTGACTTCACGTACAGAGAAGTTATAGAACTTGGCATCCAGCGGTAATAGGTCTCCCTCTGTGATCGTGCAACTTGCATCACCTTTTGTGCTTACAGTAGATCCGTCATCTAATATGCTCAGTGTCTTTGTAAGAACTGCTTTCTTGCTCTCAGAATCGATCATATTGAACTCGTAGGTCTTGGAAGTGATGTCCTGTGCCTTCTGATCCTCGTTCTTGAACGTGAATGTGATCGGGTTCGATACCCCTCTGTGCAGTGTTAGTCGTCTATCGTACACTTTTGAGTTCCTTCCATGATAACCACTTATGTAGGCTATTACCAACTGATTTATTAAATACCTTTGTACTGTTTGCATAATACATATTTAACAGTATTTATAGATATAAAATGAACGAAATTTTTAACACTCTGAGAGACAAGTTCCCGTTCCTGAGCCTGATTAAAAAGGGCGACTTGGAGTATGTGGGCATAGTGCAGAACGAGGATGCAAATGTGATCAGTTTCTACGATTACGGCAGGCTTATGATGCCGCAGGACAAAATGAAGTTTCTTAAATGTGGGGAGACTTGGTGGCACGAGTCCAATCGTAAGTTACCAATCAACATATTTCTTAAGGGAGAATTTCGTTACTTTAGATCAACATTGGTAACATTAAATTCCAAGGATGTAGAGATTTTACACGGTCCCACAGTAAAACTTTCTGAAATTTCGAAGAAACGGCTGAAAAGAAGAACTATCCAATTAGTCCGAAGACCTACTTAACAGTAGTCAAAAAAAAAGATCGCTGTCTACGATCCCATCTTATTTTTATACCACGTGCTTTCCACAGATCTTGCCAGTAGGGCAGTTCCTGTTTGATCCAACGGGCATCCAATTGGCCTTCTTTGTTCAGTATCTTCCAGGTGTTTTTGGCTTTGATCTTCCAGTAGTCGGTGAGAAACTTTGATAACGACACAACCGAGAACGGTCCATCATTGGATAGGTCTACTACAGTGGGTTTGGATTTTTTAGTGAGTTTTTTATTTGTCTTGTTGTACACTAAAATTATATTTATCTTTTGTTATCAAATTCATCTGTACCACTATGGCCTGTGCATATGCCACAGCGTGTGATTTCTTGAAGAAGTAACTGCCGTCTGTGGGTTTGATCCACACTTCTTTCATTATGTCTACCCAGTCCTTGTACATCAACTGACGTTTAGCAGGACGTATAATGGCTAACACGGCCGCAAGTTGTTCTATGGTCTTTGGTTCAAGTTTAGACACTATGTTGTAATGACCATTTAGGTGGAAAAGATTTTCTACTACCTTAGGATCTTTTAACATGTCCCAGTCTGGTTCATGTATCATTAGTTCAACAAGTTCCTGTTCAGACTTGACGTCTTTGTATATGTTGACATTCAAGCAATCGATCTTGAAGTATCCTCGATCCTCCGCCTGCTTGTAATCCAATGATGCATGTCCTGTAACAGGGTGTTCCGGTACTGCATGGAAGTAAACTCCAGTTTTGTGTTTCTCGGACTTGCCGTCTTTGATCATTGATGCTGGTGTGTGTTTGAATAACTTTAATGTGTTGTCTCTATCAAAGAAGTCTATGTCAACGTCAGGCATTAGTGTACACTTCCTTTTTCTTTTTCTGCATGTTCGATCATCTTATCACGTGATCCTGGTTGTAGCACTTCCAATACATCAAGCAGTTTCTTGTATCCTTCTGTTTTCAACATATCCTTGTTAACTTTTGGCATTATGACTCTGCCTACAGACCCGTCTTCTTTGATTATCACAGCACAGTCGCCGTCGTCAAACTCTAAGTTGTCAGACACTTCTAAATCTATCTTAGACAATCTTTGCCTCCCTTGCTGTGTCCTGTACCAGCATGTGATCAGCAGGATAGCTCTTCAATTTGCTTGGCCAGAAACTTGTGTTAATGAATCTTTCTATCATCTGTAATTGTTCGTCATTAAATGATTTTAACATCCTTTTCCCTGCGTTGCAACCTAGCAACAACCATGGACTTATCTTGCCTTGTTGTATGTGTTGCACTGCCCTGTTCTTGTTCACGAGTCGGAAGTAGTCTGACCACTGTGCGTTCTGTTCTGTAGCCCAGTCCATCATGGTCGCAATGCTTCTCTGTAGTGCGGCCTCGACCGGCTCTGACTTAATGGCCTCGATCAAGTACATTTCATAGAGGTCATCCCTCGCCCAGTGATCTAGTTTGACTTTTGACCGTAGCACATAATCAATGTATTTTTCAGGATATAGCGGATTGATATGCATGATGAATCTACCAAACTTAACGAATGCGTTGTAGTATGAACTCTTGACGAAATCGTCGTATGTTTTTGTTTTGGAGTTGTGTTGGTGTATCTGATAGAATCTCTGGAATACCATGAATGCATTCACTACCCATTTCTCATCACGTTGAAGATACCTTCTCTTAGGTTCGCACAGATGCACTTGCAGTGTACGTTCCTTGGCAAACTCCTTGCCACAATATGTGCATTTATTTGTCGATGCCATGTGCTTCTATCAGTTCCTCTAGTTCTCTGTCAGTTATTACTTTGTCTAGCGTCTCTAGGTCTGCTTCCTTCCATGTTGGGTATATGGCCTGCAGTTTCTTAAGACTCTTGTTGGGTACACGCTTCATTGGTTTCAGCCATGGATGGAACTGCTGTGTCTCTGCACCACACATGGCGGTCAGTATCCATAACAGTTTCTTGTGTTTGCCTAGCGTGAAGCAGTGTTTGTTCACACACTCGTTGACCATCTCTACGTAGTGTTCCACGTAGAACGGATCCTTAGATGACACGCTGGAAACGTATCTCATCAGCATGTAGGGTGAGTACAGTGATTTCTCCTTGTCGTCGATCCTGTCGAAGTAGTCCTTGTTCCTAAAGTCAACGGCCTTGAGTCCGTTCCTTAGATCAAAAAATTTTCTATTTTTTTCTGCTGGCATATTTTAGTGCAAACATTGTACAATCTTTCGCTGTTGCAAATGTTAATTTTAGTTTCTTGTTCTTGTGTTGTAAACCTGAAAATTGGAATTTGTGTTTCTTCATGAAGTCAAAGAAGTTATACATCCAGTCTTCGTCCATCCACACAGCAATCTTGTTACTGGTTATCAGTATTGGTGCGTCAATCGTTATTGTTTTTCTACCAGACAGAGCCATAGTCCACTTGTTCACACTGTCTCGAGATGTCCTTAACGAAGTAGGCGCACATGGGCTTTGGACCATTGTTCAATGGCACCGCCAACATCTGTCCTGATTTGATCTTGGGGAAATACCATTTCACTTCTGTGTATATGTCTACTACGTCTATTGGATAGAAATCTGGCTTGGGACTAGATAACGGATTGAATGTGAAAGCATCAAATCCTCTGTCGTTGAGACTTGTGATTGGTAACACATGCATCTCGGATTGACCCGCCTCACCTATCAGCATCTTCCAATCCAATGGCATCTTTATCTTGTATGGTCCGATTTCTAGCACGGCGGCTGGGGCGTTGAAGCTCTCTAGGAATATCAGAGGTATATAAAAGAAATCAGGATTAGCAGGATCTGAATTGTCCAGTACTGCGAATCGTAACTTCTCATCAACCCATTCCGGTATCTTCTCTAACTTGTATGTTCTGTTATCCAGTGTAAGGATTTTCATAATTTATCTTTTCTATATTATACGGGTAATTGGCCTCTTTGTAAAACTTTTTCCTTGCTCCTAAGTGTCTTTTCGCAAACTTGCAAGAACTGGTAATGTCCCATATCTGTACACTGTCCTTGTCTTCTGCTTTCCTAATCCCACGTCCTATGCTCTGTATGACCCTGACAAATGATTTGCCTGGCTCTATGAGAACAAGATTAAAAATCCTAGGAATATTAATACCAACAGCGGCCACTCCATATGTGGCGATAATAACTTTATTTGTTGCAGTAGATATTTCATCATATTGTTCCTTCCTGTCTGTGTTTTTAGTTGACCCAGACACGAACACTGCGTCATCGATCTGTTCTTCTAAGATCTCCCCTGCAGATATCCGGTCCACAAGTATCAGTGTATTGCCCGAACTTGATATGTCTTTGATTGTGTTGGCAACCCATTTCATCCTGGTCTTGTCTGTGGTCAGCCACTTTAATTCTTCTCCGTACGTTTTGAACTGTGGATGATCTTGTGTCTGTAATACATTCACGTGACAGTTCGCTAGTACACCTTTGTCTTGCAGTTCACTGGCCTGTATCCTGTTTGACACATCACCTATGCTACATTTCAATCCCATAAATTCATAATCTGCTTTTGGTACAGTTCCGGTGAGACCCCAACGTATGCCACAGTGTGCGAATGGTCCTGTCAGTAATCTCTTCAGCACATCTGCTTTGGCCATGTGCACCTCGTCAATTATCACTGTGTTGATTCCTTGTATTGCCTCTAGGAAATCTGTGGTGTGTTCGTCCTTGCTTTTCTTCTCCAATACATTTAATGATTGCCATGTTGCTATTGTGTTGAACCTGCCCAGTTCCTTCCTGTCACCGTAGTACACGCCCACATCTAGGTTACAAGCAAGGAAATCTTCTTCGGTCTGTGTGACAAGACTCTTGTTTGGTACGATGGTCAGTGTCCTTCCATACGGTTCGACTAGTTGGCACAAGGCCGCTGTGATTATGGTCTTACCCGCACCGGTGGCTATCTCTTGTATGCTTTGTGGATGCTCGATGAACTTGTTGATTGTTTCCACTTGATAATCTCTCAATTCGATTGGCTGTCCCGCCGCTGGATGATTCTCCGGCCAGGTTATGTGTGATAGGTAATTTTTGTCTACTTGTTTGAATTCAAAGTTGTGTTGCTCCCTTTTATCCTCAACATCTATGTAAACTCCGCCCTCGTCCAGTATGGGAAGTATTTGGTCAACTAGATTTAGATATGTGGTACCACCTAACCCAAAAAATGACACCTTGCCGTCCCACCTGCCCAACTTCACTGCTGGTAGATGTCTTGCATATGGTATTTCGTATTTGAATTTATTGGAGAGCCTCTTACGCCATTCGAGGCTTAGGTTCTCGAACTTCACGTTCACTTCATCTTTTATTACTAGTTTACAACTGCTCATTTTAAAGTTTCACTATTATGTGATCATGCCAATCCCAACTACTCGGTTGGTGATCACTATAATACAACTTTTTTGGAAGATTTTCAAGCATTCTTTTCAAGTTGTCCGTGCCCGTGGCATAATAACCACCGCCTATTCCAACCAGTGATGCTTTTGGCTTAACTTTGCTTTTAATTAATGCCCTTGGTATTCTATTCCTGACAAAGATAATTTTTGTTTGATCGTTGATCAATTTGAACTGTTTACTCATTTGATGCAACTCGTAAAGGTTCTCAAAGAATTCTTTTGATTTTTGATTGTCCAACAGATATGTCCTTTCGCTGTTGAAACGTTCTAGGTCCTTCTTGAATATGGGTTCTTTCACATCAAATCCCCAACTGCATTCATTCAACAGGTCAACACCGTGTGCCTTGAATGCATTCATCCATTCCCAGAAATCTTTGACGTCATCCTCCATGTGTATGTCACCACTCACTGGCATGATCAATGGGAAACAGTTCAATTCAACAAGACCTTTTACAACATCGTTCTTGGAGAAGCCGTTGGAGTCGATCCATAACTTGTGGTAATTATTGTGTGCTATCTTGTGGCCTATCATGGTATCTGCTGGAATATCTATTCCGTTTGTCGATATGTCAAAATTCTTTAACGAGTCCACTTGTGTCAACGCTGGCTTGTCCTTGAGATTTTCATTCCAATATTCTTGTAAAGATTCTGGTGCATTATCTAATACCACCTCCCCAGCGACCAATCGTGCTGTGGGCCTACGATGTCCAATTACTTGTTTTTTGATCTCTTCATAGTCGTTGAGTAGACTGTCGTCCGTGAATTTGAAATCATATCTCACTGCTATCAAGGTCAGGTAGTAGGCAGTGACGTCACTGTGTTGGAAGTTCCACTTCTTCTTCTCACCGTCGTACAAGGCATACATTCCAGGCAAGTCACGTTTGTCTTTCATGCAACGTATCAGTTGTATCACTTTCTTATGGTACGGGAATCTCATCTCGATCCTGTCAACGTTGTCATCGTCCGTGTACTTCTCGATGACCTTGTCAAAACTGATCACACGGAAGTCGTCTTCATATTCTGGATTGTCTAATAACTTCTTGATGTCCATGCCATGGGCCTGGAACTTGGTTAGGTATCTTTTCAATATCACCAATGCCAGTCTGGCCTGTTTCTCTGTCCAGGCGTATTGTGACTCTGCCAGCGATCTCACAGTTTCGTAGTCTTTCGGGTGTGGCTTGATTACGGCTGTATTTCCTATCATTGAAGGATTCGCCCAGAAATAATCATTATATGCTAGTATTTTAAGTGCTTCGTTAATTGTTTTTGGCAAATCTGTGTGCATTTTTAAACCTGGTAATATTGATAATTATTAGTATATTATAGCATACTTGGTAATATAGTCAACCATGAAAAAAACCAGTAAGAAGACTGTCACAGTCAGGAAACAATTGAAGATCAGGTTGGAAAATACTCTGACTATGCGAAAGAACACAAGAAACTTCAGACCCACACACTCAATAGTTGTAACCTGGTTCAAGCATCTCAACAAGGGATTGTTTGGTAATCAGTTGCCTGCCGTTCCGATGTATTTGGTAAGGATGACCAATGACTGGGGCAGATGTTGGGCCAATTGGGATAATAGGAAATGCAAGAAAGGTACATACGATCAAAGTGTGATACCATATGACAAGACTGATGTTAGTTTTGCGATAGAGATACATACCAAGTATCCAACATTCCGGGACTTCGTAGAAACTTTGGCTCATGAGATGGTACATCTATATCAGATGACCGTGCTTAAAGATCCTTATTCGAATCACAATGCAAACTTTTATTCTTTTAAAAATAAGTTTAAAAGTGCTGGACTGACTCTATCAAGAACTGGCTAACACAGTTTCTTCAAACTCTTTGTAACTCATGATTCGACTGTTACCTAGATCTGTGCCTGTCTGTAGATAGTTCAAATATTCCGGTGGATTGTCATGCACTACAGTGTAGTTCACGTATGGTCTCATCTTCAACATATCGCGAAACTGCTTTAACCATCCATCAAATATTTTATCATCATTACGTTCGCCATAATTGTCGGTGTTTTGGTAAATGTTGTTTAGCTCTCCCTTGCCGTACTCCCTGAAGTCATATCCTATGAGGTAGATGTTTCGGTGCCCATGCACTCCTGCAGTCCAGAATGCGACATTGCCTGATATCCAGTTTGGATTGTTAGGTATGAGGTGTATCATTCCTTTGCTTTCTTTCCTATTTGCCTGTAAGGCAGGAGCGTAGTGTACGGTCTTCAACCCAACCTCGTCGTCTACCATTTTCATTGACATGTTAGTGTCTACGGAAAATATGAAGTCGGGCATGAAATCCCTGTACAATGCATTACATCCGTAAGTCTGTCCTGTGGCCTTAAGTTTGTTTAGATCAAAACCTTTACGTGAAGGACCGTTCCCTATGCAGTAGGCATTGCCCTTTGGAACTGCTTTTACCTTATCTTCGAAGAAAGCAGTTTCTTGTATCTTTTTACCTTTACGTATGATGAGATTTGTGTTTACAATCTCTCCATCGTATGGCTTCCATGTGATTTCTGAGATTGTATTCATAGATAATTTGTGGTAATTCTATTTTTGATTCTCTGCCATGGTAATCCTTTTTCTATCTCATCTTCAAACCATTCAGTGTATGACAACTTGTTTGCCCACTCTTGTCTATCAGGCATTTTAGGATCATTGATGTTGGCTAGAGAATGATTGCCAACGTCATGGCACAGGCTATCCTCAGATACAAACACAGGTATACCGTTGATCACAGCCTCTATCGCAGGATTAGAACTGTGATTTATCACAGCCCAAGCGTCCTCCAGTGTGTCTTTGAAGTTGGTGTCATCTATGGTGTTACTGTCCATTACAGGATTTGTTATGCTTACATTTTTATATTTTTTAAAATTAAAACTTATAGGATTCCTGGGATGGGGTCTAACTTGTATAGGTTTGCTAGTGTGTTTTCTAATTTCATTTATTTGTTGTTCAAACCAAATGTTCATACCAGGCATACCGTTCCATTGTTCAGAAGCATCGTGTTGTCCCAAGATGAGTATGTTGTCGCCTGTTTGTTTCCATGGCTTGAATACATGATTAAACAATGGCCATCTAGTATTGTCCACATCTTGATTGGCAAAATCTGCTTTCCTGTTCACACCGTTGATTGCAATCTTAAAACTTTTGTTCCTTCTTATTCCACCCACTTCTAGCACTATCACTGGCTTATTTGCTTGTCTGTATCTTTGCCAAATCTGTTTGTAGTTTCGCATCCTGCCTTGCCACAGTACACTCCAAATGACTGCTACGTCACCGTTAGTTTCCTTGTCGACATGTACTTCGTCTCCCGAGTCCTGCATGGACTTTATGAATTTTGCGAAGATGTCTTTGCTGTTCAATGGGCCATGCATGGGCCATGCTTCTATCCTCATCAGTTGCCCTGCTTTCCTTTGGCTACCTTGCTTACTATGTCGTCTGCCTGCTTGGGATCAAACTTCACACCACTGAACGGATCGTAGTTTTCCACGTTCTTCCAGTAGTCCTCGTGCCTGCCACCACGCAAGTCACTCTTGCTACTTTTGCCTTTAACCTTCCTTTTGCCTTTCATGTGATCCACATACGCTCCCAACACGCTGTTGATGAACACGTGGTTTCCCTTGGCTCCTGCACCAATGCCTATGTCCACCCCGTCGTTGGGTGCGATACGTTTTAGGCATTGCCAAAACAGATAACTGTCATGCCATTCCAACTCTTTGAATATGGTGTCCTTGGTGTAAAGGTCTGTCCAGTACTGCATGAACTCTGTGATTTTTGGATGCTTCTTGTTGTAGCACACCCACCCGCATTCTGGATATTTTTCACCCCTCCCCAAGAAGTTCACGAGCTTGTCTTGGGGTAGTAGCCCAGTAACAAACTCCGTTGTGATTGGCCTGAATGTGTATGTGTCGGCATCTAACCATAAAACATAATCTGTGTTGATTGTTTTTATCGCGTGATCCACTGCAAAGGTCTTGTGTGCGAATCTCACAGCGTCCCATAGGTAAGAACCTTTGCCCCTGTCATTTTTCCCTGCGTGGGGATCTCTCCGCACACCGCCCGGTATTTCATCCACTTCGCCGTTGGCCACAGGATCGTCCTTGTGTCTCTGCTTGAATTTTATTAATTCAGGATTGGCGTCTTCTATGTTGATAAATTTGATCTTTGGATGTTCTAGTGTTGGTTTCTCGCCTTCGTGGTATGCATACAGGGTAACATTGTCGGGCCAGAACCGAATATGGCTCTCCAACATCCTTTTAGCATATGCTGTCCATCTGTTTGGCGGGAAAGTTGTTACTACTGCTAGTGTGGGCATGACTTTATTTAATTTGATATTTTTCCTTCCAGTTTTTTACTTGCCACTCCGGCATCAAACGTTTGCCTGCTTTCTGTGACCTTCCTTGTGATTGAAGTCTTTCCTTGCCTATCTCTTGATCGTAGACACTGGTCAAGTGGTCACTAACATTATCCATCAACCAATACCCGATCGGTACTGTCCATCCTGTTTTTTCTTTGTTGACGATGTATCCAGGTAAAAATTTTTCGTATGCTTTCTTTACAATATCTTTGGTGCTGTTTTTAAACTTGTGTTTTGATTTGATGTTCAAGCAATACTGCATGAATTTTTTTGATGCCAAGGGAAATCTACCCTCCATTCCGTATGCCATGCCATAGTAATCGTTTCGTGCGAAAAATGATTCTGGGACCTGTGCAACACAATCCAAGGCCATGTATGATGCAGTCGGGTCGGACGGATTCCACAGTTCGTCACTGTAACATTCTTCAAGTTCGTCTAGGAGTGTCTCATCATTGATTGGTTGCCCTGTCAACACATAACTGCCTTTTTTAACCCTTTCTAGCCATAGTTGTAAAAGTTCCCTCCAGGAGTTTGGTTTGTCTTCGCTATGATATAAGTTTTTATATTTTGGGTATCCACCAAGCAGTTCGTCGCCCATGTCTCCTGCCAACGTAACTACTATGTCATTATCTGCTAGATACTTGTTTGTGTAGCAATACATTGGGTTGCTTGGATTGTAGTTTGGCTGTTCCATGTACCATACACTATCTTGCCACGCTGATAGATATTCGGACGGTGATATAACAACATCATGATGATTAAAATTTTGTTCGGATGCAAATCTTTTTGCTACTTTTGAATCGCTGTTGAAATCTTCATCTGCCCGTACTTCCGGGGTAATTCTGTTTGTGAAAGTGTTTACACTATTCGTTAGTTGTTGTAGTTCATAGGCCACGACTGAAGAATCTAAACCACCACTCATAAACACTCCAATTTTCCTTTGCCCTATGGCACACTGCCTTACTGTCTGAGCAAACATTTCTTTGAGTTCATTTTTTGAGTAATCTTTATCAGCATTCGGTTTGATGTATATTCTTTTAGCACAGTTCAATGTCCTCATTTTTAAATCATACACAATGGTTTCGCCCGGCAAAACTTTTTTAATATTTGTGAACATGGTGTTTCTCAACGGATTCGTGCCGGTCCTGGTCATCATACTACAGGCAAGATTATCAAGTGTTCGGGCGTTGGGCACAATGTCGAGCATGCCTTTCAGTTCTGATGCAAACACAAGACCTTTGTCTATTTCTGCGTAGTACAATGGTTTAATGCCCGCATGATCCCTGCTCAAGGTGATTGTGTTTCTTTGCAGGTCGTAATAGGCAAAGCCATGCATGGAATCGATCTCATTAATAAAATTTATTCCGTGTTCGTCCAGTCCCCATGCTAACAATTCTGTGTCGCACCCTGTGGAATTTGTAAAATTTTTGTATTTTTTTACAAGTTCGTTGTAATTAAAAATTTCTCCATTGTACACAAGCCTATTGCCTTTTGGGGTCTTCCATGGCTGTTGGGATTTGTTTGGCTCGGCCATTATGCTCAGTAGATTATGACCAAGGGTAACATGGTCACTTGTCCATATGTCTGATCCGTCGGGCCCTCTGTGTTTACATATTTCGATATATTGTTTTATAAATTCGGGATCTTTGTCCGTGATACCGTATATGCCGCACATTACAGACCCAGTTTTGATTTGAACCTTTTGTAAACTGTGCCGTCTCTTATCTCTTGTATGCTCCACAGTTTATATCCTAGGTCGTTCACCCACTGTGTCCTGTCTGGCCTCTTGGGTGTTTCTATATCCATAAGGTCCTTGTTACACACGTCCCAACACAGTGCAAGATCTGATGTGCAAAAAGTTGGTATCCCCCTTATGCAACTGTCAACACTAGCAGTGGAGTTGTGTGTAACCACGGCGTGTGCATTTGCTATTGCTTCTTGAAAATGGAATCTATAAAATTTCTTTTCGTCCCCAGCAAAATGTTTTTGTGTAAACTGTAGTTCCACATCCTCTGGAAAGTCATCCTTTCGTGCGACAATGGATGCGACATGATTTGGATGCGGCCGGACTATAAATTTTCTACCTGTGGCAGGTCTTAACTTTTCATAAACTTTGTTGAACCACTCTATGGGATCTAGTTCGTTCATGCTCCAGTTGTCTTTTGGTTGCAGTACGAATATTATGGGATCGTCTTGATCAGACTTCCTCCATGGTTCATACTTCACTTTGAATTTTTTCACCATCATTTCCCAACGATCGCTTGGACTGTTGTCAGATAGAAAGTCACCGTCGTTCATTGGTGTGTACAAAGAAACCCTGAAATGATGATCAGGTGATGTTGACACATTACCAAAACTAGATAAAAGTCCTCCATCAAATGTTATCAATGGAATTTTCTTTTCCCTACAATTATTGGCAAGTTCCCTACGTCTGCCTTTAGTGTGATGCATCTGCTTGTCGCCACCATAGCCAAACATTGCCGCCATGGGTGCAGTGGGAGTCATCTCGCCTTCCACGGTTGGTCCGGACCTGTTCTCATTGACCATGACTGCTTCATCGCCCACGGCCTCTATGCCTTCCTTGAGATGGTAAAGCAACTCGTAACTGTTGCCACGTCTACGATCCTTCACTGTCCTTCTAAATATCTCAACTTTCATTTAACATTCTCCATGCTGTTCCATTGGCCATTTCTTGTAGTGTCCAATTATTATACGCTAGACTTGAGAATAATGCAATCCTGTCTCCATATTTAGGTGTTTCTATTTTTGTGAAATCTGTTTCCGATATGGGTGCGGCCGCACTGTTCTCTGGATCACAGAACACAGGTACTCCGTTAGTCAAACTGGCCACCATGGTGTTGGAGTTGTAGGTCACTGTTGCATGGTAATCGCCCCAATTGATATTGCCCT
>CAJQJC010000058.1 GCA_905478565.1 uncultured Candidatus Pelagibacter sp. | reverse complement strand
ACAATAGCAGTAGCACCACCAGAGAATGTAACTGTGTCATCAATTGCTAATGCACTTGTTGTAGCTGTATATTTTAAAAGAGGTGATGTAAAGTCTACAACTGTTCCTGTTGCACCACTTATATTAGATGTGAATGTTTCATCTTCTGTGATAGTGCCTGAAACTGTTTTAAGAACGGCGTAATGAGGAAAAGAAAGTGTAGGCGCAGATGTATAATCAATACCATGTTCAGAAATCAGTAATGATGTTGCACGACCAATTTCAGAACCAAATGGCACAATTGTTGCATCAGCACCAGTAAATGTTTCGCTTAACAATCTACCACCATCTTCAAACTCAATTCGACCTGCACCGACAGTATCAAAATCAGTAATAGATTGTAATGAATCTTCTTCGTCTAATATATGGCCAGTGCTTTGTTCAAACTCTACAAATCCGTTTTGTTCTAATTGAATGGCACCTAGTCTTTGTCGTTTAGTTTGGTCCTCTAGTCGTAAGAATCTATCACCAATAGTAATCGTTGCAGTAGGTAAAGATGTATAACCAGAACCACTTGCAATCATTCTCACATCAGTTATGTCGCCATCGCCAGTTTCGTTTTCTTGTACTAACTTATCACCAGGATATTCAGTATCGTCTTGTGTTTCTTCCTCTTGTGTAATATGGTCAGTTGCTTCCATATTATAAGGGATGTCTAATTCGTGTTCTTGATTTACAATGTAATATCTTTCAGATGTGTTGGTGCCGCCATCTTCTTCAGATAACATATGTCCAACTTCGTTCTCTAATTCTATTTTGACTTCTCTGTCGACCATAGTTGAAGATGAATCTAAGAACTTGCCTTCTGTACCATCACCGAATGTTTCTAACACTAAGTCGCCAGAACCGCCGCCAGTAATTGTGCCAGATTCTAATTCAACATGAACATCAACACTTCCTGTTTCGGGTGCAAAACCACCACCAACTATAGCAATCTTTGCTTCGGCTGTTCCAGAAGCAAAAGTAATTGTATCATCTTCTTGATAACCTGTGCCAGCTGCGTTTATGACAACCTCATCAATACCGCCACCAGAAATATCTAAAACTTGCACTCTTGCGCCATCACCAGCACCACCTGATACTGTTGCCTCATCACCAGTACTTAGTGTGCTTCCGTCATTTGTAATTGTTGTTGTTGAAATTCCTGAACTTGTTGTCATCTTAACGATAACATCAGAGTCGTCTTTACTAACACCACTAATTACTTGTCCAGTTACAAAAGTTCCTACTGTTGTAAGTGGATTAATTTCTACTTCAATAATCTCAACAGAACCTTGTTGAAACTTAGTGATGTTTTCTACAATTGCAGTTGCATCACCCACATCATCATCTGCTGGATTATCTACTTGTGTGATTGTTTGTCCAACTAAAAGAATAGAGTCGTTTACCGACTGTGCGGCTGTTTGTGTACAACGAATAAAGTTTTGTTTATTCCATTTACCATCTGACACACGCAACATGTCATCTGTTGGTGTATAAACTTCAGAGGTTTCATTAAACAATAATCTAAAGAATGCCTTATTCGCCTTTGCAGTTCCCTTTGCACGATATAAAGACTTAATGTTCTTAACAAGTTTTCTAGTATCTACACTATCATGTGTGTCTTTAGGAATTGTATTAAGAAACTCCTCCTTCATCTGAACTAAGAAATCACTTATCGTGTGGTCTGGGTCAGAATAGTTTAAAAGTTGTTGAAGATTTTCTACAGGGTTTGCACGATACTTGCCAACTTTTGCAGTTGCACCAGATGTTGAACCTGTTACAGTTTCTCCTGTAATCCATGCATTGTTAGATGAAACAAATAAACGAGAGTTGCCAGTTATATCTTCTGCAAGAACTGTAGAAGTGGCACCAGATGTTGAGCCTGTAATCGTTTCGCCTTTGGCAAATGAACTTGTGATTGAATTTAATTCTTCAACAATCTGACCACCAGCATCTAAACCATTTTTATCTGTTTGATTGAGTAGTAAATAACTATCTGTTGAGCCTTCAGTTTCTAAAAGTATATTATCTACTGCTGTAATGTCAGTTAGATTTAATTCTGCCGACTCCATAAAGAGGTAGTAAGACGACAGAAATTCTGTGAACTTAGGATGGTCCTCTAATACGAATTGAGGTACTTGTTGTTTGACAAGTGAGGATAGTTTCCTCTTGTTAGTTTTATATTTTGTTGCCATTGATTAAGAGTAACTAGATGTTGTCGTATATGTTGTTCCTGCCTGTGAACTTCCACTTTCAATACCATCAACTTCACCAGTAATTGTTGAGTTTGATGTATCGATAGATAATACTTGATTTCTTACTGGTACAACATCATTAGAGTTTGGCGTTGCAAATACTCGAACTTGAGTACTTGTTGCGCCGTCTACATTTGAAATACTTGTAATGTGTGCAGATGTAAGAACTACTTCACCAGTTGTATAGTTTACAGTACCAAATGCTGTGTCTGTATAAACTCGTGTTGTGCCACTTAGATAATATATTCTTAAATTACCAGCACCATCATCATCTAAAAAATGTTCATTTAGTGAACTGTCATTGTTTACTTTGAAACCAGATGATGATATAACACCGCCGCCAGAGGAGTTGTGTCCAGAATGTGGATTATATAATGCATTATTATAACTAAGTGTATATTTTATTCCTGAATTTAATGTTGGTGTGAAATACTTGTACATTCTCACCGTTGTGATGTTACTTAGAATAGATGTATCTGCATTATTAATATCTTCAATTAGTTTTGAGTATCTAAACATGCCAGCAAAGTCCTCTAATGTGTTGTTGTTATAACTTGCAATCTTTGTTAAAACATTTGTCTGAAGTGTAGATACATCTTTAGTTGTTATGCCTGAATTATATTTGAAGTTGACAACAAGTGTAATGAATGTTGTTTCAGGGTCGATAATTACAGGCGTTACTGAAGCAACAGCATATGATTTAAGACTCTGTACAATACTTTCTTTTGTAGCAGTTGTAAGATTAGAACCAGATTTTGCCTTGATAGAAATATAGACTTTACCATAGTCAGGTGTGGCTGCATCTTCACCACCATAGACTTGAACTGCCTGTGCGTTTGCATATAGACCTTTAACTAGTGTCTTGTAATCTTCAGCAGTAACCGCCCTATCTTGTGCAGAATAATCTCTCGGTGCATTGTACTTAATAGAAGAAATTGATTCAAGTCCAGTTCCGCCTGAAGCATTACTAACTGTCGTAATTGTTGCACTTGAAAATCCACCAATTGTTCCTGATAGAGTAAATGTTGTAGCACCATTTGGAGCATCTCTGTTGCCGTTGATGTAATCTAATATGACTATGTTACCATCTGCAATTGACTTACCTGTAACTCCGTCACCAAAATAAACTTCAAATCTACCACCTTCTACTTCTTGTAGAAAATATACTTTAGATGTTGAATCTAGTCCTGTAATACCAGTTGCAAGTGTGTATGTATTTGTTGTTGCATCAGAAGATGATTCTTGTACTTTAACAGTTAATGTTGTTGTGTCAACACTATCATT
>CAJQJC010000057.1 GCA_905478565.1 uncultured Candidatus Pelagibacter sp. | reverse complement strand
CCAATAATATTTAAGATCATTAATACTTTCACCAAACAAAGCCTCCATAATTTTTCCTGAGTTTGGTCCTTGTAATTGAAGAGGGGAGACATCGGGTTCTGAAATTTTAACATTTAGACCAGAGTTTACAGCAACTCCTTGAGCCCATAATAAAATATCGCTATCTGCAAGAGATAACCAGAAATGATTTTCTGCCAATCTTAAAAGAACAGGATCATTTAAAATTCCACCTTCATTATTTACAATTAGAACGTATTTGCATTGTCCAACAGATAATTTTGATAAATCTCTTGGTGTTAATAACTGAATAAATTTTGCAGCATCAGGACCAGTAATTTCTACTTGACGTTCAACAGCCACATCACAAAGGATAGCCTCATTGACTAAATTCCAGAAGTTTTGCTCTGGACTACCAAAGTCTCTTGGGATGTACATATGATTATACACAGAAAAACCTGTAGCACCCCATTTTACTGTAGAATTAAAGTAAGGTGACTTACGTATTTGAGTGCCAAATCCAAAATTTTTTTTATCTTTCATTACAAATTTGTATTCAATTTTTTTTATTTTTAAAGTTTTTATTTATTATTTTCACAATAAATAGAAGCAAATTCTGTTGCTTTCATAATCTCTTCAGGTTCTTTTTTAAAGATTAGATCTATCTCTTCATCTGAGTATTTTTCACTTAACTTATTTATAGTGCATAAACAGTATTTTTTGGCAGCTTCTGCTCCCAAATAAACTTTAGAGTTACCATAGCACCCAATATACATTTGTTTTTCATACTCTGGACTTAAAGCTAAAACGCTGGAACAAAAAAGAAAATTGACGACAAGAATGATTTTAAATTTTTTGATCATATTCACCAATTTTACCAGTTTTTTGAAGTAGATCATCGATGAAATCAAATATTTTTTTCTTCCTGTCATCTGAAGTAGGACTTTCTGTAACAATTACTAACGATGGTTTATTAGATGATGCTCTAATTAATCCCCATGAACCATCATCAAAAGTAAATCTTATTCCATTAACTGTTAAAATTTCAGAAATTTCTTGGTTATCAATCTTTATATTTTCATTTTTTATTTCTGTAACTTTCTTTACTAAATCTTCAACTACTTGATATTTTTCTTCATCCTTACAGAATGGAGCCATTGTAGGTGTTTGAAAAGTATTTGGTAAGTCATTGATGATTTCATTCATTTTTCTACTTTGATTATCTAATAAATGACAAACTTGGATTGCTGAATTAATTCCATCGTCATAACCATACCCTAGTGGTTGATTAAAAAAGAAATGTCCACTTTTTTCAAATCCAGCTAAAGCTTTTTCAACATTAACTTTTCTTTTAATATGTGAATGACCTGTTTTCCAATAAATAGTTTCACAATTATTTTCCAACAGCACTTTATCTTTTGAATATAATCCAGTTGACTTAACATCAACCACAAACTTTGAATTTTTATGTTTTGATGAAAGGTTTCTTGCTATTAATAATCCAATTTTATCAGAAAAAATTTCATTTCCCTTATTATCTATTACACCAACTCTATCACCATCACCATCAAAACCAAAACCTATGTCTGCATTGTTATCTTTTACTGCTTTACTTATTTCATGCAGCATTTCTAAATCCTCTGGATTTGGATTATACTTTGGAAAGGTCCAATCTAATTTACAATCTAATTCTATTACCTCACAACCTATGCCTCTTAAAATATCAGGTGCAAATATTCCTGCAGTTCCATTACCACATGCAACAACTGCTTTAATCTTTTTATTAATTTTATTTTTATTAATTAAATCATCTTTATAAATCTCTTGAAAACCTTCTATTTTTTTTTCATTTCCTTCACCTTTAATAAATTTTTGATTTAATGTAATATCTTTTAACTCTTTCATTTCTTCTGGAGCATGAGTTAATCCTTTTTTGATCCCCATCTTAACTCCAGTCCAACCATTTTCATTATGGCTTGCAGTTACCATTGCTACAGCATCGGCATTTAAATTGAATTGAGCAAAGTAAACAGTGGGCGATAAGGATAAACCAATATCTTCAATGTTACAGCCTGTTGAAAATAATCCTTTTTTTAAAGCAGCTTTTATTTCCTCACTATAAGATCTATAATCATGACCCACAATTACTCTCGGGTTACTTTTTTTTGTGTGATTTATAATTTGAGTACCCAAACCTTTTCCAAGATTCTCTATACCTGCTTGGTCTATGTCTTTTTCATACAACCATCTTGCGTCATATTCTCTAAAGCCGTAGGGGTCTATTTTTATTTCTTTAGTCATTACTTATGTTTCTTACATTTATTTAGATTTTTTTATTGATTTTTTTTTTGAATGTTCTATATATGTTCTGTTGATTTATGATTTATATAGTGTATCAACACTTATTACATACAACATGTAGTTGTTTTATGTAAAAAAACTTAATAATTATTATTAATATGAACAAAATACTATCACAAGCACTCAAGAAAGCTGTCTCTGAATATAGCCCTAATAATAAAGAGCTAACTAAAGAGAAACGACCAGACTTATTCTCATTAAGTAACGACACAGAACTATTTCAAAATGAAAAAGGAATTATCATTAAAATTGACAGATCAAGAGATGCAAATTTAACTGACTTTGGAAAAGCAACTTTAAAAGATAGATATTTAGGTCATAACGAATCTTTTCAAGATTTATTTGCTCGTGTTGCAAGTTCATACGCTGACGATAATTTACATGCCCAAAGAATTTATAACTATATTAGTAATTTATGGTTCATGCCAGCTACTCCAGTACTATCAAATGGTGGAACAAAAAGAGGGTTACCAATTTCTTGTTTTTTAAATGAAGCTTCAGATAGTTTAAATGGAATACTTGATCTTTGGAGTGAAAATGTTTGGTTAGCTGCAAAGGGTGGAGGTATAGGAAGTTACTGGGGAAATCTTAGATCTATTGGTGAGAAAATTGGAAAGGTTGGAAAAACTTCTGGGATAATTCCTTTCATTAAAGTTATGGATTCTTTAACAATGGCAATTAGTCAAGGATCTTTAAGAAGAGGTTCTGCAGCGTGTTATCTTCCAATTGATCATCCAGAAATAGAAGAGTTTATTGAAATGAGAAGACCAACAGGTGGTGACCCAAACAGAAAAGCATTAAATCTACATCATGGTATTTTAGTTTCTGATGCATTTATGAGAGCTGTTGAAACAGATGAACAGTGGGCATTAAAAAGTCCGGCAGATGGTACTGTACAACAAACTATCTCGGCAAGAAATTTATGGATTAGATTATTAACCGCGAGAATGGAAACTGGTGAGCCATATATCATTTATATTGACACTGTGAATAGACAAATTCCACAACATCATAAGCTTGCAAATTTAACTGTTAAAACTTCAAATTTATGTAGTGAAATAACTTTACCAACTGGAATAGATAAAGATGGTAGAGATAGAACTGCAGTTTGTTGTTTGTCTTCTTTAAACTTAGAAAAATACGATGAGTGGAAAGATGATAAAATGATGATTAATGATGTTATGAGATTTTTAGATAACGTATTGACTGATTTTATCGATAGAGCGCCTGATCAATTTGCTGATGCAAAGTATTCTGCGGGAAGAGAGAGAAGTGTTGGATTAGGAGTTATGGGTTTTCATTCTTATTTACAAAAAAATCAAATTCCACTTGAGTCAGTAATGAGTAAAGTTTGGAATAAAAAAATATTTAAGCACATTCAAGAAAATGTTGATCAAGCATCTAAAGATTTAGCAGATGAAAGAGGAGCTTGTCCTGATGCTGCGGAGTATGGTTTTAATGAGAGATTTTCTAATAAAACTGCTATTGCGCCAACTGCTTCAATTTCTATTATTTGTGGTGGCGCTTCACCAGGGGTAGAGCCTGTTGCTGCTAATAGCTATACTCACAAAACTCTTTCTGGCTCGTTCAATGTTAGAAATAGATATTTAGTTGAGCTATTAGAAAAACATGGAAAAAATACAGATGAAGTGTGGTCTGGAATTACAACAAATCAAGGCTCTGTTTCTCATTTAGATTTTTTAACTGATTTAGAAAAAGATGTTTTTAAAACAGCATTTGAGCTTGACCAAAAATGGATTATTGAACTAAGCGGAGATAGAACACCTCATATATCTCAAGCTCAATCAATTAATCTTTTTTTAGCAGCAGATGTTCATAAAAAAGAACTACATAAAATTCATTTTGATGCATGGAAAAAAGGACTAAAAAGCCTTTATTACTGTAGATCAAAATCAATACAACGTGCAGAAAATGTTAACGATTCAAAATCAACTGACATACTAGCAAACGTTTATAAACAAAAACCAACAGCGGAAAAAGATCCGGAATATGAGGAGTGTCTATCATGTCAGTAGCAGAGAAAATTAAAGC
>CAJQJC010000056.1 GCA_905478565.1 uncultured Candidatus Pelagibacter sp. | reverse complement strand
TTTAAACAAAACACCTTGGGCCCACTTAGATATAGCTGGCATGGCATTTTCAAAATATGGTGGCGCTTTAAACTCAGGTGGAGCAACAAGCTATGGAGTAAGATTATTAAACCAACTAATAGAGGATAATTATGAGTAATACAGAGCAAACACTATCAATCATTAAACCTGATGCAGTTGAAAGAAATTTAGATAATGAAATAAAAGATATGTTTATTAATAAAGGTTTTAAAATTGTTAAAGATAAAAAAATTCAAATAACAAAATCTGAAGCAGAACAATTTTATAAAGTTCATGAAACAAAGCCATTTTATAATGATTTATGTGCATATTTGTCATCAGGGCCAATCGTTGTAATGATACTTGAGAAAGAAAATGCAGTATTAGGAAATAGAGAATTAATGGGTGCGACCAAACCAGAAGATGCCGCAGAGGGAACTATAAGAAAAAAATATGGAATTTCAATTGATAAAAATTCTGTTCACGGTTCTGACAGTGTTGAAAACGCAAAAATAGAAATTGATTTTTTTTTTAAAGACTAATTAAAAATTTTCATAATAGCAGCAGGGTACAATTTGTGCTCTTGCTTTAAAACTTTCTTTTTTAAAGAAGCAGGATTATCTCTGGCTGATATTTTAACTTTTTTTTGTAATATTATTTTGCCAGAATCTAATTTTGCAGCTACATAGTGAACTGTGCAACCAGCTAATTTGTCTTTATTTTTTATTGCTCTACTATGTGTATTAAGGCCTTTATACTTAGGAAGTAAAGATGGGTGAATATTGATTATTTTTTTACCAAACTTTTTTATAAATCCTGCAGATAGAATTTTCATATAACCAGCTAAACAAATAAATTCAATTTTCTCTTTTTTAAGCAATATTAAAATTTTTTTCTCAGCTTTATTATAATCTTTAAAATTAAATATTTTTTTTTTGATTTTAAATTGTTCAGCATATTTTAAGCCTTTTGCAAGGCAAGTGTTCGAAATTATTAAATTTATTGAAATAGGAGATTTTTTTATTTTAGAAAATTTTATTATATTTTTTAAATTGCTACCTGTTCCTGAAATAAAAACTGCTGTTTTTATTTTTTTAAGACCAGTCAATTTTTCCATTGAGTTTAACTTTATTTTTTCCTGATGTTATTTTTCCAATAACATATGGTTTAAATTCTTTTGTAAAATATTTTGAGATTGTTTTTAAATTTTTTGGATCAATTACTAAGCAAAAACCAACACCACAATTAAATGTTTTTAACATTTCTTTGTCATCAATTTTATTTTGTTTTAACCATTTGAAAATTTTTTTTGTTTTAATTTTATTTAAATCTATATGAGCAGCTAGCCCGTCTGGAATAATTCTTTTAATATTATCTGCTAGCCCACCACCAGTTATATTTGAGCATCCATTTAACAGACTATTATCGACTAAATTTAAAACTTCTTTTACATAAATTTTTGTTGGTTTTAATAATTCTTTTTTTAAAAATGAATTATTTTTTAAATTAATTTTTTTTTTATTTAAAACATATCTAATTAAAGAATAGCCATTTGAATGAACACCACTAGAAGGTATTGCAAGAATTAAATTATTTTTCTTAATATTTTTTTTTGCTAAAATTTTTTTTTCATCGACTAAACCTACAGCAAAACCAGCTATATCAAATTTTCCTTTTTCGTAAGTCCCAGGCATCTCAGCTGTTTCTCCGCCAACCAAATCACAACCAGAAATTTTACAACCTTTTACTATTCCCTTAAGGATAGATTTTAATTTTTTTAGATTTATTTTATTAATAGAAATGTAGTCTAAAAATAACAATGGTTTTGCTCCTTGAACAATTAAGTCGTTTACACTCATTGCAACTAAATCAATACCAATAGTATCATATTTATTCAGCATATTTGCTATCTCCACCTTAGTGCCAACTCCATCAGTGCAAGCTACAATTTTAGGCTTCTTGAGATTATTAGGAATACTAGATATCGATCCAAAACTACCAATATTATCAAACTTTTTTTTGCCTTTATTTTTTGATGAAATATTAGATATAAAATTAACAAACTTATCCGCAGCATTTATGTTAACACCACTTTTTTGATATGTTAGATTTAGTTTTTTCATTAGTATAGATTATGCAAATTATAAATAAATTAGTAACGATTTCAAAAGTATATATATTTTTTATTTCATTCGTTCTATTTATAATATTTTTTTCCACAAGTTTTTTAAAAGCAGACAACTTTAAAGTATCTAATGTTGAAATTTCATCCCCTTTTGACACAAAATTTAATAAAAATAGAGTTATTAATGAAGGTTTTGTAAATTCATTTTTTAATTTAATTTCTATGATTACAACCTCAGGTGATAAAGAAAAAATTAAAAAAGTGAGCCAAAAACAAATAAAAAGTATGATTGATTCTTTTACAATTAGTGATGAAAAATTTATTAACAATGAATATTTTGCTAAATTAGAAACTGTATTCAACAAAAAAAAAATATTATTTTTTCTTGAAAAAAAAAATATTTTTCCATCTATTTCTACTAAGAATAAGGTTTTGCTAATTCCCATATTAGTAGATGCTGAAAATGATAAAATTTATTTATATACAGATAATATATTTTATCAAAAATGGAATGATTTTTATAATGACTATAATTTATTAGAATACTTACTTCCAAGTGAAGATATTGAAGATTTATATTCTCTTCAAAAATTAAGTACATCAATCGAAGATTATGACTTTTTAGATTTAATTAATAAATATGATTTAAAGGATTATATAATTTCTATTATATTTAAAAATAGAGACAATATCAAAGTACTTTCAAAAATTTATTTAAATAATTCCTTAAAACTAGATAACCGTAATTTTGAGAAAATTGATTTAAAAAATGAAAAAGACTATGAGTATATTGTAGAAGAATTAAAAATTACATTTGAAGACTATTGGAAAAAAAATAATCAAATAAACACATCAATTAAATTACCTTTAACTTTATCAATTAATTCTAAAGAATACAAAAAAATTGCAAAACTAGAAAAATATTTAGATAATAATAATTTAGTATCAGATTATTATATACTTCATTTTGATAACGAAAATATATTTTTTAAAATTATTTACAATGGATCACCAAAAAAGTTTATTATTGACATAGATAAAAAAGATATCGAACTAGAAATTTCAGAAAATTTTTGGAGAATAAAATGAAAAACTTAAACCAATTACTTTTAAATTTTGATTATAAGCAAAATTTTACTGATGATGATTTTTATGTTGGTGTCTGTAATCATCATACCTTTGAATTGTTAAATAATTGGCCTAGATGGGAAAAAAATTTTTTGAGTATAAGTGGAGCAAAATATTCAGGTAAGTCGCATATGGTAGATATTTTTTTAAAAAAATTTAAAGGAATTAAGATTGATGCAAAAACATTTGATGAAGATAAACTTAATATAGCTGATGGATATCAAAACGTAATTTTGGAAGATCTTAGTTGCGATATAAATGAAAAATTACTTTACACATTAATTAATATAGTGGAACAAAATAATAAATTTTTAATCACAACCTCTTTAAAGCCTATAACAGAAATTATTTTCAAATTAGAGGACCTTAGATCAAGAACGAAAAACTTTCTTTTAACTAAAATTGGCAACCCAGATGATGAATTTATGTTTGCTTTAATATTGAAAAATTTATCTGATAGACAGATTACTTTGGATAAAAAATTGATTGATTTTATAATTAAAAGAGTTGAGAGATCGTATGGCAAAATATTTGAATTCATATATAAAATTGACAGGATTAGTTTAAAAAAAAAAAAATCAATTGATTTAAAGATAATAAAAGAAGCATTAGATGAATAAATACCGAACCCATAATTGCAATGAGTTAACCAAAGATAACAGTGGACAGAAGATTGCATTGTCAGGCTGGATTAATAAGAAAAGAGATCATGGAAATCTCTTGTTTATTGATCTAAGAGATAATTATGGGATTACTCAATGCATTATTGATAAGAGTAATGAGAATTTTAAATCATTAGAAAAAATACAGTTAGAGAGCGTAATTAAAATAAATGGAATGGTTGTTGAGAGAAGCTTAGAAACTGTAAATTCAGAACTTAAAACAGGTGAGATAGAAGTTAATATTAATTCTTTTGAAGTGCTTGGTGCATGTAAGGAACTTCCAATGCCCGTATTTAGTGATCAAGAATATTCAGAAGAAATTAGACTTAAATATAGATTTTTAGATTTAAGAAGAAAAAAAATTCATGATAATATTATATTAAGATCAAAAGTTATTTCATTTATTAGAAATGAAATGTTTAAGTTAGGATTTTTAGAATTTCAAACTCCAATATTAACATCTTCAAGTCCAGAAGGAGCCAGAGATTTTTTAGTGCCAAGTAGATTGAACCCAGGTAAATTTTATGCATTACCTCAAGCACCCCAACAATTTAAACAATTAATAATGGTCTCAGGATTTGATAGATATTTTCAAATTGCACCATGTTTTAGAGACGAAGATGCTAGAGCAGACCGAAGTCCAGGTGAATTTTACCAGCTTGACCTAGAAATGTCTTTTGTTGAACAAGAAGATATCTTTAAAGTTGTAGAAAAATTAATAGTCAATGTTTTTAAAAATTTTTCTTCAAAAAATTTAATGCAAGAAAAATTTCCAAGAATACCTTATGAGGAGTCTATGCTTAAGTATGGCTCAGACAAACCAGATTTAAGAAATCCATTAATAATTTCTGATTTGTCAGACATATTTACTCGAGATGACGTTACTTTTGATATATTTAAAAAACTTGTAAAATCTGGTTCTAGAGTGAGATGTATAGTAACTAAAGATACTAAAGAAAAACCTAGAAGTTTTTTTGATAACATTGATAAATGGGCAAAGGAACAAGGTGCATCGGGTCTTGCTTATTTTACAATAGAAAAAAATGAAAATATTTCAGCTAAAGGACCTGTGGGTAAATTTTTCTCCAATGAAGCTCTTGAAGAAATTATGAAAATTACCGGAGCTGAAGTGGGTGATAGTATATTTTTTGCTTGTGGAAAAATAAATGATGTAGAAAAAATTACATCACTTGCTAGAGATAAAATTGCTAAAGACTTAAACTTAATAGATGAAAATATTTTTGCATTTTGTTGGATTGTTGATTATCCAATGTTTGAAAAAAATGAAATTACTAACAAAATTGAATTTAGTCACAACCCATTTTCAATGCCCCAAGGTGATATAAATAAGATTGATTTTGAAAATCCTCTTAGTATTAAAGCCTACCAGTACGACATTGTTTGTAACGGAATTGAGTTGTCGTCTGGAGCAATTAGAAACCATGTGCCTGAACTAATGTATAAGTTATTCTCAACTGCTGGATATAAAAAAGACCAAGTCGATGAAAAGTTCAGTGGGATGATTAACGCCTTAAGCTATGGCGCACCACCTCATGGAGGTATAGCACCTGGAATAGATAGAATAGTAATGCTTTTAGCAAATGAAAAAAATATAAGAGAAGTTACAATGTTTCCAATGAATCAAAATGCTCAAGATTTGATGATGAACGCCCCATC
Organism: uncultured Candidatus Pelagibacter sp.; assembly: GCA_905478565.1. Taxonomy (GTDB): domain Bacteria; phylum Pseudomonadota; class Alphaproteobacteria; order Pelagibacterales; family Pelagibacteraceae; genus Pelagibacter. The sequence continues at coordinate 12,883 of CAJQJC010000056.1, read as the reverse complement.
CGAAGTGGATGAGTTGCAACTTAAAGAATTAGGATTGACCCTAAAAAGAAAAAAATAATATTATTTTTTCCCTTTTAAACTTATTTTTACATCAGATAGATCTACAAGATTTTTTTTATAATTACTTCTTACAAAGCCTTTGCTTGTTATATCTTTTACTATCTTGAGTAATTGGTTTTGATCATCAGAATTTTCTTCCTCAGAAAAAGTTCGGTCATTACCATTAATAGATGGAGTGTGAGCCAAATCTTCTCTATTTTGATATGAGATTGCTAGCTCTCTAAATATGTAATCCAATATTGAAGTTGCGCTCATTATTCGGTCATTACCATGGACTTTTCCAGATGGTTCAAATTTTGTATTAACATAAGCGCTAATAAATTCATCTAAAGGAACGCCATATTGAAGGCCCAAAGATATTGCTATTGCAAAATTATTCATTAAAGCTTTTACTAATTCACCTTCCTTGCTAGTATCTATAAAAATTTCTCCAATTTTTCCATCTTCATACTCTCCAGTATGAAGATATACTTTATGATCACCTATTGTAGCTTTTTGAATATATCCTTTTCTTCTATCCGGCATACTAAATCTTTTACTTACTCCTTCATTTAATTTTTTAACAAAAGTAGTATTATTTTCTTTTGAAATTACCTTAGGTTGGCTTTGCTCAGAAATTATGTCTAATTTTTTTGTTTCTGTCACTTTATTGTTAGGATCTAAGCTTTTTGTTTTTCTAGTATCTAGCTTAACATCTAAAACCTCAAATTTTCCATCATCACGCTTTTCTAGGTTTGATAATTCTGCTTCATTAATATCATCTAAATAATGATTAACTTTAAAGCTGCATGTATAATAAGTTTCTACTAAATATTTTGCCATTTTTCCTTTTTATTAATTTTTATTTTGAATCTTAAGATAATTAATTTATATACAAATCCATACTTTAGTCTAATTTAAATTATACAATTTTGAATTGAAGAATTAATTAAATTATATGTTGACACTTTTTAAAAAAATTTTCATCTGGTGGAATCAAGATACACTAGGAACAAAATTAAAAACTATATTTTCAGGGAAACTTGTTGGTATCGACTCATCTGGTAATAAATATTATGAGAGCAAGAAAGGCAAGAGGTGGGTTATATATAACGATGAGATAGATGCTTCAAAAATACCAAATGAATGGTATTCGTGGATACATTTTACAAAAAATAAAATAGAAAATACCCACGAATTAAAAAAATATGATTGGCAAAAACCACATAAATCGAATCAAACAGGAACTGCAAATGCCTATCACCCAAATAAAGATGATGCTCAAATTAAAAAAAAATATACAAGCTGGAAAAACTAGTTTCTTTCTAATTTTATTTTCTTTTTTTTTAATAAACTTAATTTTTTCTGTTACAGCAAATGAAAATATCTCAAATTTAGAGGGCGAATTTATAGAAATTAAGATCTTAGACAAGGTAAGCTCAAAAAATAATCTTTTGAAATTAAAGATTAACGAAGAAAAGAAATTTAAAAATTTGTTAATAAAGAGTTTAAAATGTAAAAATTCAGAATTTGATGATGATCCTGAAATTACAGCTTATATTCAAGTTAAAGATGTTACAAAAAAAGATAATGATGAAGTTTTTATATTTAATGGGTGGACTTTTTCATCAAGTCCGACAATAAATCCATTTGATCATCCAGTTTACGATATTTGGCTTACCAAATGTTATTAAATTAGTTTTTCGTTATCTAACCAACTCACATTGAAGTCAGACTTAATAAATTTTTTATGACTAAGTAATATTTTATGAAGTGGGATAGTCGTTGTAATACCTTCAATTACAAATTCATCTAATGATCGGTTCATTCTTTGAATGGCCTCTGTTCTATTTCTTCCGTGAGTAATTACTTTACAAACCATACTATCGTAGTATGGAGTAACTTTATAACCTTGAAAAATTGAACCATCCACTCTAGTTCTAAATCCTGACGGCTGATGACACATTCCAATAGTTCCTGGTGAGGGTTGAAAATTTTTACTGGCATCTTCGGCATTTATTCTACACTCAATAGCATGGCCTCTAGGATTAATATCACTTTGTTTCAAGGCAGTTTCACCACTAAAGGCTATAAAAATTTGTTCTTTAATAATATCAATTCCTGTTACCATCTCTGTAACTGGATGTTCAACTTGAACTCTTGTATTCATTTCTAAAAAATAAAATTTTCCATCTTCATAAATAAATTCCACAGTTCCAGCACCCTCATAACCAATTTTACTAACCATATTTACAGTTCTTTCAAAAAGATCTTTTCTAATTTCATCAGTTAAAACTGGGCTGGGTGTTTCTTCTATTAGTTTTTGATGCCTTCTTTGAACAGAGCAATCTCTTTCATGTAGGTGAACTGTTCTATTTTTTCCTGACAATACTTGAACTTCTATATGTCTTGGATTTTGAAAAAATTTTTCAATATATATTTCGTCATTACCAAAATATTTCTGTGCTTCAGATTTTGCTGTTGAAAATAATGTCTCAAATTCCTCTTCTTTATGAACAATTTTCATTCCCTTACCACCACCACCAGCAGAAGCTTTAATCAAAACGGGAAAACCTATTTTTTTACAAAGTTCTTTTGCCTCTTTTATATTTGTTATACCACCTTCAGAACCCTCAATAACAGGTAACCCATGCTCTTTAGCAATTTTTTTTGCCTGAATTTTATCTCCCATCATTTTAATAAGTTTTGATGAGGCGCCAATAAACTTAATATTATTTTCTTCTAAGACTTTAGCAAAGTTTGCATTTTCAGATAAAAAACCATAGCCAGGATGAACAGCCTCTGCTTTAGTAAGTTCAATAGCAGACATTAATGCTGGTACATTTAAATAACTATTAGCTGGTTGATGAGATCCAATACAAACACTCTCATCTGCAAGTCTTACATGCATACTGTCTCTATCTACATCAGAATGAACTGCAACAGTGGCTATACCCCATTCTTTACATGCACGTATAATTCTAACCGCAATTTCCCCACGGTTTGCAATTAAAATTTTTTTAAACATTATTCAACAATGATAATTGTTTGACCATATTCAACTGGTTGGCCATCTTCGACACAAATTTCTTTTATAATTCCATCAACAGTTGATGGCACGTGATTCATAGTTTTCATAGCCTCAACAATCATTATTGTTTCACCCTTTTTAATTTTTTTTCCAACTTCTGAAAATTTTTTAGCTCCAGGCTCAGGTGCTAGATAAGCTGTACCAATTATAGGTGATTTAATTTCTGTTCCTGACACTGGTGCACTAATTTTTTCTTTGGTTACTGGTGATGGATTAGCAACGCTAGTGATTTGACTTGAAACAGATGATGAAGATTTTGAAACTTTAATCTTTGTATCTTTTTCAGTATATTCAATTTCAGTTAAATTGAATTCATTTAGATAATCAGTTAATTCTTTAATTATTTTTTTATCTATTTTCATTTTTAATAATGTTTTGCATTGCAATTATGGCTAAAATATAACCATAATCACCAAGACCAAAAATTCCACCAGTAGAAATATCACTAATTAGAGATTTTTGTCTAAATTCTTCTCTTTTATAAATATTTGAGATGTGCAACTCAATAATTGGTTTTTTAAAAATGTCCAATGCATCTCTAATAGCGACGGAAGTATGTGTAAATCCAGCAGCATTTATGATGATGCCATCGAATTTTTTCTTTGCCTCTTGTATGATTGTAACGATTTCACCTTCAATGTTTGATTGTAAAAATTCTAAATTTATATTTAATTCATTTGCTTTTTTTAAACAATTTTTCTTCAATTGATCAAAAGTTATTGATCCATATTGTGATTGTTCTCTTTGACCTAATAGATTAAGATTGGGACCGTTAAGAATTAAAATATCACTATCCATTCTAGTCTTATATAGTATGAAAAATATAAAAAAAATAAAAATTAGAGTAAATGGTAAATTATCATCAATTAATGATAATTTAAGCTTATTGAACTTAATAAATCACTTAAAGATTCCACTAAAAAAAGTAGCAATTGAATTAAATCTAGAAATAGTAGATAAAAATAAACTCAACAAAATCAACTTAAAAAATAATGATAAAATTGAAATAGTTCATTTTATTGGAGGAGGTTAAAAATTGAGAAAAGATAATTTGGTAATAGCAAAAAAAAAATTTAACTCTAGATTAATTGTTGGAACAGGAAAATACAAAAATATGAATGAGTGCGCAAAAGCTATTAAAATTTCTGGAGCAGAAATTGTAACTGTAGCTGTAAGAAGGGTTAATATTTCAGATAGAAATAAACCTTTATTAATGGATTTTATAGACCCTAAAAAAATTACATATCTTCCAAATACAGCAGGATGTTTCAATTCTGAGGAAGCACTTAGAACATTGAGACTAGCAAGAGAAATTGGTGGCTGGAAGTTAGTAAAATTAGAAGTGCTTGGAGACAAAAAAAATTTATTTCCAGATATGATTGAAACCCTTAAATCAACAGAAGTGCTGACTAAGGAGGGATTTAAGGTAATGGTTTATTGTAACGATGATCCATTAATGGCAAAGAGATTAGAAAACGTTGGTGCATGTGCAATTATGCCTTTAGCTGCACCAATAGGGTCAGGGCTTGGTATTCAAAATACAACTAATATTAAAATAATAAGAAGCCAGACAAAATTACCGTTGATTATAGATGCTGGTTTGGGCCAAGCATCAGATGCTGCAATAGCAATGGAATTAGGTTGTGATGGAGTTTTAGCTAATACTGCTATAGCTAAAGCAAAAAAACCCTTTTTAATGTCTTCAGCATTTAAAGACGCAGTAATAGCTGGCCGAAATTCTTACTTAGCTGGACGTATAGAAAAAACTTTATACGGAAATGCATCTTCTCCAAAATCAGGAATTATCTAAACCGCTTTTTTATAGAATTTTTTTTTTTTAAAATGAGGTTTTTTTTTATAAGGTTTTTTGTTTTTTGAAATTTCAATGGATTTACTTTCTTTTTTTTGTTCTTCAAGATTTTTTAATTTTTCAACGTATTCTATAGTTTCAATTGTTTTCTTTGTTTTATTTTGAAGATTGATTATATATTCAGGAATAATTAAAGAATTATCAGAAATAATATCTATTTTTATTTTATTTTTTTCTTCAAAATATTTTAAATCATCTATAAAATTTTCTTTCATAAAATCAGATATTTTTTCACATATTTTAAGTTCTACAAATTTTGCTTTTGATAAAACTGATTTTACCTCTACTAGTTTTAATACCTTCATAGCAAAAGACTCGTCTGTGAGCGCTACTTTCCATTTCACAGCACTTTCTCTCAGTCTTTGTCTTGACATTTCAAGAAGTCCAAAATTACTGATTCTTCCAATTTGAATTCTAGCTCTATCTAATCTACATTTTTCTTTAAGTCTTCTTTCGACCAATCTTCTATTACCAAAACTTAACATATCAATAAAATCAATTATTATTAAACCAGAAAGATCTCTAATTTTTATTTGTCTTGATATTTCATCTGCTGCTTCAAGGTTTGTGTCTAGCGCAGTGCTCTCCACATTTTTTTGTTTTATTGAACTACCAGAGTTTATATCAATTGAAACTAGAGCTTCAGTGGGATTCACAACCAAATATCCACCAGACTTTAATTTTACCTCCGAGTCATAAATTTGATTTAATTTTTCTTCTATGTTTTCTTTAAAAAATAAAGGAATTTTTTCTCTATATTTTTTAATTTTTTTTACTTGAGATGGCATCATCATTTTCATGAAACTTTGAGCTTTTTTATAACCTTCATTACCTTCAATAATTATGTTTTGAGTATCTTCATCAAATATATCTCTCAAGGTTCTTTTTATAATATCACTTTCTTGATGAATTAATGATGGTGCAATTGAATTTAAAGCGCTATCTTTTATACCATTCCAAGTTTTTATAAGAGTTTGCAGATCATGATCAATTTCATTTTTAGTTTTATTTGAACCAGCAGTTCTTACAATTAACCCCATTTCTTTTGGAATAATTATATCATTAAGAATAGTCCGAATTTTTTTTCTTTCACCTGGGTTAAAAATTTTTCTAGAGATACCCCCTCCTTTAGGAGTGTTAGGCATTAAAACAATATATTTTCCTGCAATTGAAATAAAAGTACTTAAAGCAGCACCTTTTTGACCTCTTTCATCTTTTAATACCTGAACTAATATAACTTGGTTTGGTTTTATAACTTCTTGAATTTTATATCTTTTAAATCTAAATATCTTTTCTGGTTTTTTTGTACTTTCATTTATATTTTCTTGCTCATTTTTACCTGGAGTAGTCTCGCTGTTAAGTGAAATTTCTTCTGCGGTATTAACATCAATTTCTGAATCTACTTTGATTTCAACAGGATCATTTATGTCTAAATTACCTTCACTAATATTTTTTTCTTCTTCTTTTTCACTTTTTTTTTGTAGTTCTTCTCTTTCTTTTTCTTCTTGTTCTTTAATTTTTTCAAGATCACTCAAAGGAATTTGGTAATAGTCTGATTGAATATCATTGAAAGATAAAAAACCGTGCCTATCTCTTCCAAAATCAATAAAAGCAGCTTGTAAGGATGGCTCTACACGACTTACTTTTCCTAAGTAGATGTTATTTTTAATTAAATTGTTCTTTAAACCTTCGTACTCGTAATCTTCAATATTTTCGCCTGATTTAAGAACAACTCTTGTTTCATTTGGATGCGAAGCATCAATGTATAAATTTTTTTCCATATATTTTTAATTAATTGTTTCATTTATATTTAAATAATTTTAAATTTTGTTTGAATTTTGATGCCTTAACTTTAACAAATTCATATATATAATAAAACTAAAATGCACCAAATTATCAAAAAAATTTTAATATCATTACTAAGTGTTAGTCTTTTCTCTATAATTTCAATTTTTGCTGTTTTATGGGCATTTTCCAATAATCTACCAGATTACAAATTTTTGAAAAATTATAAGGCACCGGTGTCTAGCAAGGTATATTCAGGAGAAGGAGAATTAGTTAATGATTTTTCAACAGAAAAAAGAATTTTTGTACCTTATCAGGCAATACCAAAAAAAGTAATTAATGCCTTTTTGTCTGCAGAAGATAAAAATTTTTTTTATCATCCAGGCGTAGATGCAAAAGGTGTTTTAAGAGCAGTTATTAATAATATTTCTAATATTATGTCATCGAAAAGACTAGAAGGGGCTTCAACTATTACACAACAGGTTGCAAAAAATTTTTTACTCACAAATGAAGTTAGTTTTAACAGAAAATTAAAAGAAGCTATTTTAGCTTTTAGAATTGAAAGAGCACTTTCAAAAAAAAGAATTCTAGAGTTATATTTAAATCAAATTTACCTAGGGGAAGGAACTTATGGAGTAGCATCGGCAAGTTTAGAATATTTTGATAAATCTATAAGTGAATTGAACTATGTAGAAGCTGCACTTTTAGCAGCCTTACCAAAAGCACCAAGCAGATATAATCCTTATAAAAATATTGAATTAGCTAAATTTAGAAGAGATTTGGTTTTGAAAAATTTATTTGAAAATGAATATATTGATAAAAAAGAATATTTAAGTTCCATCGATAAAAAAATTTTATTAAAAAAAAGAAAAAAAATTTTTCTTGAAAATACACGTTACTATGTTGAAGATATTAGAAAAGATGTCATTGACAAATTTGGATATGATAAGGTGTATAAGCAGGGTTTAAATATTAATACACCAATTAATTTAGATCTACAAAAAATTGCAACTAAGGCACTAAGAGATGGCCTTGAAAGTTATGATAAAAGAAAAGGATGGAGAGGAGCACTCCTGAACAAAAAAGATTTAAAAGACTGGAGTAAAGGATTAGAAAAGTTTAGATTAGAAAAATCCATTAATTGGGAATTAGCAATTATAAAAACTATTGAAAAGTATTCTGTAAAAATTGAAACAGAAAAGAAATCGCAGGGGTCAATTTTATATAAAAATATATCATGGACAAAAAAAGAATTTAAGGACTTATTTAAAGTAGGGGATATTATCTATGTAGAAAATTTGAATAACAATGAATTTGCTTTAAGACAACTTCCTGAAGTTAATGGAGGCATAGTTGTAATGGATCCTTTTACAGGTAGAGTACTGGCATTAAGTGGTGGATACAGTTTTAAAAAAAGTGAATTTAATAGAGCAACTCAAGCATTAAGACAACCAGGATCTGCATTCAAACCTTTTATATATGCTTTAGCACTTGAAAATGGATACACTCCATCAACATTAATTTTAGATGCTCCTTTAGTTTTAAAACAAGGCTCAGACTTAAAAATGTGGAAGCCAGAAAATTATGGAAAAAAATTTTATGGACCTTCGACTTTAAGAATGGGATTGGAAAAATCTAGAAACTTAATGACAGTAAGAATTGCTCAAGATTTGGGTTTAAAAAAAATAGTCAATTTTTCTGAGCAACTTGGTATCTATGATAAGCCAAGTGAACTACTGTCAATTTCTTTAGGCTCAGCAGAAACTACTTTATTGAAATTAACATCTGCATATTGTTCTTTTGTTAATGGTGGAAAATTAGTCAAACCAATTTTAATAGACAGAATTCAAGATAGTGAAGGGAATACAATATTTAATAATGAAAAAAGAAAATGCTTAAATTGTAATGAAATATCCCCTTTAAGTAAAACGTATCCAGAAATCAAAGATGATTTTTCACAAATATTCTCTTCTGAAACAGCTTATCAAATTACATCAATACTTGAAGGAGCAATCCAAAATGGTACAGGTAAGAAATTAAAAGATTTGAATTTGGATTTAGCTGGAAAAACTGGGACAACAAATAAAAACACAGACACTTGGTTTATTGGATTTACATCTAAGCTAGCTATTGGAGTTTATGTGGGATCAGATAACCCCAAACCACTAGGAAAAAATGAAACTGGTGCAAAAACAGCACTACCAATTTTTAAAGAATTTGTAAAAAAAGCAATTGATAAACAAGATGCAAGACCATTTAAAGTTGCTAATAATATTTCTATGATGGTTATCGACCATGTAACTGGTAAAAAGGCAATGATACAGTCAAAAAAAACTATTATTGAAGCTTACAAGAATATTCCAAATGAAACTCTTTCAAATTTGGATATTAATAATAGATTTAAAAACAATAGTATATTAAGGTTTTATTAATGGAAAATGAATATTTAAATCATAAAGAAGAAATAGAAAAAATTAATCAAAGAGTTAAGGAGTATCTTTGAAAAACACAATATTCGTTCAAAGTTAGAAAGTAATAATCAAAAAATGCTAGAAAGTGATTTCTGGCAAAATAAGTCAAATTCCAAAAAAATAATTAAAGAAAAAAAATTATATGAGGATTTAATTAAATCATATGATTATTCTGTCAAATCACTAATTGACCTACAAGAATTAAATGATTTAGCTGTAGATGAAAAAAATCAATCAGTAATAAATGAAGTTTTAGAAAATATTAAGATTTTGAAAAAATCTGCAAAAAAAAATGAAACTAAATGTTTTTTATCAAATGAAAGTGATAGTTTTGATTGTTATATTGAAATTCATGCAGGTGCTGGAGGTACAGAGAGCCAGGATTGGGCGGAAATGTTAAGAAAAATGTATATAAAGTGGGCTGATAGAAGAGGATTTAAATCTGAACTAATAAGTGAACATAAGGGCGATGAAGCAGGAATAAAATCATCAACAATTAAAATTGAAGGTGATTATGTTTATGGTTGGTTAAACGCTGAGTCAGGAATTCATAGATTAGTTAGAATTTCACCTTTTGATTCAGGTGCAAGAAGGCATACCAGTTTTGCAAGTGTATGGATTTATCCAGTTGTTGATGAAAATATTGATATAGAAATAGTAGAAAAAGATCTCAGAATAGATACATACAGATCAAGTGGAGCAGGTGGACAACATGTTAACACAACAGACAGTGCGGTAAGAGTTACTCATATCCCAACTAAAATTGTAGTACAGTGCCAAAATGAAAGATCTCAACATAAAAATAAAGAAACATGTATGAACATGTTAAAAGCCAGACTTTATGATTTTGAATTAAAAAAAATAGAAAAAAAAAATCAAAATCAAGAATCATCAAAATCAGAGATCGGTTGGGGTCATCAAATTAGATCTTATGTTCTTCATCCATATAGACTGATCAAAGATAATAGAACAAATTTTGAAAGTTCAAATCCAGAAAAAGTTTTAGATGGGGAATTAGATGATTTTTTAGAGAGCTCGCTATATAACATTAAATGATAAAATTATTAGTTAAAATATTTTCAATATTGCTCGTAACTGCAATTTTAATAATCATTTATTTTAGTTTAGTTGGCCTTAAAACAGAAAAGTTTAATGAAGTTATTACTAAACAATTATTAAAAAATAACTCAAATATTGATGTAAAATTGAAAGACGTAAATTTTATGTTGAGTCCACTTGATCTTTCTATCAATGTAAAAACTTATGCCCCAGAAATTTTTATAGATAAAAACAAATTATCATTAGAGTATATTGCATCAAATATTCCCCTGAAATCTTTTTTTAAGGAAAATTTTATAATTGATGACATTAAGCTATCTACAAAATTCCTGAAAATTAGAGATGTAATTACATTATCAAGAATTTATAGAAATTCTACAGAATTACTAATTTTAAATAAAATTATAAAAGAAGGTTCAATTATTGCAGATATTAATTTTAATTTTGATGAAAATGGAAAAATTAAAAATGATTATGTTATAAAGGGTATAGTCAAAGACACACAGTTAAAATTATTAAACAACAATGAAATAGAAAAATTAAATTTTATTTTTGAAGTTAAATACAATCAATTTAATTTAAGAGATATAAGAACTAAATTTAATCAAGTACCAATACTATCCTCAATAACAGAAATACAAAAAAAAGATAAAAACTTTTATATAAATTCAAAATTAGAAACAAATAAAAAAGATTTTAATTTTAATGAGTTTAATAAAATTTTTAAAGGTGAATTAAAAAATCAAGGAATTGAAAATATGATTTTCAGCTCTTCAAATGATGTTTCTTTTTTCATTAACGAAAAATTTAAAATTAAAGATTTTAGATTAAAATCCAATATTGATTTAAAAAGTCTTACTTATATTAATGAATTAAAAAATTTTAAAAAATATTTTAAAGACTATAAAAATACTTTAAAACTTAAGAATAATAAAATTTTATTAAGTTATAATAAAAATAAATTTTCAATAAATGGAAATGGATTGATAGGTTATGAAGACATTTATGACAATATTGATTATCAAATCAAACAACAAGATAACCAACATATTTTTTCTACTAATATAGATATAAAAAAAAATTTACTTTTAATACCGTTATTAAATTTCGAAAAGAAAAAAAATTCAACATTATCAATTAATTTAGATGGCGTTTATAAAGATAACCAAGAAATTTTATTTAATAAGATTAGTTTAAAAGAGAATAATAATTTAATTTTAGTAAAAAATTTAAAGTTAAATAAAAAATTAGAAATTTCTAAAATAGATCTTATAGATATTAATCTAGCAAATAAAGAAAAAATTATAAATCAACTTAAGCTTCAAAGGCAAAAAAAAAATTATAAGATTTCTGGGAAAAATTTTTACATTAAAGATATAATAGATCAAATTAATAATAATGATAATCTATCGAAATCAATTTTTGATAATCTAAATACAATTATTGATATCAACATTTCAAAGATTTATTTGGACCCTAAAAATTTTGTTAATAATTTTAGTGGAAATATAATCTATAAAAAAAATAAGATTTATAAGTCAGATTTAGTGTCCACATTTCCTAATAATAAAAAATTAAATTTAACGATTAATACAAATGAAAATAATGAAAAAATCACTACAATTTATTCTGAAAATCCTAAGCCTTTATTAAGTTCATATAAATTTATTAAAGGTTTTGAAGAGGGAATTTTAGATTTTTATTCTGTGAAGAGAAATAACGTTTCAGAGTCTGTGCTTAAAATAAGTGATTTTAAAATTCAAGAAGTTCCTGTCTTAGCTAAATTATTGACCTTAGCATCTTTACAGGGGATTGCAGATTTATTAACCGGCGAAGGAATAAGATTTGACGATTTTGAGTTAAAATTTACAAGCAAAGACAAACTAATGAGAATTGATGAACTGTATGCAATTGGTCCAGCGATTTCTATTATGATGGAGGGCTATATTGAAAAAAATAATTTAATTAGTTTGAAGGGCACATTAGTTCCAGCAACAACAATTAACAGGACTATCGCCTCTATTCCATTGTTAGGAAATATATTGGTTGGAAAAAAAGTTGGCGAAGGAGTTTTTGGGGTCAGTTTTAAAATTAAAGGCCCTAAAGACAAGTTAAAAACAACAGTTAATCCAATTAAAACTTTAACTCCAAGATTTATTACCAGAACTTTGGAAAAGTTAAAAAAGAATTAAGATAATTTAACCTTAATATGTCTTTTTTTACCTAATGAAAGTTTAATTAAATTATTATTAAATAATTTTTTTGTGACGATCATTTTTTCGTCATCTATTATCTGACTGTTAATTTTAACTCCATTACCTTTAATTAATCTTCTAGCTTCACTTTTAGAGCTTTCTAGTTTTGACAAAATAATTAATTCAACTATATTTATTTTCTCATCTAGTTGTTTTTTACTTATAGATACTGATGGCAAGGTATCCCCTAAAGCATTATTAGAAAATGTTTCTTTAGCAGAAGCCTCACATTTTTTTGCCTCATCTTCACCGTGCAACATTTTTGTTGCATTATTTGCAAGTAAAATTTTCAATTCATTAATTTCTGTATTTT